>NZ_JBITJV010000064.1:0-36183 GCF_044460385.1 Streptomyces sp. NPDC050121 | reverse complement strand
TCGGCGTACGGCACGGCGCCGAAGGAATCCGCAAGTACACCAGGCTCCAGGCCGTCAGCGTGAACCGCTTCCCGACCCGCCGCGACCTCCACATGATCCCGTTCGACCCCTCGGCCTACCGGTCCATCCTGCGCCTGGTGGACCTCATGTACGGCAACCGCCTGCGCCGCCGGGGCAAGTAACCGCGCCATCGCCCACCCGATCACGAAAGGCCAGATCCCGATGACCACGACAGCAGCCGCCCCGCACATGTCCGTCGGCGCCATGCCCGAGGGCGTCACCCTGCCGCTGCCCCCGCAGAACCTGAGCGTCGAGGAGGAGCGTCAGGTCCGCAAGCAGGAACTCGCGGCCGCCTTCCGCCTGTTCGCCCGCTTCGGGTTCTCCGAGGGCGTGGCCGGACACATCACGGCCCGCGACCCGGAGAACCCCTCGGCCTTCTGGGTCAACCCCTTCGGGATGTCGTTCAGCCAGATCCGCGTCCGCGACCTGATCCTCGTCGACCATGACGGCAAGCTCCTTCAGGGCAAGCGCCCGGTCAACAACGCCGCGTTCTGCATCCACTCCGAGGTGCACCGGGCCCGGCCGGACGTGGTCGCGGCCGCACACACCCACTCCCTGCACGGCAAGGCCTTCTCCAGCCTCGGCGTCCCGCTCGAGCCGATCACCCAGGACGCCTGCGCCTTCTACGAGGACCACGGCATCTACTCCGACTACCGCGGCGTGGTGAACGACACCGAGGAAGGCCGGCGCATCGGTGAGGCGCTGGGGGAGGGCAAGGCCGTCGTTCTGCAGAACCACGGGCTGCTGACGGTCGGGTCCTCCGTCGCCGAGGCGGCCTGGTACTTCATCACCATGGAACGTTCCTGCCAGGCCCAGTTGCTGGCCATGGCCGCCGGTGAGCCGAAGCTCATCGACCCCGAGACGGCGCGGACGGTGCGCGACCAGATCTCCGGCCCCCTGCCGGGCTGGTTCCAGTTCCGCCCCCTGTGGGACCAGATCACCGCAGACCAGCCCGACCTGTTCGACTGACATGACGCGCTGATCCCAGGAAGCCACGTCGGGTGGGTACGGCTGCTGCGGCCGCCGCACCCCCCCGACTTCCTGGTGTGGCCGCCGTCCGACGAGGGGGCGGCCAGTGTCTATGAGCGTGCCCTCACCGGCGCCTGACCTCACGCGTCCTTGGCGGCGAGGCTCATGAGGTGCTCGCCGGTCAGGCGGAGCACCTCACGGGTGTTCTCGCTGTTGCGGTCGGCCAGCCAGCACAGCGTGACGCCGTCCAGCACCGCGTTGAGGTAGCGGGCCAGAACGGGAAGGGACACCGTCCACGTGATGCCCGCGCTCTCGGCGGCTTCAGCCAGGAGCTGCTCGTGGACTTCCAGGTAATGCGCGTACTGCCGGCGAGCCAGATCCTCAAAGCCCTCCTGGCGCAACGCGTAGTGAGTGAGTTCGTACCCCACCTGATGCTCTCCCGGGCTGAGCTCGACCCCCTCCCAGAAGGTGTAGAGGCTCTTGGCGATGCGTGCGCCGAGGTCGCCCTCCCCTTCGAACACTTTCCGGGCCTTGGCCACGCCGCTGTCCGTGATGCGGGTGATGACCTCCTGCAGGAGCTCCTCACGTGAGTTGAAGCAGTAGTGAAAAACGCCCAGCGGCATCTTCGCCTCGTTCACGACAGCGCGTGTGGTGGTCTTGACGACTCCGTCGCGGACCATGACACGGAACGCCGCGGCGATGAGTTCTTCCCGTCGATCCTTCGCTGCCATGCGAGACATTCGGTCCACCGTTTCATCAAGAGTGAAATGCTCACTCCATGCTAACCGGCGTCTTGGACGATCGACCAACTATGATTCGGTCGTCAGGTGACCCGATACGGTGGCGATGTCTCGCTGACGGGCCCCACGGGCTCGCTCCCCCGCCGTCGAGGAGGCGGCGGTACGCGCCGCCGAGCCTCGCGTGCGACGGCGCCGACCGTTCCGTGGCTCCGACAGGCACGTCGAAGAGGTCCCCGTGCCCACTCCCGGCCCGGGGGAGGTGCTGGTCGGGGTGGCCGCGGGCGTATGCCTGTCCGACGTCCACCTGTGATCGACGGCAGCATCAGTCCCGCGTTCCCCGTCGACGCCGTCGCGAAGACGCGCACCGTCACGCTCGGCCATGAGGTCGTCGACGTCATCCACGCCGTGGGACCGGAGGTGGCCGGGGGATGGAAGCCCGGTACTCGGGTGGTGCTGCAGGCCGGGCAGGCGTGCGGCGGGTGTGGCGGCTGTCTGCGTGGCGCCTCGTGTCGGCAGCCGCTGACGCGCGGTGTGGACTGTGACGACGGCTGGGCCGAGTGCGCCGTGGCGCGTGAGGACACCTTGATCGCCCTGCCGGACGGCCTCTCCTTCGACCAGGCCGCCATCATCCCCGACGCCGTCTCCGCCCCGTACGCCGCCATCGTGGACACGGGTGCGGTACGCCCGGCACAGGCGGTCGGGATCTGAGGTGTGGGCGGCCTCGGTGCCCACGGCATCCGGCTCGCCCGTATGGTCGGCGCAGCCCCGGTCATCGCGGTCGACCCCCTGCCCACGGCTCGGGAGCGGGCCCTCGCCTTCGGTGCCGATCTCGCGCTCGACCCGACGGCGGACGGCTTTGCCGAGGCTTCCTTTCTTTGGGTCTCCTGAAGGTGGTGCGAAGGAATTTCCCACCGAGCTCCGCAGGATCCGGAGCGGCCTCCACCCCGGTTTCTCCGCGGCGCCGTATGCAGATCCGGCTGCGAGCCGGTGGCGGTCCGCCCAGTCGACGGAGTATCGGCAGAGTCCCGGAGCCGAACACCCCGGCCGGACCGGAGGTGGCCGGGAGGGGAATCCGGCCTGTGCGGCGAGTCGCAAAGGAGTGCCCGGCGGCGGCACATGACCTCACCAGGCCACCGCCGGGCTCCTGCGCGCCGGTCCCGCCCCAACGGTCCCGGCGCGGTCCGGGGCCACGAGCCGCTCAGCCGCGGCCCCGGGGCAACAGGGGCTGAGACGCGCGCCGAATCCGGACCTTGAGGAGGCGTCGGCGCGCGGCTTGGTCCGCCATCGCCGACCCGCCTGACGCCATCCGGGCACTCGCCGGGGAGGGAACGGGCACAGACTCATTCCTCTCCTGCGGCTCATCCGTGCAGCCATCGGATGGCGGTGAGCACTGGGTACGTGGAGCTCTGGGCACCACCGATCCTGTGCTCCGATCGTCCGGGCCCCCGCTCAGCACGTAGGGCAGACGCTCAAGGGGTGAGCACGAACCGGATCGGGTCGCCGATCTTCTTCTCCAGCCGGCTGACGGCGTCGGCGGCTTCGGCCAGCGGGATGTGGGCGGTGATGGAGGGGGCCAGGTCGAGCCGGCCGGCGGAAGCCAGGCCGATGAGCTGGGTCACGTGTTCAGGTCCGGAGCCGTAGTGGCCACGGATCTGGTTGCCGCGGAAGCAGAACTCTGTGCTGTCGGTGACGGTGAGGGGCTTGGGGGTGAGTCCAGCCAGTACCAGCACCCCGCCGGGGCCCAGGACGGCCGCGGCCTGCTCACGGACCACGGGGACGCCGGCGAAGTCGAAGGCGGCGTCCAGGCCACGGCCACCAGTGGCGAGGTCCACAGCAGCGGCGAAGTCCGCCGCGGCAGGGTCGAGCGCGAAGTCGGCGCCGAAGGCGAGGGCGCGCTCGCGGGCCTTCGGCAGCGGGTCGATGGCGATGACGGGGGTCGCCCCGGCCAGGCGGGCGAGCCGGATGCCGTGCGCGCCCAGGCCGCCCGCACCCCAGATGCCGACGGCCTGCGCCGGGCGGACAGCACCCGTCTCGACAATCGCGGCGTAGGGGGTGGAGACCGCGTCGGGGATGATCGCGGCCTGGTCGAACGGCAAGTGGTCGGGGATCGGGGCGAGCGTGTCCTCGCGGGCGATCGCGTACTCGGCCCAGCCGCCGTCGTAGTCGACTCCGCGGGTCAGCGGCATCCGACACGATGAGCGCCGCATGCAGTCGTCGCACTGGCCGCACGCCTGCCCAGCCTGCAGGGCGACACGCATGCCGGGGGCCCAATCCCCCATCAGGTCCGGGCCGAGGGTGTGGACAACGCCCGCGACCTCGTGCCCGAGGGTGACCGCACGCGAGCGGACCACCTCGTCGACAGGGAAGGACGAGCTGAGGCTGCCGTCGATCAAGTGGACGTCGGACAAACAGACTCCGGCGGCCCTGACTTCGACCAGCACCTCTCCAGGGCCGGGAACGGGGATGGCCACCTCCTCCACTGCAAACGTCTGAGTGTCCAGGTGGAGACGTCCGGCGAGCATGGTGGGCATGGTGTGACCTCGATTTCTTGGATGTCGATGGGCAGGGCCGCGAGGTCGCCATGACCCCGGTAGCGCACTGGGGAAGGCAGGCCTTGGTGATCACGGGTCTGCCTTTGTGCCCGCAGGACGCGGCGGCATGAAGCCAACATACAGCCGACATTGTCATTCGACAATGTCCTTTGATTGAGTTGGTCGACTCGTTTACGTGAACGCTTCCCCTTCCAGGCAAGCCGGAGCGTCACCGGCGAGCCGCCGGACGTCGGCATCCAGCGAGGCGACCACCTGCGTCCGCGCCTCCCCGATACCGGGGAGGCCGATCGGCTCTCGCACCGACGGCCCTGTCGGCGCACGCCTGCCCTCAGGCGCGATAGAGCCCCGTACCGTCCCAGGGAGTTGGCCGGCTGTCCTGCCTCACCGCCTCACCGCCTGGGTCACCACACCCACCTGCACCGAAAGTGGGCACCAGCCACCTGACTCGTGCTGCTTGCTGCCGGCGTCACCGGCCGAGCCGATATGTCCCGGACACCGGCGGGCCAGGCTCCGGCGGCGGGGACACCAGCACCGCATACTCGGTGCCCGTCGAACTGGTCGTGGACAGGCGGCCGTTCAGCGGCATGACCCATCGCGATCGTCAGTACGGGTTCCGGGCGAGTGGGACCGCGCGACACCGGCCCACGGCGGCGTTCAGCCTGCGACCGCCGCGCCCCACCCACTTCGCCGGCGTGCCGGCCGCTCGCGCTCAGGCGGCTGCCGCGCTGGGGGCCGGCGGAATCCCGGTTCTCGCAGGGCTCACTCCGGAGTCGATCGTCGTCCATGACGGCACCGGGTTCAGTCGCCGGGGCAGCCAGATCCGCGGCCACCGCGGCTCCGGGTTCGAGCACGTGGAACTGCTCATCGGCCTGGCCTGCGCCGGACGGATCGATCTGGCCCCGTCCGTCGCTGCACGCCTCCCGCCGGCCGAGGCCGCCGACGCCGTCACCCGGCTGGAGAAGAAGATCGGCGGCCCGATCCGGTCTGTGCTCACCCCCTGATGCCCGCTGACCCCGGCCCAGGGCCACGGCTCGATCGAACGGGTCCGGACTCGACGTGGTCCGGCAAAGGTCTGAGAAGGCCCTCCGGCGACGGTGGAGTCGCGGGAGGGCCTTCGTGCCCTGTGGCGGGCCGGTGGGTGGAGAGGTGTTTCCCCCGGCCTTGGTCCGGCCTGACGTCTCAAGTCCTCCGAACGTTCCCTCAATTGACTGTGTCAGGTGCCACAATCGAGCGACATTGTCGGACGACAATGTCGTGTGTATGGTTCTGCCCAGCGACAGCCTGTGCGGAACGAAAGGCAAGCTCATGACTCACGAGACCCTGCGTGGAACCGAACCGATTCCCCAGCGTCCCGCCCTGCCCCTGGTCGGCCACGCGTTCGACATCCCCAGCGGCGCCGACGGCCTGCTCTATGTGATGAAGGAGGCCAAGGAGCTGGGGCCGCTGTTCAAGCTCCGTGTCTTCGGCAACGAGATCAACTTCGCCTCGGGCCTCGACCTGGTCACCGAGCTGGCGGACGAGAGCCGGTTCCGCAAGAACGTTCACCCCGACCTGGTGATCCTCCGGGGGATCGGTGGGGACGGGCTCTTCACCGCCTTCAACGACGAGCCCAACTGGCGCAAGGCGCACGACGTCCTGATGCCGGCGTTCTCGCTCGGCGCGATGCGCGGCTACCACGCGACGATGCTCCAGGTCGCCCGCGAGCTCATCGGGAAGTGGGACCAGGCCGCCGGCGCGGAGGCTGTGAACGTCGCCGACGACATGACCCGGCTGACCCTCGACACGATCGGCCTGTGCGGCTTCGGCTACGACTTCGAGTCCTTCAACCGTGACGAGCCGCACCCCTTCATCACCGCCCTGTCGCGGGCGCTCGCCTTCGCCCAGGACAAGGGGGAGTCCATTCCCGGCGCGGAGTTGTTCAAGTGGAAGGAGGCGGAGCAGTTCCGCGAGGACGTGGCCTTGATGGAGGGCCTGGTCGACGATGTGATCCGGCAGCGCCGGGCGTCCGGCGACACCAGCACCGACGACCTGCTCGGGCGGATGCTGCACACCCGTGACGCGGTGACGGGCGAGCCCCTGGACGACGTCAACATCCGCTACCAGGCGATCACGTTCCTCATCGCCGGCCACGAGACCACCAGTGGCGCCCTGTCGTTCGCCCTCTACTACCTGACCAAGCACCCCGAGGTCCTGGCCCGTGCCCAGGCCGAGGTCGACGCCCTGTGGGGGGACTCGGACGCTCCCGAGCCGGACTACGGGGACATCGGCAAGCTGACGTACATCCGCCAGGTGCTCAACGAGGGCCTGCGGCTGTGGCCGACGGCGCCCGCCTTCGCGGTGGAGCCGATCGAGGACACGGTCATCGGCGGGAAGTACGCCGTGCGCAAGGGCGAGTCGATCCAGATCCTCATCCCGCAGCTGCACCGCGACCCCGCCTGGGGCGAGAACGTCGAGCTGTTCGACCCCGACCGGTTCCTGCCCGAGCGGGAGGAGCAGCGGCCCGTCCATCTGTTCAAGCCGTTCGGCAGCGGCGAACGCGCCTGCATCGGCCGCCAGTTCGCGCTGCACGAGGCCACCCTGGTCCTCGCGCTGGTCATCCACCGCTACCGCCTGATCGACCACACCAACTACCAGCTGAAGATCAAGCAGTCGCTCACCCTCAAGCCCGACGAGTTCACCCTGAACCTGGCCCGGCGCACCAGCGGCGAGCGGCGCCTGCCCGCCGCCGCGGCCCTCGCCGCGGGCAGCGCTCCCGCCGACCGGCCCGCCGTCCGGCGTGCCACGGGGACCGCGCTGACCCTGCTGCACGGCTCCAACCTGGGCACCTGCGCGGGCATCGCCGGCGACCTGGCCGAGGACGGCGACGAGCGCGGGTTCACCCCGTCTGTTGCGTCCCTCAACGACACCGTGGGCAAGCTTTCCGCGGGTGGCGGGCCGGTGGTGATCGTGGCGGCTTCCTACAACGGCCGCCCCACCGACGACGCCACGGAGTTCGTCGCCTGGCTGGAGGGGCTGGAGCCCGGTGCGCTCGACGGCCTGCAGTACGCCGTACTCGGTGTCGGCGACCGCAACTGGGCCGCCACCTACCAGCGTGTCCCCACCCTCATCGACGAGCGGCTTGCCGCGGCGGGCGCCACCTCACTGCTGGAGCGCGGCGCCGCGGACGCCGCCGGTGACTTCGCCGGCACCGTCGACCGCTGGACCGGCGAGTTGTGGACCGCCCTGCTGGAGCGGTACGGAGCCGCCGCGGAAGCGGAGAAGGCCGAGTCGGCCGCCGACCAGGAGACGGGCCTGTACGAGCTTCAGGACACCACCGACTCGGTCATCGGCGGGCTCGCGGCACGCCACGGCGTGCAGCCGATGGAGGTCCTCGACGCCTACGAACTGGTCGACATGGAGCATGAGCTGGGCCGCTCCAAGCGCTTCCTCAAGCTGCGGCTGCCCGAGGGCGTCACCTACCGCACCGGAGACCACATCGCCGTCCTGCCGAGCAACCCGCACAACCTCGTCCAGCGGGTGGCCGACCGCTTCGGCCTCGACCTGGACCGCACCGTACGGCTGCGTGCCCGCCGCCGCAGCCGGAGCGCCCTGCCCGTCGACCGGCCGCTGAGCCTGCGCCGCCTGCTCACCGACTTCGTCGAACTCCAGGACCCCGCCACCCAGGAGCAGGTCGCCGTGCTCGCCGAGCACACCGCCTGCCCGCCCGAGAAGCGCCCCCTGGCCGAACTCGCCGCGGCCGACGCGGACACCTTCCACGCGCAGGTCACCGCCTCCGGACACAGCCTCCTGGACCTGCTGGAGCGCTACCGCGCCTGCGAACTGCCCTTCGAGGTCTTCCTGGAGCTGCTGCCCGTGCTGCGCCCGCGCCACTACTCGATCTCCTCCGCCGCCGCAGCCTCTCCCGGCGAGGTCGACCTGATGGTCTCGCTGCTTGCCGCGCCCCACCGCTGCGGTGAGGGCATCTTCCGCGGCATCGGCTCGCACTACCTGCAGACCGTGCACCCGGGCGACACCGTCCAGGCCCGGGTGCTGCCCTGCAGTGAGGACTTCCGTCTGCCCGAGGACGACTCCGTACCCGTGATCCTGGTCAGCGCGGGCACCGGTCTGGCGCCCTTCCGAGGCGCGGTCCTCGACCGTCACCACACCCGCTCGACCGGAACGCTGCTGTGCTACTTCGGCTGCGACCACCCCGACGTCGACTACCTGCACCGCGCGGAGTTCGAGGCGGCCGAGGCCGCCGGAGCCGTCAGCATGCGGCCCACCTTCTCCTGCGCCCCCGAGGACGGTGCCCGCTTCGTCCAGGACCGCATCGCCAAGGAGAGCGACGAGGTCTGGGCGGTACTGGAAGCCGGCGGACGCGTCTACATCTGCGGCGACGGCCGCCGCATGGCCCCCGCCGTGCGGGAGGCGTTCAGGGCGATCTACCGCGACCGCACGGGCAGCGGTGATGACGAGGCGAGCGCCTGGCTGAACGCCCTGATCGAGTCCGGCACTTACGTCGAGGACGTCTGGGCCGGCTGACCACCCGGTGTGGGGGGGGGGGGGGGCCCCCCCCCCCCCCCCCCCCCCCCCCCCCCCCCCGGCGGCGCCCCCCCCCCCCCCCCCCCCCCCCCCCCCCCGCCGACCCCGCTGACCGACAGGGCCACGGACACCCACTCCCCCCAACGTTCGTGGCCCTGTCTCCTTCGCAACGTCTCCCGCCCCTCCTGAACTCGTGAGGCCCTCATGCTTGTCGCACACTCGGCACCCCGCCGGGGAACGGTCGCAGTCCCCAACTCCTCGCAGAGGAGCGGCCGGTGAACGCGCGCAGCGGCTCCGCCCTGACCTTCGGCGTGGCGGTGGCGCTCATCGCCGGAGTCACCCTCGGCAACGGCGGAGCGAACGTGATGCCCGTCTTCGTCGACGACTTCGCGACGCGCTTCGCGCTGTCGGACTCCGCTGCGGGGCTCGTGGCCGCGACCCAGCTGATGGCGACCGCCGTCGTCACCCTTCTGCTGGCCAAGCGGGCCGCACGACCGGGGCGGGTGCTGATGACGCGCTTCGGTCTGGCGCTCGCGGGAGCCGGTTTCCTGGGAGCGACGGCGGCCACCGGCCCGGTGACCCTGGTCCTGGCCAACCTGGTCATCGGCGCGGGGCTCGGCGCGGTCTACGCAGCGGCCACGGCCGCGCTCGCCGCCACCGACGACGCCGACAAGGCCTCCGCCGTCACCATCTGCGGCGTGGTCGCAGTGACGGCGCTGCTGATCATGGGCGTCCCCGCGGCCAACCACGACCTCGGGGAGGGCACCGGCTTCCTCCTCATGGCGCTGTGCTGTCTGTTCGCCTGGCCGCTGCTGCGCCGACTCCCCGACGGCCCCGCCGGTCCCACGGCGCCGGGCGCCGCCTCCGCCGGTACGCGAGGGGCGGCCCCGGCGAGACCGTCGGTCGTGCTGCTCGCCGGCACCGGGCTCCTGTGGGCCGTCACCCAGGGCGCGTGGTCGTACGCCTCGGTCCTGGGCCGCCAGCACACCGGTATGTCCCACTCCGCCGTGTCGGCCGTCCTCGCGGTCTCCAGCGTCGTGGCACTCGTCGGCGCGGTGGTGGGACCCATTGCCGCGCGGCGCTTCGGGCGTATGCGGTCGATGGCCGTCTTCGTCGCGGCGCAGGCCCTCGCGATGGCGGTCCTGATCTTCACCCACGACCCCGTGCTCTTCACCGTCGCGGCCGTCCTCTGGCAGGCCTGCCAACTGGCCGTCCTGGTGCAGATGCTCGCCGCCGCGGCACTCATCGACCCGACCGGACGCCTGGTGGCCTCCCTCAGCGGCGCGGGCGCGCTGGGCACCGGTGTCGGACCGTTGGCCGTCGGCGCCATTCTCGACGGTGCCGGGGCCGGCGTACTGAGCCCCGTCCTGGCGATCGGCACCTTCCTCGCCTCGCTGCCCCTGCTGAGGATGACGGTGGCCAGTGGCGAGGCCACCAACGAACCGCAGCCCGGACGCGTGCCGACGGCCTGAAGACGTCGTCCCGACCGCGCGGAACAGCCGCTGCCCCTGTCCGATGTCAGGGGCAGCGGCTGCCTGTGCGCTGAGGACCGGTTGCCTTGGCCACGGGGCGCAGACGCTCCTCCGGCGAAGAGATGACGCGCCGGACCGGAGGTCTACGACCGGCCCCGCACCGCGGACCAGGCACCCTCCGGCCGGCCGACGTCCGCGGCTCATCGCCGGGTAACGGCGACAAGGGCGAGGCCGGCCCGTTCCGCCCTGCTGTCAGCTCTTCGGCAGGGGCACGAGCTCCATTCGGCCTCCGGCGAGAGCGACGACGGCGGAGACCAGGGCCTGCAGACAGGTGAGCTCGGCCTCTTCGTCGGGCAGTGAGAGATGCTGCACCGAGAGGCCGTCGAAGCCGGCCAGGAAGAACCGGGCGAGGGTCTCGGCCGGCTGGGCGAGCTGGTGACGGGTGCGCTCGGCCGCCTCGGTCACCAGCTTCGTCGTCACGGCCGTCACCTCGCGGTAGTGGCCCTCGAGGGCCTCCTGCAGCCGTGGTGTCCGGAGCGCGAGCATGGACAGTTCGGTGAGCAGCTGGTGGGTGGTCGGCTGCTCGCGCAGGGTCTGCCACAGGGCGGCGGCGAGTGCCGCGACCGTCTCCTCGAAGCCGGCGTCCGCGGGCGCCGCCCGTTCGACCTGTGCGATCAGATCATGGGTGAGCTGCTCCATGACGGCCCGGTACAGGTCTTCCTTGGTGCCGAAGGTGTAGTGCACCGTTGCCTGGGCCACGCCCAGCTCGGCCGCGATGGCACGGGTGCTTCCGGCGGCCACGCCCTCCCTCGTCATGAGGGCGATGGCGGCCTTGATCAGCTGAGGACGGCGCTCTGCCGCGGATACGTGAGCCATGAAAACATCATAGCGACTTAGTCCAGTGAATGAATCGTTCGATCAGGTCACGTTTCCGGCACTCCTTCTGCGGCTGAGGTCGCGGGGGTCGGTCTCTGCCGTGCTCGCGGCAACGAGGTGGCCGGCCTCGGCCGCGATCTGCTCACGGAGAAGGGCTACGAGCACCGCCTGAGCTCGCCCGTGGAGAACGGCTCCACAGCCAAAGCAGCGCCATCAGGGACGCGGTGGACGGCCTTGCCGCGACCGTGAACGGCTGCTGGGCCTGACGCGAACGTGCGCCGCGGGCGCGGATGCCCGGGGCGCAGGTTCGGTGTGAATGCCTCCCCTGGAGGACCCTCGACACCCGCGGTCTGCGGCGCGAGGACGCGATGACAGGCCGGTACGGCACCGTGAGGCTGCGTCGGCTCGCCGGTCTGCAGACCGACCGGGGGACGGCTGCTTTCCGCGCGGCCGAGGAGCGGCTCCGCCATGCGTCCGCTCGCCTGGATGGCATCCCGCCAGGCCGACGCCGCCACATGAGCCAAGCCGGCTTCGCGCAGCGCGAGGTACCCGTCGTCGCTGACTCGAACCGGTGCCTCTCCCAGTTGGTCACGAGTCTTGGCATAAGGTGCGGTCGAGTTGATGTTCGGATCGTTCATCCATGCTGAGCAAAGGGCCGGTCAGTCATGCCGTTCACGGTGCCGCAGGCGGTGATACGCCGAACCGAAGGCTGGCTTGTCCGGCGGGGTGCACCCACGATGATCGAGGGGTACGGCTTCGTCGATCACGTGCTCCCCCGCATGCTGCCGTCGCTGGCCTTCGTGGCGCTGGCCAGCCTGGCCTGGCTCGTCCCGCTCAGATCCGCGGGCTCGCACGGGTGGATCCTCCTCGGTGGCGTCGCCGTGATGACGCTGGCCGCGTGGGGCACAAGTACCGTTCTCGTCCGGCGGCTTCCCCGTTTCTCGCGCAGAGCCGCCATCGCGTTCCTCGCCGCGTACGCCACGATGCCCGTCGCCGTACCTCTGTTGCAGCTCGCCGTCGACGGAGCCGTCACACCGCCGGGCGGCAACGTGGTCGGGCTGCTGGGTTTCGTGATCTTCTTCGCCGCCGCGTTCGTCGCCACACTTCTGGCCACCACCTACGGTCTCGGCACACTGCTGCGTCGGGCGGTCCGCCACTCGGTCTTCGACCTGCGGAACAGCGTGCACCTGCTGGGCCGGGCGCTGCCCGCGTTGCTCTTCGTCACGCTCTTCCTGTTCTTCACCGGCGAGTTGTGGCAGGCCATGAACCGGCTGGCGTGGTGGCGGGTCGTACTCGTCGTCGTGCTGTTCGCCGCGATCACCGTGCTTGCCGCCGCTGCCCGCCTGCGTGACGAGATCAGCCGGGTCGAGCAGGACCTCAGCCGGCCCACGCTCGCGGCGGCGTGCCGGGACACTCCCTTGGCCGGTGTGCGGGTCGAGCAGCTGGCGCCCGACGGTCAACTGCCTGCAATGCCGCTGACCCCACGGCAGGAACGCAACCTGCTGCTGATGCTGGCCAGCCGCCAGCTCGTGCAGGCGGCGGTGGTCGGCCTGACGCTGTTCACCTTCTTCCTCGCCCTGGGCGTGCTGGTGGTCACGCCCGAGACAGCGCAACAGTGGATCGGCGAAAAACCGCAGATGTCTGCCTTTTCCCCCGTGATCCCCGTCGCGATGTTGCGGAACGCCACACTCCTCGCCGCGTTCGGCAGCATGTACTTCGCGGTCACTTCGATGACGGACGCGGACCATCGACAGCAGTTCTTCGCGCCGATCATCGACGAGATCGAGCGCGTACTCGCGGTGCACGCGGTCTACCTGGCCGTGCGCGAACCGGCCCCGCCCGCGCCCCAGGGCCTGAGCACCGGATGACTCCTGGGCCGGCCAGAGGCATCACTCAGCGCCGCAACAGCGGTTCCGGCTGTACAACCTGTCTGCCGAGCACGGTGCGTCCGATCAGGGTGTAGCCGGCGGCGGCGACGTGTTCCTCGGCGCCGCGGATCTCGGCGAAGCGGCGGGCGTCGGTCTGGATGCCGCGGTTGTTCTCGTACAGGATGCACGCGCTCTTGTGCCGGGTGGCGGTGTCGGCGGTCATCGGCCCCGTCTCCTGCTGTGGTGGGCGGCGGGTGTATCTCGCGCCCCGGGGTCAGCCCGAGGCGCGGGGTGTGCGACCGGTGAGGTGCTGGTCGGCGGGGACGCGAAGAACATGGCGGGGATCACGAACTCGTACGTGCGATCTCGGGCTCCTTCTCCAGGGCTACCGAGGTCTTGATCGCCTCTTCGGCCTTGGTCGGATCCTCCGCCCTCGCTTTCGCACCACGGCCCTTACCGGGGAGCAAGAAGGCCACGGACACCGACCCCAGCCCCAGGATCACCGCGCCCACCAGGCTGGTGTGAGCCACCGCGTCCGCGAACGAAGAGCCGACCGCCTCCGCCATCCGGTGGGCGCCGTTGGTGAGTTGGCTCGCCTGCTCCTGGAGCTGTGCGGCCTGCTGCGGGTCGGTCGCCTGCGCCGCCTGTTCGGCGAGCCGGCGTGCCTGGTCGCCGATCTCCTGGGCGACCCCGTACCCGGCGGCCACCGAGTCCTGCGCATGGCTCAGCGCGTCGGCCGTGAGTTTGCTGTCCGCGGTCGCGTCCGACAGGCCCGACGAGTACGAGGTCGACAGCAGCGAACCGAGGATGGCGATGCCGATCGCCCCGCCCAGCTCCGTGGAGGTGTCGTTGACCGCGCTGCCCACGCCCAGTTCCTCTTCCGGGAACGTGCCCATGATCGCGTCCGTGCAGGGCGCGAGCGCCAGGCCCATCGCGAGCCCGAGCGTGATGAGGGGTGCCACGAAATCGCCGTACGACGACGACTTGTCGATCTGGGTGAGCAGCGCGAGTGCAGCCGTGCCGCCGACCATGCCCGCGACGATGGACGCCCTCCTGCCGAAGCGCGGGGTGAGGTAGCCGGTCAGCACGGAGCCGGCGAAGACCGCGCCGGCGAGCGGCAGCATGCGCAGGCCGGTCTCCAACGCGTCGTGGGCCAGCACGAACTGGAGGTGCTGGGTGACGTAGTAGAAGGCGCCGAAGACGGCCAGGAAGAACAGCACGACGGCGATGTTGGCACCCGTGAACGCGCGGTTCGCGAAGTGGCGCAGGTCGAGCAGGGGGTGCGGGTGGTACAGCTCCCAGAGGACGAACGCCACGAGCCCCAGGACCGCGACGACCGTGCCGGTGACCGACTTGGCGTCCCAGCCGTGCGGGGCCTCGATGAGCGTGAAGACGAGCGCGGCGATCCACCCCACCGACAGCAGTCCACCGACGTAGTCGATCCGCGGCGCGTGCGTGGCCTTGGACGGCGGTACCAGGACGAAGGCGCCGACGATGGCGAGGACGACCACGGGAACGTTGATCAGGAAGGTGGACTGCCAGCTGAAGCTCTCCAGCAGCATGCCCGCGATCAGCGGTCCGGCGGCGATGGCGATACCGGCCGTGCCCGACCACAAGGTGATCGCCTTGGCCCGCTCGGCGCGCGGGAAGGTCGCGGCGAGGAGGGAGAGCGTGGCGGGCATGATGAGCGCCGCGCCGACACCCATTACGGCACGGGTGGCGATGACTTCGGCCCCGCTGTCGACGAGTGAACCCCATATCGCACCGCCGCCGAACAGGACGAGCCCGAGAACGAGCGCGCCGCGCCGGCTGCACTTGTCGCCGATCGCGGCGAACAGCAGCATCAGGGCGGCGTAGGGGATGGTGTAGCCGTCAATCACCCACTGCAGGTCCGTGCTGGACAGGCCGAGGTCCTGGGTCATGGAGGGAGCCGCGACCGTGAGGGCGGTGTTGGCCATCACGATCATCAGCAGGCTCAGGCAGAGCACGAGGAGAGCCCACCAGCGCCGGGCGTAGGGCCGGTCCATCCTCTCGACCGGTTCGTTTGTGAACACACGCATGGGGCGGTCCTTTCGTAGGAGGGGCCGCGCGAATCCCCTGTGGGCAGGGGCGGGGGTGCACGGAGCGGCAGAGGATGCAGGGAGCGTCCGTTCGATAGACTTTATCAGGCGACAAAGTCGAAAGAGTGAGTTATGGTTCCGAGGGGTGATACGCGGGGCGCTGCCGCGCGCCCGTGATGGGGTGTGTGGACGGGACCGGCGAACCCAGGTCCGATCAACACCGGATGAGACCGGATTCAGTGCAGTCCGCAGCGAAGGGCTTGGGCTGCCCTACCGGTTGGGGAGTGGCCGTCTGCCCGCGCGAGATGACGCTGCAGGCATCGCAGATCGTGCTGGGCTTCCCGGCGAATGGCTGCGGGGTCCGTCGAACGCGCCGGTCCGGCCTGTGCCTGGTCCCGTGACTGACGTCTTGGGCCCTGGCGGGGCGTGTGAGGGACGGGCCGATGAGGTCGCTCGGGCGTGGAGGTGAACCCATGTACCTGCCCTGCAGGCGCCGCTGAGCCGAACAGGTCGTTCCCGGCTGCGCACGCCGAACGCCGGCGCCCCATTGAGTGGTGTGCATCGTGAAATCGCAGGTCACGGGTCTGGTGTGAGTGACGATTCGGGGACTCGTGCCGGTATGCGGCTGATGTCTGTGCCGTAGATCATCGGGCAGGTCCGGTTCCGGCGGTCTGCCGGGTTCGGCTGCGCCCGTGACCGACCCCCGCCTATATCCGTTGGCAGGTCGGCTGCCACGGTCTGCTCCTGATTGCTCTCATCGACGACCACGGCCGACTGGTATGGGTCTCCGCGGTGCGGCCTGGACGATCCTCGGAGATCACCGCCTGCCGGCACGACAAACTGATCGCTCACCTGCGGGCGGCCGGTCCTGGCGCGATCGCCGACCTGGGGTTCGTCGGGCTCGACGATGCCGGCCCGGACGCCGACCCGGGCGGTGATCGCCGGCCGCAAGGCCGCCCGCAACCGGTCCCTGATCTGTGGTCAGAAGCTGTCCAACAAGGCGTTGGCCGCGGTGCGGGCCCCGGTCGAGCACGGCTTCGCCCATCTCAAGAACTGGCGTGTCCTCGGCAAGGCCCGCACCGATCCGAGGCGGGCGACCGCGCTGGTGCGGGCCCTGCTGGTGCTGACGAACCGGAAGGTCGCCCGCTGACGGACGACCTTGTCGGTGGACTACCGCTTTGGACCTGCCCGAGCCTCCCGACGCCTACGCACACCAGACCATCTGACGTGCAGCTTTCACGATGCACCGTGCTCACCGGGTCGTACACGCGATCGGGATTCCTCTCCGGAAGACGGTGATCACGGTCGCTGCGGACCGACGCCGTGCCCGGGAGAGGTCACCTCGAGGCAGAACTGTGATGGGCCACGGCTCCTCGGGGGCCGGGCAGGCTTCTCATCAGGCCACCGAGGTGGGCCGGGTCGGCGCCGGCCGTCCGCAGCTGTTGGACAGTTCATCGGCAAGGCACCTCTGGGGCCATTGTTGTCACGAGTCACGACAGCGACGAGGCGACCGACGTCAACCCTGCCAGCCGGTCCCGGACCAGCCAGGTAGAGACTCACAGTGTTTGTCGGAGCGGGAGCAAGCCCTGCTTCCTTCTTACGGCGCGGGCTAGTGGCCGATTGCCGGGGTGCGGTCGCCGATGTCTTCGGTGACGCAGGTGTTGCGCTGGCGTCCGAGGTAGGTGATGGAGCTGTCGATGACGTCGCCGTCCTTGAGGAAGAGGCCGCCGTGGTGCATGCCGTTGCCGGGCGGGGAGCCGGCCAGGAGGAGGTCTCCGGGGAGCAGCCGGACGCGTTCGGAGGCGTAGGCGACGAGGGTGGCCATGTCGAAGATCCAGTCGTTGACGGGCCAGTCCTGCATCACTTCACCGTTGACGCTCAGGGTGATGCGCACGGTGTCGTCGATGTGCACGAAGGCGGCGGGTACGACGAAGGGGCCGGCGGGCTTGAAGGTGGGCTGGTGCTTGGCGATCCAGTCGTAGCCCCAGGGGATGTCGGTGCGGCGGAAGAGGTCGACGGTGCCGAGGTCGTTGACCATGGTGTACCCGGCGATCAGGCTCTTGGCCTCCTCGACGGTGGCGTAGCGCGCGGTCCTGCCGATGACGCCGGCGATCTCCAGCTCCCAGTCGGGCTGGTTGCCGAGCGGGGGCAGCAGGACGGGGTCGTCGGCACCGGCGAGGGAGGAATGCAGGCCGGCCCACAGGAAGGGGACGCCCTCCTCGGCCCGCTTCTCCATGAAGGTGTAGTTGCGTCGGAAGAAGTCCTCGTCGCTTTCACCGTCCAGCCGGTTGTGCTGGTAGAACTCGTTCTTCGTCAGCATCTGGGCGGAGTGGGTCCGGCCGGATGGTCAGGGCGCAGTCCGCAGCGGCGAGACCGCGACGCACGAGGTGTTCGGCGAGTGCCGTCACTTGTTCGGCGCTGGTGCTCTGGACGGTCATGAACGGTTCTCCAGGGCCGTGCGCAGTGCGGGACTGTCCAGGACCGCGGGGTTGACGACGGTCGCGGGTGTGCGCCCGAGCAGCACATCGGCCGCGTTGGTGGCCGCCTTCCTCGCCAGCTCGGCCAGGGAGCCGTCGGACGAGAAGGCGACGTGCGGGGTGACCACCACGTTGTCGCGGCGGCGCAGCGGATGGTCCATGGGCAGTGGTTCGGGATCGGTGACATCGAGGCCGGCACCGGCGATGCCGCCACGGTCCAGGGCCGAGACCAGCGCCTGGGTGTCCACCAGCGGTCCCCGCGCGGTGTTCAGCAGGACGGCCGTCGGCTTCATCGCGGCGAGTTCGGCGGCACCGATCAGGCCCCGTGTGTCCTCGGTAAGCGGACAGTGCAGCGAGACCACGTCAGCCTCACGCAACAGCTCCTCCAGACAGGAGGCGTTGCGCACGCCATCGGGGACCCCGCCTGATCGCCGCCGCAGGGCCACCACGTCCATGCCGAGTGCCTGCGCGCGGGGGATCAGGGCCCGCCCTATGGTGCCCAGGCCGACCAGGCCGAGAACCTTGCCCCGCAGCCGCGTCGGAGCCGGTACGGCGCTCCCGTCCCATTCACCGTCGCTGATCTGCCGTGCCAGGGGGAGAAGACGCCTGGACAGGGCCAGGAGCAGCAGCAGGGCGTGGTCCGCGACTTCCTCGGAGCAGTAGTCCGGGACGTTGCTGACGATCATGCCGAGCCGTGTCGCGTGGCCGACGTCGATGTTGTCCACGCCCACGCCGTAGCGGGCTACCGTGCGGCAGTTCGGCGCGGCGTCCAGGACCTCCTGGGACACCTTCGCGAAGCAGGTCAGGATCGCGTCGGCATCCTTGGCCAAGCGGACCAGTTCCGCGCTCTCACCGGTTTCGGCGACGATCAGTTCGGCGTCCACCGGGGCGAGTACGCCAGTCTCGACGTCCAGTGTCGGCCAGGCATGGTCGGTGACGAGCACCTTGAACGTGCTCACGGTCGGCTCCAGGGCTGAATGTCGTGGGGCTTGGTGCCGGCGACGACGCGGCTCCGGGTGTCACCGAGCAGCTCGACGCTGGTGGTGACGGTGTCACCCGGCTGAAGGGGCCGGTGGAAGTCATCACCGTGCCGACCCCACATCTCCGCCAGGCATCCGCCTGGGCAGGTGCCGGACCCCAGCAGGTCTCCCCGGCGGATCCACGTGCCCCGCGAGGCGTAGGCGGCGAGGGCTTCGAAGCTCCAGGCCATGGTGTCCAGTCGGTCGCTGCCGAGGAGTTCGCCGTTGACGCGAACCTCCATGGTCAGGTCGAACGACGCTCCTGAGCGTCGTCCTCGCAGTTCATCGGCGGTGACGAAGAAGCCGCCGAGCGCCGTGGCGGTGTCCTTGCCCTTGGCCGGACCGAGCCGCATCCGCATTTCGTGGAACTGCACGTCCCGCGCCGAGAAGTCGTTCATCACCACGAAACCGGCGATGTGCGACGTGGCCTCTTCGACACTCAGGTCACTGCCGGCCGCTCCGACGACGGC
This sequence comes from Streptomyces sp. NPDC050121, assembly GCF_044460385.1. Lineage (NCBI taxonomy): Bacteria > Bacillati > Actinomycetota > Actinomycetes > Kitasatosporales > Streptomycetaceae > Streptomyces > Streptomyces sp. NPDC050121. The sequence continues at coordinate 17,099 of NZ_JBITJV010000064.1, read as the reverse complement.
CGCCACCTCCAACTCGTAGTCGAACCGCTCCGCCCCGGGAGGTACAGGCACGTCGTCGTGCGGACCGATCGTCGCGTACGGGTTGGAGAAGTAGAACGTCGGTATCTCCCAGAACTCCGGGGGGATGCCCCCGGACGGATCCAGGGTTTTCAGGATGCCGGCGGTGTGTTCGGGGAATGTCGAGAAGTCCCGTACGGTGGGCGGATCCAGCGGGGCCATCAGGTCGGCTGTGGTCAGGGGGGTGACCCAGCGCCTGGTCCGCAGGGCGGTGGCTGCCGTGTCAGCCAGGCGACCGTCCTCGGCGAGCAAGGTCGGCAGCTCACTGTGCGCGGGTAGATCGACCAGATGGTCCTCGGCATCCAGGACGGCGAGCCGTGGGCCCCGCTGCGTCCGGTGGCGGGCAAACCTCATCACGCCTCCTTGTGCGACTCTGTGCGCTGATGCTAGGGAGGCCGCGAGACGGGCGGAAATACACAGTGTGATTGGCTGGCATAAACGCTGCGTATACGTCTGCGCCGGGACGGCACAGGTGTGCGCGACACGTCGTGAGCCGTGGCGGCCCGTGCCGCAGTACCAGTGAGCAGGTGATGAGCGATGAAGCTCGGCCAAGTGGACCTCAACCTCCTCGTCGTCCTCGACGCCCTGCTGCGCGAGCAGAACGTGACCCGGGCGGCGGAGAGGCTGCACATGACCCAGCCGGCCACCAGCACAGCTCTTGCCAGGCTCAGGAAGGTGCTGGGTGACCCACTACTCGTGAAACACGGGCGCCACATGCAGCTCACGCCGCGGGCCGAGACGCTCATTGAGCCGGTACGCAGCGTGCTGGCCACGATCGAGCAGACCATCGTGAGGCCGCCTGGCTTTGATCCCGCCCGCGACAGCCGGGTGTTCGCCATGACAGCCAGTGACTACATCGGCGTCGTGCTGATCAGACCGTTGCTGAGTGCCCTTGCCAGCCTGGCACCGCACCTCCGACTCGATCTCGGGCCGATCAGCGAGCGATACCTCACCGCACTGCAGCGGGACGAGATGGACCTGGCCGTCCTGCCCGACCGGCTCGTCGCCGACGACGACCTCGCGGACTGCTCCCGGATGCCCGTGATCGAGGACCGGTTCGTCGGTGCCGTCTGGAAGGAACACCCCCGGGCCGAAGAACGGCTCACCGCTGAGCTCCTCGCCGCTCACCCCTACCTGGCCTACCAGCCGCCCGGGGGCAACAGTCTGGTGGAGGAAGATCTGGACGCAGCCTCGGTGCAGCGCCGGACCGAGGCCACCGCCAGCACCTTCACGGCCATGCCGTTCATGCTCGCGGAGACAGAACTCATCGCGATCATCCCGGAACGCCTCGGGCGCAGGGTCGCGGACGGGGCGGACATCGTCCTGCTGGAGACCGACATCGACCTCCAGCCGCTGCGCCAGTCCGCCTACTGGCACTCCAGGCGCGACGCCGACCCCGGGCACCGCTGGCTGCGCGAACAACTGCTGGCCGTCGCCCAGTGCACAGACGGCGGTCGCACCCTGTGACGTGCCCAGAGGTGACGGCCGCGGCACAGGTCCAGCGATACCTCGTATTCACAGCGTTTATTTCCGCCCGCCCCGGCATCGTCACTAGCGTCACCGGCGGATGTGAAGGAGAACGCAGTGAAGCGCTGGGTGGAAGGTCATGCCCTCGGCACCTTCTCCAACGGTCAGGACCGGTACGCCGGTCTGGTCGTCGGGGACCAGGTGATACGTCTCGACCGTTTCGGACTCGTGGACCCTCCGGTGACGGTCAGAGCGCTTCTGGAGCATTGGGATGCCGTTCGCCCCAGACTGCCGGAGATAGCGGCGACGGCTGGTGAGGCCTCCGCGCAGCCGCTGGCGCAGGTGCGTGTTCACGCTCCTGTCGAGCCGCGTCAGATCATCCAGGCCGGCGCCAACTACCGATCCCACGTTGCCGAGATCATCGTCTCCGGCCGTGCCGCCGACGACCCGCGCTCCGACGACGAACTGCGCCGCGCGGCAGAGGAGATGATGGACGAGCGGGCCCGCACCGGAAGCCCGTTCTTCTTCACCGGTATGGCATCCGCCCTGTGCGGCCCCGACGACGACGTCATCCTGCCGGTTGAAGCGCAGCAGGTCGACTGGGAAGTGGAACTGACCGTCGTCATCGGCAGGACCGCCCGGCGCGTGCCGCCCGAGAAGGCCATGGACTACGTCGCCGGGTACACCGTCTGCAACGACATCAGCGCCCGTGACCTCCAGTTCCCCGCCGAACACCGTGCCCTGGGCGGCGACTGGCTCCGGTCCAAGAACCGCCCGACCTTCCTGCCGTGCGGACCGTTCGTCGTACCGGCCGACCTCATCGCCGATCACCGCCAGTTGCAGTTGACGCTCGACCTCAACGGCGAGCGCAAACAGCAGGACACCGCGGCCAACCTCCTCTTCGACGTGCCCACATTGATCGCCGAGGCCTCGGCGGCCACGACGCTCCACCCGGGCGACCTGATCCTCACGGGCAGCCCCGCGGGCAACGCAGGCCGCTGGAAGCGCTGGCTGCGCCCCGGCGATGTACTGGAGGCCGCGATCACCGGGCTCGGCGTCCAGCGCAACACCTGCGTGGCGCAGAAGGTGTGACCACGCCGTGGGTGAGACGCGACGTGTGCGCGACCTCGTCGTACGCAAGAAGCGTCCGGTCGGCGCCCGTACCGTGGAAGTCCTGCTGTCGGATCCGGACGGCGGAAGGCTGCCCAAGTGGCCGCCGGGAGCGCATATCGACCTGCTGCTGCCCAACCGGCTGATCCGTCCGTACTCCCTGGCCGGAGAGCCTTCCGATGCCGACTGGCGCCTGTTGATCAGGTGCCCGCCGCCCGTGGACGAGCGGGGCGCGGCCGCCTCGGCTTCCGTGTACGTGCGGGACGTCCTCGCCGCCGGAGACCGGGTGGGAGCACGTGGGCCGTACGACCGCTTCCGGCTGGCAGGGGCAAGCGCCTATCTGTTCCTGGCCTCGGGTGCGGGGATCGCACCGCTCCTGCCGATGGCTCGCTTGATCGGCACGGCCCGCGTCTACCCGTGGTCCCTGATCCATGTCGACCGCGGGTCGGGCAACGGGGCACTGCGCAAAGAGGTGCTCGCCCTGGGGCCGCCTGCCTCGGTCAGCGATGGCCTGGATATCGACGCGACGCTCAGTGCGGCCGCAGCCGGGACCGCGGTGTACGTCTGCGGGCCGGACCACTTCGTGGCCGCGGTGGAGAAGGCCGCACAGCAGACTCGACGCATACAGGTGAACAGGCAGCGCTTCGACGCGGCGGCACTGCGTGAGGGCGCCGGCCGCCCCTGCGACATCGTGCTGGCACGGCGTCACGAACAGGTCCACGTCGAGGCGGGCACTCCGATCCTGACCGCGCTGCTCGACGCCGGCGTCGACGTGCCGTACGCCTGTGGCGCCGGAATCTGCGGTGCATGCGCCGTGCGGGTTGTCGAGGGACGGATCGACCACCGCGATTCCGTACTCAGCAGGTCGGAACGCGACGCGGGAAATTTGATCATCACCTGTGTCTCGCGTGCGGCAGACGACGGGATCGTCCTCGACCTGTGACGCCCCCACGGGCCCGGAATCGGGTGAGGGCAGCGATCTATTCGAATTCCCGCATGCCAGCAATAGAGGACAACTATTTCCGCGGTGTTACCGCTTGCTTCTAACGTCGCGTCAACACAAATTCCCTGCGCAACACCGCCGTCAGGCGGGGAGTGGAGAACCCTGATGGGAGAGATCGCCAAACTCGGTTACGTGGGAGTCGAATCCCCCGACCACGAGGAGTGGCGCACCTGGGCCCCGAAGGTGCTCGGATGCATGCTCGGTCCCGACGGGGCGGACGGCGCCGTACGCGTCAAGATCGACGATGCCGATTACCGGATCTCCGTGCACCCCGGCACGGAGCACAGGTTCGCTTACGCGGGCTGGGAAGTCCTGAACCACCGCGACCTGGACACCGCCGTGAAGCGGCTGGAGAACGCCGGCGTCAAGACCGAAGTCGCCGACCGGGCGACCACCGAAGCACGCGGCGTGGACCGGCTGGTGCACTTCGAAGACCCCTTCGGCCAGCGCCTGGAGCTGTACTGCTACCAGGACTCCGGCTACCGCGACTGGGACCCGCCCCGGCCGCACGCCGGGTTCGTCACCGGCGACCAGGGCCTTGGCCACGTCGTCTTCGCCGTGCCCGACGCCCGCAAGGCGGTGGACTTCTACGTCGACGCCATGGGCTTCCTCACCAGCGACATCATCACGCTCAAGGAGCCGCTGGGAGAGATGTGGTTCCTCCGGGCCAACCCGCGCCACCACAACGTCGCTGTGCTCGAAGTGCCCAACTCGCTCGGTCTGCACCACGTCTACCTGGAATCCCGCAGCCTGGACGACGTCGGTTACTCCTACTACGACGTCCTGGGCGGGGACGAGAACCCCGACCTGCTGATGAACCTCGGACGCCACATCGGGGACCAGACAGTGTCCTTCTACATCCACTCGCCGGCCGGCTTCTTCATCGAGTACGGCTGGGACGGCCTGGCCATCGACGACCTGGAGCGCAGGTCGCCGCACTTCATCAATCTGCGCAAGGGCAAGCGGCCAGAGATGTGGGGACACAAGTTCCGCTTCCAGCCCAACGAGACGGTCAAGCCCTACCTGTCCTGACCACGAGGCCCGAGGGGTCACTCACCTTCGGGCCCCGGCATCACGAACGCGAACACTCGCGTCTGACGACGAATCGGCTCGGAGGGAGCACGACGATGCCCGCAGTCAGCACCGTACTTGTTGTGGGAGGTGGTACAGCCGGTACCGCCGCCGCGATCCTGCTCGCCGAGGCGGGCGTCGCCGTCGACCTCGTCGAACTCAAACCCGACATCACCGCCCTGGGATCGGGGATCACCCTGCAGGGCAACGCGCTGAGGGTGCTGCGGCGGCTCGGAGTATGGGAGGACGTGAAACGCGAGGGGCACTCGCACAATCACCTCGCCCTGCGCGCAGCTGATGCCGCGGCCGGCGTCATCGTCAAGCTCGACGTCGAACGGACCGGTGGGCCGGACCTGCCCGCCACTGTCGGCATGTACCGTCCCGCGCTGGCACGCATCCTCATGGATCGCGTGGTGGCGATGGGAGTGAAGGTCCGCACAGGTACGACGTTCGCCGACCTCACGCAGGACAGCACGGGAGTGACCGTAGAGTTCACCGACGGCTCGACCGGACGCTATGACCTGGTGATCGGCGCCGACGGGATCCGCTCCGCGACGCGGCAGGCGCTGGGGATCGACGCGGACATCCAGGGGGAGAGCCTTGGCGCGTGGCGAGTCATCGTGCCCCGCCCGGCTTCGGTCACCCACACCGAGCTCTACTACGGCGGACCCTCTTACATCTCCGGCTACAGCCCGATCAACGACCGGGCCATGTACGCCTATTTCACCGAGATCGCGCAGGACCGCATGCGGACGACCCCGGAGGAAAAGCTCGCCATCGTGCGCGGATTCGCCGAGCACTATCACGGCCCTTGGGACGAGATCAGGGAAACGCTGACCGACCCTTCCGCCATCCACTACACCTGGTTCGAGTCCCACCTGCTCGACGGGCCCTGGCACCAGGGCCGCGTGCTCCTCATAGGCGACGCGGCCCACGCCTGCCCGCCCACCCTCGCTCAGGGAGCCGCCATGGCCCTGGAGGATGCGCACGTGCTGACAGACGTACTGGTGAACAGAGACCGGGTGAGTGACGAGGTGCTGGAGTCGTTCACGATGCGCCGACTGCCCAGGGCCAGGGCCATCGTGAAAGCCTCCCGGCAGATCGTGCGCTGGACACTGGCCCGGGAACCGGGCGACGTACCCGCCTTGCAGGCTCAGATCGCCGCGCTGGTGACGGAACCTGCCTGAGAAGCTGTCACCGGCCTGTACGGGGGAATTCGCGTATCGACCTTGCGCCTGAGCGGTGCACGACCTTGTTCGTTGGTGTGGTTATCCGAGGCCGAAGCCGCCGACGGCCGGGCAGGCTCCGTCGGGGATGTCGGGGAGGCGCCTCGTCGGCGCTTGGGCGGGCCTTGTCCATGGGTGAGAGGGCCCTTTCTGCCGGTTCGGGTGCCCGGCGGCGCGGGGCGCGAGGTTCGGTTTCCTGGCGCACGGCGTCCGAGACCGGCTCGGCGCGGCTGTGCGCGGTGAGGCCGCCGTCGGTCGGGGTCTCCAGGGCGTTCACACAGATCGTGCGGGGCCCGTGTGCACGGCCCGCCGCCCGGCGACCAGCAGCCCGAGCGCGATCGCGGCGGTGGCCAGGCTCAGCAGGCCCACGGCACCGGCCAGAGTGCCTACCACCGACTCGACGGCGAGCAGCACCAGCGGGCACACGAAACAGCCACCGAAGTAGGCAGATGTCCACAGCCCCGTGCCCCGGCCGCGGTCCTCGTACTTCAGCCGGGACATGGCACTGGTGAGGACCGCCGGCAACAGCATTCCCGTACCCAGGCAGTTGATCACTGCACCGACGACCATCAGCGGGATGCTGTCGGCGAGGAACATCACGCCGAAACCGGCCGCGCAGATGGTGAGGACGGCGGGCAGCATCGGGTCGGGGGAGCGCTTCAGCCGGGCGAAGGTGATCGCTCCGGCCACCGTGGCGGCGCTCGCGCCCGCGGTTGCCAGACCGATGACACCGGTGTTCTCCACGCCGAGGTCATCGAGCAGGTACGACATCTCCGCGGGAACGGTGTAGAACACCATCGCCCCGAAGAAGGTCAGGGCGCAGATGCCCGTCATCTGCCGCCAAGGGAAGCGGCGATGGGCAGCCGGGAGACCTTCCACGGCTGTCTTTGGGACCTCGCGCACCGTCGGGCCGGGCAGGGCGAAGGCCAGCACCGGGGCGAGCAGCAGGCTCACCGCGTACACCCAGAACGGGACCCGCCAGCCCGCCGCACCGGCAGCACCTCCGAGCACGAAGAACGCCGTGGCGGACGCGGAGGCGCACATGGTCTGCAGGGCGAGGTACTTCACCCGCCGCCGGCCGGAGTAGTAGTCGCCGATCAGGGTGGTGCAGCAGGTCATGATGGCAGCCTCGGCGACGCCGACCAGGGCGCGGCTGGCAATGATCGCGCCCAGCGAGTCCAGCCAGAGCGGTGCGGTGCCGAACAGCGCGTACAGGACGGTCGCCACCAGCAGCAGACGCTTGCGGCCCACGCGGTCCACGATCACTCCGGCGAACGGTGCCAGCAGCGCAAGTGCCAGTGCCGGAACGGTCAGCGCGAGGGGGACGAGCGCCGTGGCGCCGGGGGTCGAGGCGAAGTGGTCCTGCATTCTCGGCAGCACAGGAGCGATCAGTACCGCCCCCAGCACGGGCAGACAGCTGCCGGCCATCAGCGCGCTCACCCGAAGCAGGTGTGCCGGGCCCGACACACTCACGGACGGCGGGGCGGACTCGTCGATCGCGGCGGAGGGCAAGGGAACGGAAGCAGGCATGGCAACTCCGGGGGACGGTGTGTGGAGTGGGCATGCCGTACAGGCGCCAACGGCGTTCGGCATGCGGGGAGGACGTCACGCCGACGCAGAACGGGGACGCGGCGTGCAGGTGGGACGACTATGCGGCCTCGGGGGCCCGCCGCCCACCCTCCGTGCGATCGGTATGCCGGATCCGGCTCATCCGCGCGACCGATGCGCTGCCGTGGGCCTGAGCAGGCCGGGTTGTGCCGGCGGAGTCCGGTCCGTTCAGGGACGGGGACGGCTTCGGGGACGACGGCGTCCGGTCGGGAGGGGTACCGGCTCGGGGCCGGGGATGACGGTGTTGCGGACGGAGCCGAGGACGTCCGCGGTGAGGGTGACGGTGTCGCCCGGCTTCAGCGGCGGCGGGATCCGCTCGCCTCGGATACCCCACAGTTCGGCCAGGCAGCCGCCGTTGCCGCAGGTGCCCGAGCCGAGCACGTCGCCGGCTCGGACGACGGTTCCGCGTGAGGCGTAGGCGATCATCTCCTCGAAGGTCCAGCTCATGTTGGACAGCAGGTCCTTGCCGACGACCTCGCCGTTGATCTCCGAGGTCAGGGCGAGGCGCAGGAAGCCGTCGGCGTCCCGGTACGGCTCCAGCTCGTCCGGGGTCACGAGGTGGGGGCCGAGGGTGGTGGCGGTGTCCTTGCCCTTGCAGGGGCCGAGTCCGACCTGCATTTCGAGGATCTGGAGGTCGCGGGCCGACCAGTCGTTGAACAGGGTGTATCCGGCGATGTGGTCGCGCGCTTGCTCGGGCGTCAGGTCACGGCCGTCGCGGCCGATGACGACCGCGACCTCGAGTTCGAAGTCCAGCACCTTGCTGCCGGGCGGATACGGGACGTCGTCGCGCGCGCCGATCAGGGCTTGGGGGTTGGTGAAGTAGAAGGTGGGTGCGTCGTACCACGCCTCGGGTACGCCGCGGTCCCCGGAGCGCCGTACGCCCTCGATGTGCTCTTCGAAGGTGTAGAAGTCGCGCACGGACGGCGGTTCCAGGGGCGGAAGCAGCCTTACGGCGTCCAGCGGGACCGGGTCCGCGGTGGGTGGGAGGTCCGTTGCCGCTCGCGGGAGGCCGGAGCGGATCAGGTCGAGCAGTGTCGTGCCGTCGGGGAAGGGACGTATGGCGGCACCGTCCAGCACGCCGCAGTGGCGGCGGCCCTGATACTCGTACGTGGCGAAGCGCATGGGGGCTCCAAGGGGCTGGGCCGGGGCGCGGCGGGCACTCAGGGCAATGAGCGGGGGCATCGCCGCGCCCCCGGAGTAGGGAGGATCAGACCGGCGGGGCGGTGAAGCAGCCGCGGTCGGGGTCGTTGAAGGACTCCTTGGCGACCAGTTCGTTCACGGGGTTGGCGGTGCCCCACTGGTCGGAGACCTCGTCGGTGGAGAAGTCGTAGACGTGGGGGTGCCAGGTGTCCTCGTCCAACTGCTCCAGCTCGGTGGTGTACTCGACGGTGTTGCCGTGCGGGTCGTGGAAGTAGGAGAAGGTGTTGTCGCCCGCGTAGTGGCGGCCGGGGCCCCACACCTTGTGCACCCCGGCGCGCAGCAGGCGGCCGGTGCCGCGCATGTACTCGTCGATGCCGCGCATCTCGAAGGAGATGTGGTGCAGGGAGGTGTGCGGGCCCTGGGCGATGGCCATGGAGTGGTGCTGGGAGCTGATCCGCATGAAGTGCATGGCCTCGCCCATCTTGGGGTGCCAGAGGGTGTCGGAGAGCCGGAAGCCGAGGTGCTGCTCGTACCACTCCTTGGTGGCGCCCAGGTCGGGGGAGTTGATGACGACGTGCGACAGCTTGACCGGGATCGATTCCTTCTCCTCGATCTTGCGGTGCCGGCGTACGGCGACGTCGGCCAGGACCTCGATGGTGCGGCCGTCGATGTCGAAGAAGCGGAAGCCGTAGCCGCCTCCGGGAGTGTCGACCTTGCCCGGCTGGGAGATCAACTGCACTCCGCCGGTGAGGAGTTGCTCGGCGAGGGTGTCGACGTCGGCCGGGGTGGCGGCGCCGTAGGAGATGAGGTCGAGGCGCTTTTCCTCGGCCTTGCGCAGGCGCACGATGTACTGCTCGGGGCTGCCCTCGGCGGCGAGGAAGGAGATGCCGGAGTCCTCGGCGACCTTGGTCAGGCCCCAGATGCCGGCGTAGAAGTCGAGTTGCTTGTCGTAGTCGGGAACGGCGAGGTCGACATGCCTCAGGTGGGTGAGCAGACGCTCGGCCATGAGTGGGGCTCCTGTTCGAGTGGCCTCAGGTGAGGCGCAGCAGCGATGCCGCGTTGGCACCGCGAATGGCGTGGAAGTCGGGGTCGGGCAGGTGAGCGGCGCGCAGGGCGGCCAGTGGGTCCTCGGCCCCCATGTCGAAGGGGAAGTCGGAACCGAGCAGCACCCGGTCGGCACCCGCGATCCGGACCAGCTCGCGCAGGACGGACGGGTCGTGGACGAGCGAGTCGAAGTACAGCCGCTTGAGGTAGCTGCTGGGTGGGTGGGCGCAGCCCCGGGCATCGGGACGGACCCGCCAGGCGTGGTCGGAGCGGCCGATGTGGGTGGGAAGATAGCCGCCCCCGTGCGCGGCGATCAGCTTCAGCTCCGGGTGGCGGTCCAGGACACCGGAGAAGATCAGGTGGGAGAGCGCGACGGCGTTCTCGGTGGGCTGGCCGACGGTGTTGGACAGGTACCACTGGTCCAGGCGTTCGTCGAGGGTGCAGCCGTAGGGGTGCAGGAACAGCACCGCCCCGGTCTCCTCCACGCGGCTCCAGAAGGGTTCGTATGCGGGGTCCGACAGCTCGCGGCCGGGTGCGTGCGAGGAGATCTCGACACCCGACAGGCCCTGCTCCAAGGCGTGTTCGAGAGCCTCGACGGCCAGGTGCGGGTGCTGGAGCGGGACCAGCCCGAGGCCGCGCAGCCGCTGCGGTGCCTGCGCGCAGTGTGCCGCGACACCGGTGTTGGCCAGCTCCCACACGGTGCGGGCCAGCTCCTCGTCCGCCCAGTAGTGGTAGTCGGGGACCACAGACACGAGCTGTATGTCGACACCGCAGGCGTCCATCGCGGCCAGGCGGGCTGTGGCGTCGGTCAGCACGGGGATGCGTTCACGGATCATGGGCCCACTGACGGCCTGGGCCTTTGGGCCGTTGCGGCGGGCCTCCAGAGCGCGGGCGGCGGCGCGTTCCGGCCACCCGGCGACGGCCTCCTCCAGCTCGGGGAGTACGACGTGGGCGTGGACGTCGACAGTCAAAGGGCGCGCAGCGCTTCCTTGGAACGGCGGTGGCGGGAGACGGGTGGGCGGTGTCACGGCAGTTCCGTCAGCATGGTCATCGTGCGGCCGATCAGACCGGGCACGTCGGCATCGCGTACCCCCTCCAGCTGCCACCGGCAGATCTGGACGGCACCGTCCACGACCAGCCGGACCCGCGGGACACGCCGCTCGTAGTACGCCGTGAGCAGTTCGTCGTCCCAGTCGTCGCGGCCGGCGAGCAGCTCCGCCAGGACCAGGGCGTCCTCCAGGGACATCGCCGCGCCCTGGGCGAGAGTGGGCGGGCAGCTGTGCGCGGCGTCGCCGACGAGCACGACGCGGCCGCGGTGCCAGGAACCCTCGACCAGATGCCGGGTGAACACCGTGTAGTTGACTTTCTTCGGATCGGTGATGGACGCGCGGATCTCGTCCCAGGCACCGCCGTACGGCTCGGCGAGACGACGCATCTCCTCGGCGTAGGCGTCGGGGACGAGGCTCGCGCGGTCCCGCTGGGGTTCCACCAGGTACGCGTAGAGGGAGTCCGGGCCGGTGGGACAGTAGCCGGCGATGTAACAGGGTCCGCCGTAAGCGAGGTCAGTGCGCTCGACACGTGCGGGACGAGGGGCGCAGACGCGCCAGATCCCCATGCCGACGGGTTCGGGCCGCTCGCTCATGCCGATCATGGCGCGGGTCGCGGAGTGCAGTCCGTCGGCGGCGACGACCAGGTCGTACCGGCCCGACGTGCCGTCGCTGAAGGTGACGTCGACACCTGCGGCGTCCTGTTCCAGCTGCTGGACGGTGGTGCCGAGCCGGACCCGGGCACCGGATCTTCGGACCGCGTCGATGAGGATGCGCTGGAGGTCCGCCCGCTGCATGCCGACCACCGCGGGCAGGTCCCCTCCGCCGGTGCGGTGATGCGCGTCGACGTGCAGTACCGTCCCGTCGGGAGCGGTGATGCCGAGCGCGTCGAACCCGAAGCCGTGCTTCTCGACCTCCTCCCACACACCGATCTCGCGCAGGACGCGCAGGGCGTTGCCTTGAGTGGTGATTCCGGAGCCGTGGACGTTCCAGTCGGCCCTGGCTTCGACGAGGTCGACGTCGATGCCGGCTTTGCGCAGCAGGACGGTCAGGCCGTTTCCTGCGGTGCCGCCGCCGACGACGAGGACGGTGCGAGTGTCGGTCATGGGAACTCCCTTGTTCCTCTGGCTGCGCGATCCAGCCACTTCACGGCGATCGCGCCGATCCAGCTACTTGACGGCGATCGGGTTGACGGGGGAGCCGACGGCTCCGGTGATGGGCAGGGGTGCGGCGGTGAGCCAGAACTCGTACACGCCGTCGTCCGCGCAGTCCGCGGCGAGCGCGTCGAGGTCCCACATCTCGCCGACCAGCAGGCCCATGTTGGGGATGACGACCTGGTGCAGCGGCTGGAAGGCGCCCTCGAACTCGTTGGGCCGTACCTCGAAGCCCCAGGTGTCGGTGGCGATCGCGGCGATCTCGCTCGCGTGCAGCCAGCCGGCGGTGGTGAAGGACAGACCGGGTGCGTCACCGCCCGCGTAGTCGCCCCAGCCCTCACGGCGCACCCGGGCCAGCTGCCCGGTGCGCACGAGGACGATGTCACCCCGGCCGATGATGACGCCGTGTGCCTCGGCCGTGGCGGTCAGGTGCTCCTCGGTGATGGCGAAGCCGTCGGGCAGCTCTCCCCCACTCTCGGCTCCGCTCGAGCGGGAGGTGCCCCCACCGACGCCGATGACCCGTCCCACGTCGAGGAGGACGCCGCGCCCGGCGACGTGCGGGGCCATGTGCTCGATGCCGGTGACGAGGTCACCGTCGGCGGTGACGACCTTCTGTGCGTCGCGTCCGTTCCACGCCTTGCCGTGGTCGAAGACGTGGCCGAGTCCGTCCCACTGGGTGGAACACTGCAGCGGCATCGTGATGAGGTCGTCGGCGCCGCCGATGCCGTGCGGGGAGCCCTGGTTGCCGAGGGCGGCGTCGGTGCCGGTCATCAGCATGGTGTGGATGGGGTTGGTGCGCCTGCGCCAGCCCTTCTGCGGGCCGTTCATGTCGAAGCGCTGTGAGAGAGAGAAACTCACCCCGCGTCGGCCCAGGGCCATACCCTCGCGGCGTTTCGCCTCGTTGAGGAAGTTGAGGGTGCCGAGCACGTCGTCCTCGCCCCAACGCCCCCAGTTCGAGTACGCCTTCGCGGCCCCGGCGATCGCGCCCTCGGGATCGCGCCGGTCCAGGCTCACGCCGGTGTCCCCGCCACACAACGGGTGCGCTGCACACCGAGCCCGGTGATGGAGCCCTCCATGACGTCGCCGCCCTGCAGCAGCCGTCCCCAGTGGATGCCGTTGCCGGCCGGACTGCCCGTGAGCACCAGGTCACCGGGCAGCAGCCGGGCAGCCTGGGAGATGTACGACACCAGCCGCGCCACGCCGAAGAGCATGTCCTTGGTGGACTCGTCCTGCATGGTGTCGCCGTTCAGCTTCAGCGTGACCCGCAGGTCACCGGGGTCCGCGATGGACTCGGCGGGGACGATCCAGGGGCCGAGCGGGGTGAAGCCGGGAGCGTTCTTGCTGCGCAGCCAGTCGGTGCCGATGCCGGGCATGTCCTGGCGGAAGACGGAGGCGCGGTCGGTGAGGTCGTTGGCGATCGTGTAGCCGGCGACGTACTCCAGGGCCTCCTCCACCAAGACCTGGTGGGCGGGCCTGGCGATCACGGCCGCCAGCTCCAGTTCCCAGTCCGGCTGTGCGGCCCATGCGGGGAGTACCACGTCGTCGTACGGTCCGGTGATCGCGCTCGGCAGACCGATGAACACATACGGCAGGTCCTCGCGCGCCCGCCGGTCCATGACCTCCGCGAACTCCGTCCGCGCCTCCTCGACCGTGCGGGGGTCGTCGGGGGAGCGGTGGGCGACGGCCAGATCGATCACGTGCTGCCGGTAGTTGGCGCCGGACTGGAACACCTGCCGTGGCTCCACCGGGGCATGTACCCGCAGGCCGTCCAGCGGCATCCAGTCGCCGGCCGTGTCCGCGGCCAGAGTGCGCAGACGGGGCAGCACCTCATCCCAGTCCTCCAGCAGCGCGCGCACGGTGAGCTCCGGCGCGCCCAGAGCGGCACGCAGGTCGAGCACGCGGCGGCCCGGCACGACCAGAGCGGGGAACGGATCCCGGCCCTGTGCGCTGACGGTGCCGAGGGCGAAGGAGCCGGAGAAGGCCGGCGAATCAACATCACGTTTCACGGATGTGTCCTCTCGGTGGCGGTGCGACTAATCTGGCCGCACCGCATCCCATTGGGGAAATCGATTCGCCGGATGAAGCCCATCGGCGGCACCGATGAGCTTCTCGTCTCTCGTCTCTCGCCTTGCGGCGGGTGACCAGCCCTCGGGAGCGCCATGCACCTGGCCAGCCTCGACCTCAATCTCCTGGTTGCTCTGCGCGCTCTGCTGGAGGAACGCAACGTCACCAGGGCCGGACAGCGCATCGGGCTCAGCCAGCCCGCGATGAGCGGCGCCCTCGCGCGACTGCGCCGGCATTTCGACGACGAACTCCTCTTCAGGACCGGCAACAACTACGAGCTGACCGCCCTCGGCCAGGCGCTGCTGGACCGCACGGCCAGGGCCTGCGACATGGCGGAACGGGTCTTCAGCAGCCAGGCCGAATTCGACCCGGCCGAGGACCGCCACGAATTCAAGATCATCATTTCGGACTACGCGGTGACGGTCTTCGGCACCGAACTGACCCGCACCATTCACGCGGAGGCGCCCGGGGTCCGGCTCCACTTCGAGCTGACTCCCGCCACGGTCACCGAGGAGACGGCCGCACTGCTGAGCACCACCGACGGGCTACTGCTGCCGCACGGCTTCATCAGCGGTTACCCGGCGGTCGACGTCTTCCAGGACCGCTGGGTCTTCGTGGTCTCACAGGACAATACGGAGGTGGGCGACGAACTCACACCGAACGACCTGAGCCGGCTGCCCTGGGTGACATACCGGCGGCTGTACGACACAACATCCACGCGACAGCTGAGCATGCTCGGCATCGAGCCCCGCTCGGAGGTCTCCGCCGACACCTTCCAGGCACTGTGCTTCCTCGTCGCCGGAACCGGGAGAATCGCTCTCGTCCAGGCCAGGCTCGCCGAGCGGCTGCGGGACGCCGCAGGCATTCGGATCATGGAGCCGCCGCACGGCACGATGCCCCTCCACGAAGCTCTCTGGTGGCACCCCGTCCACACCCACGACGCGGCGCACACGTGGCTTCGCGAGACCATCGCGCGGGTCGCGAAACGGATGGCAGAGCGCTCACAGGAGGGGTGACCGGGCTTTCCCTCAGGGCACCGACGGCCTCGGCTCGCCTTCCTCACCTGCGAAAACGCGGAGCTGTAGGGCGAGCGTGGAGTAGTAGCCCACCAGGGTCGTCAGCTCGAACAGGCCGCGCTCACCGATCGCCGACACCGCCGCGTTGTACTCGTCGTCGCCCAGGCTGCCGGAGCGCAGCAGGGCGGCCGTGGTCCGCAGCGCGATGCTCTCGTCGGGATCGGTCAGGGCCGGCAGCGCACCGGAGCGCAGGGAGCCGAGCTCCTCCTCGGTCAGACCGCAGGCACGCCCCACGGCCTCGTGCGCCTCTCGTTCGAAAGCGCTGCCCCAGTGAGCGGCGACGAGGAGCACGGCCATCTCCCGGACACGGTCGCTGAGCGAGGACCGATAGCGCACCGCCGCACCCACGGCCTGCACAGCGGCACCGACCGCAGGGCTGAGAAGCATCGCGTTGAACGGTCCCCGAAGCCGTCCCTCGCCGTCGGTGAGGGCGAAGAGCTGAGGACCGGCGGCGCGTGGGCCTCCGGAGATGGCCTGGTAGACCGCGGCCTGTTCCTCGGTCAGATCGCCGGGGAGAAACCCTGCAAGGCGCGCGACCATCGTCGCTCCCTTCGCTCGATGACGGCGAACTATAGCCCGCTGCAGCCCGCGCGCCTCCCGCAGCGATTCCGTCAGCCCTCACGGCGCAGGGCGGCCGGCGTCGTACCGAGTTGGGCGCGGACCACTCGGCTCAGGTGCTCCTGGTGGGAGAAGCCGCACGCCGCCGCAACCTGCGCGATGGGCATGGAACCCGCGCGCAGCAGGCGGGCGGCCTGCTCCACACGCACGCGCACGAGGTACCGGTGGGGAGGGCACCCGACGCGGGCCTTGAAACGCCGGGCGAACTGGCTGACGCCGAGACCCGCGGCCGAGGCGAGGTCCTCCAGCGACAGCGGCTCGGAAAGCCGGGCGTCGATGAGCTCCCGAACGGCCGCGAACTGCCGGTCGGTGAGCCCCACCTGCCGCCCCGCCCGCTCGCCGACCCTCCCCCAGCCTCCGGCCGGGGGTGCCCCCAGCCGCACGCTGTGGCGACGGGCCAGCTGGGCCGCGGTCATGAGCGCGAGCTGATCCGCGTAGGCGCCGGCACTGGGCTCCCAGCGCCGTACAACACCGTCGAGGGCCAGAACCAGCTGCTCCAGGAGCGGATCCGTGGTGCCGAACTCCTCCTCCAGCCGTACCGGCCGTCCACCCTCTGCGGTCGCTTGGAGGACCGCGTCCGACAGGTAGACATGCACGGTGTTCAGATGACCGCCGAGTTCCACGTCCAGCTCCGTGTCGGCCGGATGCAGGAACAGACCGCCGGGCGGCACCTGCCGCGCGGCCGTCAACCCGCGGCGTCCCCTGCGGACGGTGACGGGCCCGTCCAGATGCAGGATCACCAGGTGGCTGCCGGCTCCCTGAAAGGCATCCCGGTACGGCAGCTCCCGCTGCGTCGACACATACAGCCCCTCCCAGCCCAGACCCGCACTCGTGCGGACGGGACGCACCCCTGGCCGAACCAGTATTCCGTGGGTGTCACCGAGTCCCATCTCGCTCATGCGGCCCTCCTTCGCGGCACAGTCTCGCTGCCTTCCGTACGGGCGGGCAAGCACGGACCAGGCGGCGGCCGACGCCGTTTCTGTGCAAAGCGATGCCGAGATTGTGCAGGAACACCGGTGCACGGCCTCGAATACTGCGACAGACCCCCTGACCCCCGCAGCACGGAGAGCAGCTTCATGAGGAGTTTTGTGCACACGGCCAGCCCGAGCCGGGTGGTCTTCGGCGCGGGAACACTCCCGCAGGTCCGCGATGAGGCCGAACGGCTCGGCGGGTCCCGGGTACTGCTCCTCTCCGACGGATCACCGGTCCTGCGCAAGGACACCGAACGCCTCCGTGAAGTCCTCGGCGACCTGGTGGTGGCCGAGTTCGACGGCGCGGCCATGCACACGCCCGTCGAGGTGACCGAGCGGGCCCTGGGCCTGCTGGATGCGATGTGCCGGTTTGGTGTCAGTGGGTGGTGTCAGTGACGGCATGTCAGGTCAGGGTGTTTTCGCTGGTGGTGGGGTGTTGAGTGT
>NZ_JBITJV010000063.1:22884-39501 GCF_044460385.1 Streptomyces sp. NPDC050121 | reverse complement strand
GCGCGGCGGCCCGCGCCCCCGGCGCCCCCCCCGCGGCCCCCGCGCCGCCCCCCCCCCCCCCCCCCCCCCCCCCCCCCCCCCCCCCCCCCCCCCCCCCCCCCCCCCCCCCCCCCCCCCCCCCCCCCCCCCCCGGCCGCCTCAGCCGGCGGGCGGCCGGTGCGCACGGCGGGCCGTCACGCTCCAGCGTCCGTCGGTGCGGGTGAGCCGGATGGGATGGTCGAAGCACTTGCTGACCTGGTCGCTGGTGAGGACCTCCTCGACGGGCCCGGAGGCCAGAGGGCGCCCGTCGCGCAGCAGCAGCACATGGGTCGTCCCGGGAGGAAGCTCTTCCAGATGATGGGTGACCAGGACCGAGGAGAGGTCCGGACAGGTGTGCTGCAACGTGTCGAGCCGCTCGATGAGCTGCTCGCGGCCTGCGACGTCCAGACCGGTCGCGGGTTCGTCGAGCAGCAGCAGCCGCGGACTGGGCATCAGCGCTCGGGCGATCAGCGCACGGCCCCGCTCGCCCTGGGACAGGGTCGGCCACCGTGCCTCGCGGCGGTCGCCGAGGCCGAGCAGCTCGATGAGGCGGTCGGCGAGGGCGACCTGCTCGGGGGCCGGAGTCCATCGGGGGATGCGTTCGAGGGAGTTGGTGACGCCGGTCAGCACCACGTCGTGGACCTTGAGGGCCGAGCGCAGGTCGTGCCGCGGGTTGACATGTCCGACGGAGGAGCGCAGTTGGCGCATGTCGACCCGTCCCAGCCGGTGGCCCAGTACCTCGACGGTGCCGCGCGTGGGGTGGGCGAGCGCCCCGAGGAGAGCGAGCAGGGTGGTCTTGCCCGCCCCGTTGGGGCCGAGCAGCGCCCAGTGCTCGCCGGCCCGTACGGTCAGCGACACATCACTGAGGATCGCGTTGCCGTCGCGGACGACCTCCACGTCCTGCGCGTGCAGTACCGGTGCTGTGGTCACTTGGAGGCCTGTTCGCAGCGGTTGACGGCGGCCATGACGGCGTGGACCGATGCGGTCAGGACGGAGGTGTCCCAGCCCGCGCCCCAGCGGGTCACGCCGTTCACCCGGCACTCGGCGTAGGCCACGGCGGGGCTGCCCGGCCCGGTGCTGGTGGAGTGCTCGGTGTAGCCCAGGATGTCGACGGTGATGCCCACGGTGCGCAGGGCGTCGGCGAGGGCGGACAGCGGTCCGTTGCCGGTGCCGTGGCAGGAGTGCTCCTGCCCACCGGTGCGCAGGGCACAGGTGAACCGGTGTTCGCCGGGGGCGGGTTCCGTGGCGTTCCAGGAGGCCAGGGCGATGGACCCGTCCAGGGCCGGGGCGATGTAGGTGGTGCGGAAGAGCTCCCACAGCTCCTTGTGGCTCAGCTCCTGGCCGGTGGAGTCGGTGACGTGCTGCACGGCGCGGGAGAAGTCCGGGCGCATCGACTGGGGCAGGTCCAGCCCGTGGTGGGTGTGCAGGAGGTGGGCGATGCCTCCCTTGCCGGACTGGGAGTTGATGCGGATGACCTCCTCGTAGGTACGGCCGATGTCACCCGGGTCGATGGGCAGGTACGGCACCGCCCACGGTGCCTCCTCGGCGGCGAGGCCCTGCTCGGCGGCCTGCTTGGCGTGATGGGCCATGCCCTTGGCGATGGCGTCCTGGTGGGTGCCGGAGAAGGCGGTGTGCACGAGGTCGCCGCCGTAGGGGTGGCGGGGGTGGACCGGCAGCCGGTTGCAGTGCTCCACCACCTCGCGCACCGCGTCGATGTCGGAGAAGTCGATCATCGGGTTCACGCCCTGCGCGTACAGATTGAGGGCCAGGGTCACCAGGTCGACGTTCCCGGTGCGCTCGCCGTTGCCGAACAGACAGCCCTCGACGCGCTGCGCCCCTGCCAGCACGGCGAGTTCGGCGCAGGCGACGCCGGTGCCGCGGTCGTTGTGCGGGTGGACGGAGAGGATCACCGAGTCGCGGCGCGCCAGGTGACGGTCCATGTACTCGATCTGGTCCGCGTACACGTTGGGCGTGGCGATCTCCACGGTCGCGGGCAGGTTGTGGATCACCGGCCGGTCGGGGCTCGCCTCCCACAGGTCGGTCACGCTGTTGCACACCTCCAGGACGAAGTCCGGCTCCGTGAGGTTGAAGACCTCCGGGGAGAACTCGAACCGGATGTCGGCGCCCGGCCGCTGTTCGGCCTTGCGCAGCAGGTAGCCGGCCGCGTCCAGGATCAGCCGGTGGACCTCGGCACGGGAGCGGGACAGGACCACGTTCCGCCAGGTGGGCGCGGTCGCGGTGTAGAGGTGCACGAGGGTGCGGGGGAGACCTTCGACGGAGGCGATGGTCCGGTCGATCAGGTCTTCGCGGGCCGCGGTGAACACGGAGACGGTCACGTCGTCGGGGACGGTGCCGCTCTCGGCCAGGTGCCGTACGAAGTCGAAGTCGGTCTGGCTGGCGGACGGGTAGCCGACCTCGATCTCCTTGAAGCCCATGGTGACCAGGAGGTCGAACATCCGGCGCTTGCGCGCGGTGTCCATCGGCTCGGCCAGCGCCTGGTTGCCGTCGCGCAGGTCGACCGGCACCCACAGGGGGGCCCGCTCGAGCCGGCGCGAGGGCCAGGTGCGTTCGGTCAGGGGCAGGGCGACCCGCTGGTGAGCGGGCTGGTAACGGTGGTGCGGCATCGCGCTCGGACGCTGGGGGTTCCAGCGCGGCGCGTCCGCCGGGACGTTACCGGCGGGGGTGCGCAGGGTGGGAAACGCCGTGCTCTGAGAGGGAGCAGCCATGGTGTGCTGAACTTCTTTCGGTCGGCCATCGTGCGACCGGCGCAGCCCCGAACCCCGCTGCGGGGTGCCGGTCGTGTCAGGCCCCGCAGCGGCAGCCGAGGAGAAGGAGCTCGTGCAGCAGCATGCGAGGTACAGTAACGACAACTCAGCTCCTCAGACAACCCGAGAGGTGTGGAAAGGTGAACCTCACATGTCACTAGGTGCCTTGCGGCCGTCCCCCTTGGTCGAACAGGCCACGGAACACCTGCGCGAGCAGATCACCGGCGGCGAGTGGGCGGTGGGGACGAAGCTCCCCGGCGAGACCGCCCTCGCCAAGTCCCTCGGCGTGGGACGCTCCACCGTCCGCGAGGCCCTGCGCGCACTGGCCGGCGCGGGACTGGTGCAGGCACGCCAGGGTGCCGGAGTCTTCGTCATCGCGACCAAGCCCAAGGAGGACTGGTCCACCCAGCTCCGCCAAGCGGTCATCACCGACGTCTACGAGGTGCGGATGCTCCTTGAGGTGGAGGCCGCGCAGCTGGCCGCGCAGCGCCGGACCGAGGACGACATCACCGCCCTCCACGATGCCCTGGCCAGGCGCCGTGACGCCGCGAACGCCGGCAACGCCGAGTTCGTCGAGGCCGACATCGCCCTGCACCGGGTCATGGTCGCCGCGGCCCACAACCCGGTCCTCACCAGCCTGTTCACCGAGTTCGTGCCGGTGCTCCAGAGACGGCTGCTCGATCTCGTCGAGTTGCTCAGCCTGCGCTCCGACAATCCGAACCACGGCGACGCGGGACACGCCGTCCTGGTGAACGCCGTTGTGCAGGGGGATGCCGAGGCGGCCGGACGGGCACTGCGGGACGAACTCCAGCAGACCCTCGCCCTGCTCCACTCCCTCTGATCCGCGTCGTCGTCCGTCGTCCTCCCAGAGAGCGGTAGCCGTGCTCGATGCCGAACCGTGGATACGGTCCTTTGCCTCCGTCGCGTCACCCGCCACGTCCTGGACGGTCCTCTTCTTCCCGCACTCGGGCGGCTCCGCCGACTCCTACCGGGACCTTGCGGCGCGGCTGGCCGGCACCGCCCGGACGGCGTGCGTGCGCTACCCGGGGCGGGCGGAACGAGGGCGCGAGCCTCTCTTCACCGATGTGCACGTCCTCGCGGACCAGGTGGCCGAAGCGCTCGCCCCGGTCCGCGGGGACGGACCGCTGCTCCTCTTCGGCCACAGCCTGGGGGCGGCGGTGGCCTACGAGGTCGTCCGGCGCGTGCCCGACCAGCGGCGGCTCGTGCTGGTGGCCTCCGGGCATCCCGCCCCTTCGCGCATCAGGCTGCCCGTCCTGGACGACCCCGTCGGTGACGACTCGGGCGACCCGGACGGGCCGCTGGTCGAGCTGATCGGATCGCTGGGAGGCGCGGACGCCGCACTGCTGGAGCACCCGGTGCTGCGCCAGATATTCCTGCCGGTCATCCGCGGTGACCTCATGGCGCACAGCCGCTACCGGCCCACGGCCGGCTCGGCCGTCGACTGTCCGGTCGTCGTGCTGACGGGAACCACGGACCCTCTCACCGACCCGCCCGGCGTCCGGGCGTGGGAGCGGCACACCACCTCGACTCTGCGCGTGCACGAGCTGCCCGGGGGACACTTCTTCACCAACGAGCGCGCCGAGGACGTGGCGGACATCCTCCGCGGAGTCATGACGAACGAGTGGGCGCTCGACGCGCGTCCATGACCCGGCGGCCGGCACAAGCCCCACGGCCTCAGCCGGTTCGTGCCGGTGCCGGGGCGCCGGGCTCAACCTTCCACCAGCTCGCGTTCGCGGGTTTCCGGCAGACCCAGCAGACAGCCCAACGACACGAGGGCCATGAAGCTGACGTACCACCCGACCGACGCCGAGCCGAACGCGGACTGCAGGCGGGTCGCCACCAGCGGAGCGACCGCGCCGCCCGCCACCCCGCCCAGGCTGTAGGCGAGACCGGCGCCGGAGTACCGCAGCTCCGCAGGGAACAGCTCCGGCAGGAACGCCCCCATGGGTCCGTAGATCACGCCCATGAGCAGCAGGGCGCCACCCAGCCCGACGACGATCAGCGGCAGCCGGCCGGTGTCCAGCAGCGGGAAGAGCAGCGGGCCCCACACCGCCGCCCCGACGGTGCCGGTCAGCGCCGTGCGCCGCCGGCCGAGCCGGTCGGACCGCGTCGCCGCGAACCATGTTCCGGCGGCGAGGAAGACGACGGCCCCCATGGAGGCGAGCAGCATGGTGGTCCGGCCGACACCGAGCGTCTTCGTTCCGTACGACAGGCAGTACGTGGTGGCCGTGTAGAACAGGCCGTACGCCACGATCATCGCGCCGGATCCGAGCAGCAGCTCCCGCGGACACCGGCGTACGACGTCGGCGAACGGGCTCCGGCTCGCCTGCCGGTCCGCCAGCACCTTCTGGAAGACCGGGGTCTCGCTGATCCGGATCCGGACGAACAGGCCCACGGCCACCAGGACGAGGGACAGCAGGAACGGCACCCGCCACGCCCACCCCCGGAACGCCTCGTCACTGACCGTGGTGGACAGCAGCAGAAAGACGCCGGTCGCCGCGAAGAAGCCGACGGACGGGCCGAGTTGGGGGTAGGCGGCGTACCGGCCCCGGCGGCCGGACGGCGCGTGCTCCACCGCCAGCAGGGCCGCACCACCCCATTCCCCGCCGAGCCCGAGGCCCTGCAGAAAGCGCAGCAGCACCAGGAGCGCCGGCGCCCATGCTCCCCAGGTGCCATACGTCGGGAGGAAACCGACCGCAGCCGTCGACAGGCCCATCAGCAGCAGAGAGGTGACGAGCACGGACTTGCGGCCCACCCGGTCCCCGAAGTGGCCGAACAGGACCGAGCCGAGGGGCCGGGCCACGAAGGCCACCGCATAGGTGGAGAAGGCGGCGAGCACGCCGCTGACCGGAGAGAGGTTGGGGAAGAACGCCTCGTCGACGACGAGCGCGGCGGCGGTGCCGTAGATGTAGAAGTCGTAGAACTCGATGGCCGTGCCGATGAAACTGGCCACCGCCACCCGCCGCCGCGATGCCGCCCCTGAGGACCCGTCGGGTACGCCGGCCCCTTCGTCCGTTCTCCGAAGCGAAGCCTCGTGTCCGGGCTGCATCAGACCCCCCTCATGTCGGACGGCTACGGTCGGCACGAGGATTTCCCGTCCGCAGCAGCAAAGTCAATGAGGCCTCTGGGCCCTCGCGAGGGCCTGTCTCGATATCCGAGAAACAACCGGCTGGACGGCGGTTGGGTGGCGGAAAAATGCCGACAACCGCCCTCACCTGACGGCCGACGACGAACTGCGCGTGTGGCTGCGGAGCGGCGGCGGCAGCCCACCGCAGCTCCTCGACAACGACGACGTCTGGCACAAGTTCGCCCCGGTGTTCCGCAGCGACTTCAAACTCGTGGACACCTGGACTCCTTCCCGCAGCCCCGAGCCGCTGCCCGTCCCGCTGTCGGTATTCGCGGGCCTGCACGACGAGCTGATCAGCGAGGACCGTCTCCTTGCCTGGCGAGCGTTCACGACGCACTTCCGCGGACTCGAGAGGTACGACGGCGACCACTTCTACCTGACGAACCACCAGCAGCCTCTCGCCGCCGCCATCACGGCCGCGATGCCCTCCGCAGCTCCGTGAGCCCGCTCTCACCACCACGCCACCCGCCAGACGATCAACTGCAACGGGGTGCTGGCGGAGGATGCGGGGGCGAGCCCTCAGGCGTCGGGGTCGACTTCGAGGTGCGTGAACCGCACGGGCCTGCCCAGCGACCGGGCGTAGGCGATCTCGGACCGGGTGCTGTCTCCGATGTAGTCACCGACCACGAGCACCTCATCAGCGAGAAGGATCTTCGACCGGTGCAGCTCGTCGAGCCGAATCTTCAGCGCCTCGGCCTCGACAGGATCGGACCAGAGCTCATGCGGCGACTTCAGGTCGCAGCCCGGCTTGACGACGATTCTCCCGGCCTTGGTCTCCCGCAGATCGGCCTCGGCCATCTCGGCCATGAAACGGGTGGAGCCGCAGATCGCGACGATACGCGGGAAGTTCAGCTGCTTCTTCGCCTCGGCGAGCTTGTCCGCGGGGGTGATCACTTGCGGGGATGACACTGTTCCTCCTGGTGGTGCTGCCCGAGGGATGCCTGCGGAGACGAGAACGAAGGCGTCCAAGATCGCCTCACGGCGAACCACGTGCACGCCTGCGCGCCCGCACTGTATGCGAAGAGCATCCCTACCCGGTGCCGCGGCGCCCGCCGGTCGGCCCTACGCCCCGCCCGTGCGATGCCGAACTGGTCACCGGGTACGGACTGCACCCGGCAGAAATCACGCGGATCCCGGAGGGCACCGCGACGGACAACTACGCCATGTCCGCGGACAACGCGAAGGCCACCGGCTGGCTGATGGGCGGCATGACAGCGGTCGGCGTGCACGCCTGCTTCGTCGCTGCGGGAAAAGGCATGCGTCTGGGGCTGGACCGCAGACGGTACGTGCAGTGGGACGCCGAATGGGACCTGGTGGAGCCCTCGTGGTCTGCGCGGTTCCACAGGTGACAGGCCGGGGTGCCCAGGAGGTGACACCGAATGTCCGAGGTGACGACCACTGATCTGTACGAGGTCACGATGGCGATGTCGTACCTGCGGGAGGGGATGACTGGCCCGGCGACGTTCAGTCTGTTCGTCCGCGACATGCCGCCCGACCGCGGCTTTCTGGTTGCCGCCGGCCTGGAGTCGTCGCTCGACTTCCTGTCCGGCTTCCGGGTCGGCCCCGAGAACGTCGACTCCTTCGCCTCGGCGCTGCACCGGCCGCCGCGCGATCTGGCGCCGCTGCTGGGCATGGAGTTCACCGGTCAGGTGCGGGCGGTGCCGTTGGGCCGGATCGTCCTCGCGGGAGAGCCGCTGCTGGAGGTGACTGCTTCGCTCCCCCGGGCACAGCTGGTCGAGACGTACGTGCTCAACCAGGTCAGCCACCAGACCACGATCGCCTCGAAGGCCGCACGGTGCGTCCTGGCCGCGGCGGGACACCCGGTCGACCCGCGTTGAGTTGGTCGACCACGGAGCGTGGAACCGCGGCATTTTCACGCGAGGCCGCTTACTGCTCCTCGGGGGCCGACGGGGTCGTCTCAAGGACCACGCGAGCGACGAGGTCGGGTGCGTCGTTCATGGGTATGTGGCCGCAGTCGGGCAGCTCTACGAGCCGGGCTCCGGGGATCATGGCCTGGACGCGAGTGGCCTGCCGGGGCGGCAGGATGCGGTCGCGGGCGCCCCAGACGATGGTGACCGGTACATCGGGGATGTCCCCAGTGAACAGGCCCGGTGTCCGCCCCGCCCGCAGGGTCGAGCCGAAGGCGGTGGCGTCTCGCAGCGCCCGCAGATCGGCGATCAGCGTCTCGGCCGGGCACCTGTCCGGTCGGCCGTAGAGTGTGCCGGCCAGCGCGGTCCGTGCGGCCGCCGTGTGCGCCAGGCGGACCATGGCCGTATCCGGCAGCAGCCGCACGCTGTGTCGGGCCGCGGCCAGCATGGCGTAGGCGTACCGCCGCTCGGCATCGGTCCAGAATCCCGCCGGCGCCAGGGCCGTCACGCTGCGCGCGAGCCCGGCCTGGCCCAGATGCAGAGCGATCAGTCCGCCCAGCGAATGCCCGACCACGTGCGGCCGCTCCACGCCCAGCTCGGCGAGCACGGCACCCAGCCAGGCCACAGCTGTCTGCAGATCGCGCGGTACGGTCGGATCCAGGTCGGGAGATTCTCCGAACCCGGGCAGGTCCATGGCGATCGTCTCCCGCTGCCCGGCCAGCAGCGGCACGATCGCATCCCAGGCTTGCCGCCGATGCCCCACGCCATGCAGCAGGACCAGCGGCTCCCCGGTCCCCTGCTGCTCGTACGCTATTGTCACCGGCTCCAGACCCGCGGCATGGCCCTCCACGAACGACGCCGTCCTTGCCGGGACAACGACCTCTCCGTTCTCGCGCCAACGGCCGCCTTCGGGCTCCGGCTGTGTGGCGATCAGCCGGTCGCAAAGATAACCCGCCGCCGCCCGCACAGAGCGGCCCGGCCGATCTGCGGCGGCGGCGAACGCAGAGATCAGGGTCATCGTCGGACACCTACCTCACCGTGAGCACTCCTTCATCAGAAGTCAGCGCTAAACAAATCGTATGCCAACGCCGCATTCCATGCCGCGCGGCGAACCCCTGCCAGGGGAGTCGCGCCATCGCGGCTGAGGCCGCCGCCCACCGTACGGATTGACACCCGGCGGCGGGCCAGCTGCGGAAAGCGCTTCGTCAGGTACTCATGGGATGTCGGCCCGCGACCACCGACGCCCACCGCTGGGGCCGATCGGCCTGTGCACGAGCCTGCTGCCGTGCCGGTGCATACCAGACGGTGGGACAGTGGTTTCACGTCGCGCTCGCGGCAGGAGGAGGCGATCCTCATGGGCACGAGGGACATAGGTCGCCCGGTCGCGGACCCACCGGACCTCAGGCCGGGTCTGCTCAGCTTTCTCGGCGGAGTCGGTACGGTGACCGGGTCCAAGTTCATGGTGGAGACCGATCACGCGCGGGTCATGGTGGACTGCGGGCTGTTCCAGGGCATCGCGGAGCTGAGGCGCCGCAACTGGCGGAGGCTGTCGGCCGATGTCGACACGGTCCATGCGGTGGTGGTCACCCATGCCCATCTGGACCATTGCGGCTACCTTCCCCGCCTGGTCCGACAGGGCTTCAAGGGGCGGGTGTTCGCCACCGGGAACACCGCCCGGCTGGCCGAGATCGTCCTGCGCGACAGTGCCCATCTGCTGCAGGAGCGCGGGGCGGCACCGTTTCTCCGCCCATGCAGACGCGGCCGAAATCATCGCCTGGCTGCGCGACGGCGGTGCCCTTGCGCCCTCTGCCACCTACCTCGTGCACGGTGAGCCGGACGCCGCCCAGGCCCTCCGCGACCGGATCGACGAAGAGCTTGGCTGGAACGCGGTCGTGCCGCGCTCCGGCGAACGCGTGCTCGTCCGGTAGCCACCACCAGCGTGTGTTCGAGGGCTGCTACGCGGCGGGTGTGACCAGGCCGTAGTGGCCGTCGTAGCGGTGGTAGAGGACGTTGCCGCGGCCGGTGCTGTCGTCGGCGAAGAACACGAACGGGAATCCGGTGATGTCCAGCCGCTGCTTTGCTTCGGCCACGTTCATCCGGGGCGCCGGGAGCTCGCTGACGGTCAGTGGTACGGACACGTTGCCGTCCGGGCGCGGGTGGGGGTGCACCTGGGCGAGCCGGTAGCCCGTCGGCTCCACACGGTAGAGCACGCTGTCCTCGCCGGAGTCGGCGTCGGTGAACAGATGGAAGCCGTAATCCATCGACTCCAGTTCGAAGGCCGCTTCGTCCGGTGTCTCCCGGGCGAGGGAGAAGGACTTGTGGCGGACGACCTGCCGCTCCTCGGCCGGTCGCGGATAGTAATCGGGGCGGTGGGTGGGCTCACTGCCGTGCCGCCACTCGTGCGGACTGGGCACGGACATCCGGCCCCGGCGGGCCTCCCAGTGCTCGGCCAGCCGGGCCAGCCGTACGGTCAGCCGGTCCTGGAGCAGGTCCACGGCCTCGGTGGCGGACCTCGCCGCAACGTGCGCACGGGCGGGCCGGCCGTTGACGTCCAGGTTGGCCTGGGCGATCACCGGCCGCTCCACGGCCGGGTTCGCCGTACGGGCCAGCCTCACACGGGCGAACAGAACCGGTTCCCGCGTCTGGCCGAGGACGGCCTGTATCTTGTCGCGCGCATACGCGGTCGCGTCCGGTGGCAGTTGCCCGCGGGTCTCCACCTGGACCTCGGGGGCCTGCTGGGGTGCGGATCGTTTCATGGCAACCTCCTCCAAGTGTCACTTTCCAGACTTAACCCCCACTACCCGTGCGCGGAAGGCCGAAGGCGCTTGCTTCCGGTCGGCCACCTTCTCCGGGCCGGGGCCACACAGCGAGCCGAGGCGGGAACGGCGCCACTCGGTGCCTTCGATTCTGCCAACGGCGCGAAAAGCGTCGATCCTGGAACTGGGACGCCCGCCCACGGTCATTCCGGGGACGGTCTCGCCCGAGGTTCGTCCTTCCGCCTTCCGTCAAGGGAGCCGTCCGGTGATCACATCAGTCCGTCTGCCGGGGCGGCATCTGTCACGCTCGGCCAAGCCGGGCCCTCCACGTGAGCCGCCCAAGCCGCCGGCGTCTTCGCCGACGCCTTCCTGGACACGCTGGCTGCTGCCCGTCGCCACGTTGGCCCTGCTCCTCGTGGTGCTGATGCGAGTCCCCTCACCCAAGGAGGGCGCGTCGCTCTCCTACAGCGAGTTCGTCGGCAAGGTCACCGGCGGTCAGGTCAAGACGGTCGACATCAACGACAAGGGCGCCATCAAGGGCAGCCTCAAGGACGGTACGAAGTTCACCACGCGGATGCCCACCGCCCTGGACAACAGCCGCCTCGAACAGCAGCTGCAGTCCAAGAACGTGGAGATCACCGCGTCCCAGAGCAGCAGCGGCAGCCCCTGGGGGACGCTGCTATTGCTGTTCCTGCCGTTGCTGTTCATCGTCGCCCTGATCCTGTGGAGCGGCCGCCGGGCGGCCCGGACACTGGGCGGGGGGCTCAGCGCCATCGGGCGCGCCCGCGCCAAGATCATCGAGACCGAGCGGCCGACCACCCGCTTCGAGGACGTCGCCGGCTATGAGGGGGTCAAGCAGGAGATCAGCGAGATCGTCGATTTCCTGCGCAGCCCCGAGCGCTATGCGATCGCGGGGGCCAAGGGACCACGTGGTGTGATCATGGTGGGGCCGCCGGGCACCGGCAAGACCCTCATCGCCCGCGCGGTGGCCGGCGAGGCGGAGGTCCCGTTCTTGTCGGTGACCGGCTCGGCGTTCGTGGAGATGTTCGTCGGCGTCGGTGCCTCACGGGTGCGCGACCTCTTCGCCGAGGCACGCAAGCGGGCGCCTTCGATCATCTTCATCGATGAGATCGACGCCGTCGGCAGCCGTCGCGGCGGGGGCGCCCGGATGGGCGGCAACGACGAACGCGAGCAGACCCTCAACCAGCTCCTGGCCGAGATGGACGGCTTCGACCAGGCCAGCGGCATCGTGGTGCTGGCCGCAACCAACCGGCCCGAGACCCTCGACCCCGCCCTGCTGCGCCCGGGCCGCTTCGACCGGCACGTGACGGTGCCGCTGCCCAACCAGGCCGAGCGGGCGGCGATCCTGGCCGTCCACGCCCGCGGCAAGACCCTGGCCCCGGACGTCGACTGGGACACCGTCGCCCGGGCCACACCCGGCTTCTCCGGCGCGGACCTGGCCAATCTGGTCAACGAGGCCGCCATCAACGCCGTCCGCGGCGGCGGTGCCGTCATCGACGCCAAGGACCTCGATGCCGCCCGGGACCGGCTCCTGCTCGGGCGGCGGGAGTCCACCAACGCCCTGCTCCCGGAGGAACGGCACTCCGTCGCCGTCCACGAGTCGGGACACGCGCTGATGGCGGCCCTGTGCGAGCACGCCGACCCGGTCGCCAAGGTGACCATCCTGCCCGCCGGGCCTTCGCTGGGGGCTACCGAGCAGCTCCCGGAGGCCGAACGGCACTTGTACAGCGAGAGCTACCTGACCGACCTGCTCACTGTCCGGCTCGGCGGCCGGGCAGCCGAGCTGGTCGTCTTCGGCGAGGGCTCGACCGGCGCGGCCGACGATCTGGCCGGCGCCACCCAGATCGCGGCCCGCATGGTCCGCGAGTTCGGCCTGTCCCCGGCCCTCGGCCCCGTCGGATACGGTTCTGGCGCCCCCCACCACCTTGGCGGCGAGAGCACCGAGGACACCCTGCGGCGGCCCTACTCCGAGCAGACCCAGCACATCGTCGACGAGGAGACATCCCGCCTGGTGCGGCAAGCCGAGAAACGCGCCGTGGCCCTGCTGAGCGAACACCGCAAGGCGCTGGAGGCCCTGGCCGAACTGCTCACCATCCGCGAGACCGTCGACGGATCCGTGGTCCTCGACGTACTCCAGCAACAGCAGCAGCGACCGGACGGCCACCACCCCGCCGCGGCAGGGAAACCGACGCCCTCCCCGTGACGCCGCGGCGACGCCCGCGAACAAGGAAGGTGGCAGCCATGGAACAGCAGCCGGGGGCGGTCCACGATGAGCAGGAGGTCCTGGCGCGGACGGTCGCCGTCGTGATGCGCACCGCTGTGGTCACGATCGCTGTCGACGAAACCGTGCTCGTGGCCTGGGAGTTGCTGGAGCGATCCGGCTCCCGTCACCTTCCGGTCGTACGTCCGGACGGTCGCTGTGCCGGCCTGCTGGACAGGGCCGACGTGGCGGTCGCCTGCGCGGCACCAGCCGCCTCGCTGTCCGGCCTGCGCGTGGACGAACTCCTGCCCGCCCACAGGCCCGCGCTCGTCCACGCCGAGCAGACCGTACGCCACGCAGCCGACCTCATGAGCTACACCGAAGCCGACGCCCTCCCGGTGCTGGCGGAAGACGGGCGTCTCGCCGGGGTGCTGACCGCAGCCGACATCGTCGCGGCCCTCGCCGGTCGCCCGGTGCGGAAGGAACCCGCCGACACACGGCCACAGGCCCCGCCCACGGTGCTGCCCGGGCTCCCGCCCCGGCGGGGCTACCGTGGAACGGCGGTGCCCTGACCGCCCACCACCGAGCAGCAACCGCGGCTGCACCAGGGGCGGACGAGCAGCGCCAGGGCCGAACGGTGACGGCCCGTGGACCGTCCTCTCGAAAACGGTGATCGCGGCAGTGACCTCGTCCGCGGCGCGAAGGCGGTCACCGCCGTGGTGCATCGGCTGTCGTGTCGGTCTCGGCGCGGAGGCGACTCGTGACGTCGACGACCCCGTCGACGCTTTCGGACAGGCGTACCGCGATGGGGATGAGGCTCTCCTGCGGCACGGTGCCGCTGAGCGTCACCCGTCCGTCGGTGACCTGGGCCGTGACCGCGCCGGGGTCCAGGCCGAGGGTCCGGGCCAGGACATCCGTCGTGATCTCCTCCCGGATCGTGAGGTCTCGCCGCAGGAAGACGTGCACGAGGTCACCACGGCTGACGAGGCCCACCAGCCGACCGGCATCGTCCACGACGGGCAGCCGTTTGACGTGGTGACGGGCCATGGCACGGGCCGCCTCCACGACCGACCATTGCGGTCGCGCGGTGACGGCTGGGCTGGTCATCAGCCCCTCGGCGGTCAGCGCCAGGGCCTTGGCGCGTTCCGCGGGCAGCAGGTGCGCGGTGGTCAGATGTCCGCCCGGATCCACCTGGCTCTCCTGTTTGCGCAGCAGGTCCGCCTCCGACACCACGCCGACCGGACGGCCCTGGTCGTCGACGACGGGTACCGCGGTGATGTCGTGCTCCGCGAGGTGCTGGGCGATGTCCTTGAAGCCCATGTCCCGCCGCACACTCACCACAGCCGTGGTCATGAGGTCTTCGACCAATCGATGCAGCATGTCACCGCTCCCTCCTCGGACGCTCGCGGCACAGGTCCTCTCTCCACTGTCCGCCCCTTGGAGAGCGCGCGCACCGCTCACGTGTCCTGGGCGACCAGGCGGGGCGGGCGCGAGGACCGCGCCCGGCCGCTTCCGCCGAGTGGCACCGGCCCGGGCTCGTGGCCCGGCGCCTCGCAGGGGGCCGATTCGATCACCGGCGTCATCGGCGCCGCTGCCTGACTGGTTGCCTGTCCGCCATAACGGGCGGCCACGGCCACTGGCGCAGGGAACGCCTTCCCCAGGGCTGACACCTGGCGCTCGGCGTTGCCCCAGAGATCCCGGAACTGCAGTCGTTCGGGATCTGGAGTACACCACGATGCCCGGCATCGAGGCCCGGCTCGCCGACCGCTGGCAGCCCATCGCTGGCGGTCCGGAACCGGTCCACCGGGAACGCCGGGAGGAGCCTGTGCCTGGCCCGGGCAGGGACGACAAGCGGGATCCCCGGCTGAACCGGATCAACGCCGGGCACCGCGCGCTTCGCCGCTGCTGCCGGGCTACTGCCCCCGGTACAGCCGGTCGAGGTCGACGAGTACCACATGTCCCTCGGCTTCGACCGCGCGGAGCGCGGGAGTGAAGCCGGCGGAGCTGTAGCAGGCGGGCCGGGTGTGGGTGACGTCCTCGCCGCGGGCGGCGAGCAGGGTGAGGAGGTGACGGAGGTGTTCCAGGTGGTGCAGGTCCATGACCTCGTCCCAGCGCGCCGTTCCCACCGAAAGCAGGGGCCCGGGACGGGCGTCGGCCCGGCCGCGGACGACCACTTCCGCTGCTGCGTCTTCTGCGTCCGGCCCGGCAAGGCGTGCCGGGCCGGGAAGTGAGCCGTGGGCCACGGTCGCGGGGTGCGCGCCGAAGACCGCCGGGTCGGCGAAGTCCAGGACCCAGTCCCGGCAGATCCGGGCGAAATGAGGGCCGGCCACCGCGGAGTCGAAGACGGGACGTACGCGCCGCCAGACCTCGACGGCGTCCTGTTGCGCCAGCGCCGAGCGATGGGGCCAGACAGCCGCGTGTTCGAAGGCCAGCAGCGGCTCCGCGATGCGCAGCCGGATGAGGTTCGGACGGAAGGCATCGGGCTCGCTGTACAGCAGACCGTTTGACTGCAGGAGCGCGAGACAGTGTGAGGCGTCGGTGAGCGGAGTGCCGAGGCATTCGGCGATCGCGCCCTGTGTCGAGCAGCCCGAGGCGATGGCGGCGAGCGCGGAATGGCACAGCGCACGGTCCCAGTGGTCGGTCTCCTCTTGCAGCAGGTGATGTGTCTCCAGGAACAGCGGGGTCTGGGGGTTGAGGACGGTTCTGGACACCCAGGCGTCGAAGTCGTCCGGCCGGCTGGGGGTGTCGTCTCCGGCGTAGCGCCGGTAGGCGGGGGTTCCGCCCACGACGGCGTGGACCAGCAGGGCGAGGCCGGGATCGTCGATGCCCCAGAACCGTGCGGCCTGTCGGAAGTCCAGCGGACGAAGGGTGAGCTCCAGATCGGCCAGCCCGCGCAGAGGTGAGGACGCGCTGAACAGCCGGTGCATCACCGGCAGGGAACTCCCGCTCAGCAGCAGGCGCGTACGGTTGTCCCGCCCCGCGTCGCGCAGCCGCCGGTAGGCGCTGTGGATGACGGAGGGCAGCTCGGGACTCTGCCGTACGAGGTCGGGGAACTCGTCGACGACGACCGGGACAGGCCGCCGGTCGCCCAGCGCGAGCAGGGCGTCGATGGCGTCCTCCCAGCCGCGCCAGTGATTCGGCGGCGCTGTGTGCCCGTAGCGGGCGAGCTCGTCGCCAAGGCTGCGCAGGGACTCGGCCTGAGCCGCCTGTTGCGCCCCGAAGTAGAAGCCGCCCAGGGCCGTGGTGAGTGCCTCCAGGAGGTACGTCTTGCCCTGCCGCAACCGTCCCGACACGACAGCGAGGCCGGCTCCGGGCCGGGTGTCACAGGCGAAGGCGACAAGTGCGTCCCACTCGGCGTCGCGGTTGAAAACCGTCTCAGGCTTCGCGGGACGAGAAACGTCGGGAGGCGACACGGCTGCTCCCCTCGCTCGGCAGCGCTCCTGTCACCAGTACAACGTCGAACGCCGGACGCCGCGACATGTGCGGCCACGCACGGTCAGGTCCCGTGCTCCCCCTTCCCCCGCCTGCGGCCTCAGTCCGTCAATCCCGTGTCCATGACCTGGCGGCACGTGAACCATGCGCCGGACGCCCTGGCGCCAGGCTCGACGCCATCCGTGATGCTGAGGGCGCGGGCTGCGGTGATTTCGTTGTCAGGACAGTGCCGCGGCGCCGTTCTCGGATGCTGTGGGTGCCACGACCGACGGCCCGGAAGCTGTCCTGTTCACCGTACTCAGACCTCGGCGGAGCTAGGGCGTGTTTCGAAAGTCCCGTCTGGCCCGCGACGCCTGGCACGGCGCCTCGCCGCGTTGTCGGGGTCGTCCGCGTACGCCCAGTACGCGGA
>NZ_JBITJV010000063.1:9878-22875 GCF_044460385.1 Streptomyces sp. NPDC050121 | reverse complement strand
GCCCGGGCCGCCCCCCCCCGGGGGCCCCGCCCCCCCCCGGGGGGGGGGGGGCGGCCCGCCCCCCCCCCCCCCCCCCACGACTCTCCGCCTTGCGATGCACCGCACCAGACGCCGCGGGCCCCGCCCTCCGGGCGGACGACGCTACTTTCGAAACACGCCCTAGCTGCCGCTTGCCGCTGGTGCTCTGCGGCTGCCCAGCTCCGGCAGGGGTGCGGCGGCTCTTCCAGCTTCCTCTTCGACGAATCGGGTCAAAGCTCGGGAGCTTTCGAGGAACTGGGCGGGGAAGACGATCGTGGAGTTCTTCTCCGCGGCGATCTCGGCGAGGATCTGCAGGTTGCGCAGTTGCAGGGCGATGGGGTGGTCGCTGATGACGTCGGCGGCCTCGGCGAGGCGGTCGGCGCTCAGGGCCTCCCCCTCGGCAGCGATGATCTTGGCGCGCTTCTCGCGTTCGGCCTCGGCCTGGCGGGCCATGGCCCGTTGCATGGTGGCCGGGAGCTCGATGTCCTTCAGCTCCACCAGCAGCACGTATACACCCCATTGCTGGGTGAGGCCGTCGAGGATGTCCTTGATCTGGGTGTTGAGCGTCTCGGTGTCGGTGAGCACCTGGTCGAGCAGGGAACGGCCGACAACGTTGCGCACGGTGGTCTGGGCGATCTGGCTGATCGCGGACGACACATCCTCGATCTCGACGATGGACTTCACCGGGTCGACGCGGCGGAAGTAGGCGACCGCGGCGACGCCGATGGAGACGTTGTCCCGGGTGATCACCTGCTGGGACGGGATGGGCATGGTGACCGTCCGTAGCGTGACCTTCACCATCCGGTCCGCCAGGGGAATCATGAACCGGATGCCCGGGTCCCGTACATTGCGCAGTTTCCCGAACCGGAACACGACACCGCGCTGGTACTGCCGGACAATCGCGACTCCCAGGTTTGCCACGGGACTCACCTCCTGAGGCTCTTGATTTCATCGTGACTCGTCTGGCCTGCCCCGGCCACACCAGCCCCGTCGTCAGGGGCCGAACTGCCCCCGGCACACCTGCTTTTCGGCATCCGGGCTCCTCCAGGCGGTGCGGCCCCGGCATCCGTGGTCACTGTCCGGCCGAAGACGGTCACCACGACGCCTGCGAGGCGACTGAGCACTGCACCACCCCCAGCGTGGCGACCACCATGAGTGGCCCTTGTAGCCGGCCGCAGGAGCTGATGAGCCAGTATCCGGGAAGAGACGGAGCCGCAGCCGGGTGGCGGTTCGGCAGTTCTCAGCCCCTGAGGACGCCCAGCGGCTGCAGACGGGCGACCAGGCGGCCCAGGTTGTTGTGTTCGCCTGCTTGGACGACGGCGTCGACTTCCTTGTACGCCTCGGGGGCCTCCTCGGGGAGGCTGTGCCAGGAGGCGGGGCGTACCGCGACCCCGGCACCGGCCAGTTCGGTGCGCAGTTGCCGGGTGGTGATCTCTCGGTGGGCGCGGTGTCGGCTCCGGACGCGGCCCGCGCCGTGGCAGCAGGAGTCGAACGCCGATGGTCATCTCGGTGCCGCCTCCTCGGCGAGGCATCTCGGTGCCGGACGCCGGGATGAGGCGTCATACATCCAGCGTCACCCGGCAGGCCCACCCGTGCGAACCCGGCGCCAGCGCAAGTCCGTGCAGCGAGACGGCCTTGGGCACCGCCCCGATCTGTGTGGCCGCCGAGCTGTCGGCCATCGTGAAACGCAGGCCCACCCCGCCCGGCGCCGGCGTCACGGCGACGCCCAGGGGAAGCTCGCTTGCGGCGTCCATGCGGTAGATGACCTCCTCGAGCACGGCGGCGAGGAGCCGTCCGTCGTCCTCGGCGGACACCGCGCACTCCCGGGTGACGCCGGAGGCGTCCGCGGGCAGGTCGGCGAAGCTGCCGACCATGCCCCGCACCGCCTCGGCGATGCACTCCTCCCGCGTCGGCGCCCACGCCTCGAGGCGCAGGTCGCCGGTGTGCGGCAGGCTCCGATGACCGCGCGGCGACGGCCCGTGCTCAGCGCCGGTCACCATGCCCCCGGCCGGATGCACGATCCCGCGCTGTCGGTGAACCGAAGCGTCTCGCGGGGGACGGGCCACGGCGCCCACGTCGGTTCCTGGGGCGCGAGTTCATGTCTCGTGGTGGCCGGCTTCGTGACCGCGGGCGGTGCCAGGCCGTACCAACTCGTCGGGAACTCCCAGGCGAAGATCGCGTCGACCACGCCACCCACCAGCTCAGCCTGGTCGGCCGCCAGCCGCAGTGCCGCCTTCGACGGCTCGGAGCCGTCGACGCCCACCACGATCCGCGGAGCGGACGTTGCGTTGTTGCTCATTCGCCCACCCGCCTGCTCCCGAGGGTTGTTCCGCTCCCACCCCCCCTTGACCAGCAGCAGTCCGCCACCCCGGTCGGCGAGGCGCGCGAACCACCGCCGGCCCTCTCCCACCGCCTGTCCCCAGAACGACGGCCAGGCCTGCAACGCGGCCGCCGCCAGGCCGCGTTCTGCCAGTACTCGCCGCCCCGGCCCCATCACAGGCCACAACGGCCTCCGGGCCACCTCACTCGTGCGCCACGCCGGAGGCCGCTGGGCAGCGTCGACCTTGCGGGCGCAGCCGTACCGGACCTGCGCTTCACAGCTGCTGGTACGGGCACAGGGGCCGGCCCCTCGAACTCGGCGAGAAAGGAATTCGAGCGGGCGGCGAGACGGGCGAACGCTTCAAGGTTCGCTCCTCGTCGGCCCGGGCGCCGGTCAACTGCGCGGTCGCGCGGCGCAGTTCGCCGAGCCGCCGGTCCACCTCGTTCGTTCGACGGGCGGTGCGGCAGGGGCAGAGTGGTGGTAGCGCTGGTGGCAGTGGTCGGTCACTCGCGTGAGCGTCGTCCCGGGACGCGGCCGTGCCGGCAGGCGTGTGGCACGGCGCGCGTCGACAGGCCGAAGCCCATCGCTGGTGATCATCTCGGGGTGGACGATGACGCGTCAGCGGCTACCGGCGCGACGTCGGTGTCCGACGCCAGGAGCTCGCACCCCGCCGCGGTGATCGCCAGCAACGCCCTGGTCGGCGGCTTCGCCGTCGTCTTCGCCGCCACCACCGGCGTGCTTGGGCTGATGGCCAGGCGTCGGACCGAGTCAGTCGCTCGGCCCCACCAGCCGACAGGTTGGTCAGGTCGTGATCTCGATGTGGCGGGGCTTGGCCGTCTGCGTCTTGGGGACGGTCACGGTCAGGATCCCGTCGGCCAGCTGCGCGCTGACCTGCTCGGAGTTGACCTCGGCGGGCAGCAGAGCGCGGTACTCGAAGTGCCCGCTGCGGCGCGTGGCGCGGCGCAGCACGCCTTCGCGTTCGCGTTCCTTCAGCTCTCCGGTGATGCCCAGCTCGCGTTCGCTGACCTCGACGTCGATGTCCTCGCGCTGGAGGCCGGGCAGCTCGCACTCGACCACGTATGCGTCATCGGTCTCGCGCAGGTCGGCCAGTGGCGCCCAGGCCATGGTCTCGGTCCACCGGGGCGCGGCGGCCTCCAGAAACCGGTTCATCCTCTCGAACATTTCGCCGAAATCTGCGGCCAGCGGCTCCCCCCAGGGGAAGGCCCGCTCCAGCAGGCTGCCGGGCCGGTGCCGTACGGGCAGAGTCATCGCATCCACCTCCAGGGCAGGGAAAGGGATCGGGACTGTCTGCTTCTTCCATCCTGCGCCGGGGCAGCCCGCCGGGCGACCGGGACGCCCGGCCGTGCCGTCCCAGGGTTCCCAACACCCCACTGCGCCCTGGCCGGGTGGAGCAGACATCGGTCCGAACTGAGAACGCGGTCACCACGGCCTCGGTTTGACGGCCGGGTGCCGGGGTCGATGAAGGAGAGCCACAGGTGCGGGGTGGGCGTCGTGGAGGCGTCGGCCGCAGACAGGCCGACCACGGTGGCGATGTCGCGTGAGCTGAGCGGGGGAACGACCAGCTCGGTGTTGCGCTGGTGGAACCGACGGCCGTACGTGTTGGGCTGGGCGAGTCGGTCGCAGGAGTGCCTCCACCAGACGTGACTTGCCCACCCGGCGGCACCGCGGATCGGCACCGCGAGGCCCGGCCGTTTGCTGCGCACGCTGCTCGTGACAGCGGACTCTTCGCGCTGGGCACCTGGCTGCTCGCCCTGGTGTCCGTGCCCAGGCTCCTGGTCGAGGTGGTGGGCTGGCTTGCGGGCATCAACCTGCTGCTCGCCGTCTTCAACGCCCTTCCCGCCGCTCCGCTCGACGGCGGGCGGCTGTTGCGCGCCTTCCTGTGGTGGCGTACGGGAGACCGGCTGCGGGCGACCGCTGGGGCCACCGCGGCGGGACGTGTCCTTGGCTGGCTGCTCATCGTGCTGGGGCTTGTGGTGTTCATGAGGGGCGGCGGGTTCGGCGGGCTCTGGCTGGCACTGATCGGCTGGTTCCTCATCGCGGCCGCCACCGCTGAGGGACCCCCGTGCGTGACGCCATGACAAGGGATCCGCTCACGGTGCCCGCAGCCCTGACGGTCGCGGACCTGCTGGCCGACCCGCTGTATCGGTACCGGCACTCGGTGTTCCCTGTGACCGGTGCGGACGGCTCACCGGTCGGGCTGGTGACCCTGGACGGCGCCAGGCAGGTGCCGCTTGAGAAGAGTGGGGCGGTGACGGTGGGCGAGGTGATGGTGCCGCTGTCGCGGACCATCGTCGCGGGTCCGGACAACTCACTGGCGGATCTGCTGCCCCGCATGGAGCCCGGTGCCGAGCACCGCGTGCTGGTGATGGATGAGGGCACACTCGTCGGGATCCTGTCACTGTCGGACATCAGCCGTACGGTGACCTGGCTGATGAACACCGCCCCGAGGCGGTGAGAAGCTGATTGCGGAGCTCCCGGTCAACGGCCTTTCGGCCGCGCACGTTGGCGTCGTTGGGGTGCTCGGCTACGTCCAGGAGGGCGCCGGCCCGAGATGCCCTGGCTCTGTCGCGGTGCCGACCTGCGGTGCGGGCCCGGCTGTGCCCGGAACGGACATCGGGGGTGCGCGACCAGACCCGCGATCGCCAGGCCCGCCGGCAAGACGACAGCTGCCGGCCCTCGGTTCCAGGCAACCGACCTTGTCACCTCGTGGGGCCGGGTCAGCCCTGGACCTCGACGTGGTGGGGCTTGACTGCCTGGGCCTTGAGGATGGTTACCGTCGGCGAGGGAGGCGCTGACCCCCTTGGCCTTCGCTGCGGCGGGTAGCAGCACCAGGTGTTCGAAACGCCCGGCGCGGCGTGCAGATCACTGAACTCGGCGGCGAACGGCCAGGCCGGCCAGAGGATGTTCGTTCCGACAAACTGCAGGGTCGGGCGCCGTCAGGGCGAGGGCCTCGCCGACCGGTGTTGCACCGGAGAGCGTCATAGCGGCTCACCTCCACGGCGGTCGTGTGCTGCGGTCACTTCCAAGCCGGACCGCCCGGGCACACCCGGCGCCCCCGGCACCACCGCGCCGCGCTCTTCGGCGGCAGCCCCAATCCCAAGGTGCCGAGCGAGAACGGTCTCAAGGCGGGTCAGCGCGTGCCGTAGATGGTCGCGGCTGTTCGCGTAACCCGCGGGGAGCGGTCTGTGCTCGTCGTCTTTTAATTCGCCGGGCTGCCCGACAGGTTCGCT
The DNA here is from genome assembly GCF_044460385.1 of Streptomyces sp. NPDC050121. NCBI lineage: Bacteria > Bacillati > Actinomycetota > Actinomycetes > Kitasatosporales > Streptomycetaceae > Streptomyces > Streptomyces sp. NPDC050121. The sequence continues at coordinate 17,286 of NZ_JBITJV010000063.1, read as the reverse complement.
GGCCATGCCTCTACAGCGGTACTACCTGGTCAGCCTGTGGCCCCTTCGCCCCCTGGACGATCGTGAACTCGACCCGCTGACCCTCCTCCAGGCTCTTGTAACCGGGCACTTGGATGGCCCTGAAGTGAACGAAAAGATCGGGACCGCCCTCGTCCGGGGTGATGAACCCGAAACCCTTGTCCGCGTTGAACCACTTCACCGTGCCTTGCGCCACCGCCATGTCCCTTGCAAGAGAGGTACCGAAGATCAGGACAGACTGTCCGTCTGCAAGGTACAGCGCTACGGCCACCGACCAGATCCGCCACGACGCGGACAGCAGCACGATTCCCGTAGGCAGAGACCCTCCAGCCGACAGGACGTGGGATCGATACGGATGGCTTCTGACGGACGCAGTGGCTGCCGAAGCCAGGTATCCCATCGCCATGGAGTTGTTCAGCACGCGCGGCGCGCGAGCCATCTGTCGCGAACCCCACCTGCTGCCGACGGCTGCCGGCGGTCCGTCGCCCCGTTGGCAGACCTCTACAGGCAGTGAATGTCACCGGCGTTCCTGCTGTGCGGCCTCGGTGCTGCCGGGTTGGCGCTCGCCAGGCTCGCCATCGGCGGATTCGCCCCGGACGGGCACCTGCCCGCGGTGGTGCTGGCGGGCTGTGCCTGCGGCCTCCTCGTGGCCTTGTTCTCCGTCCGCCCACCGTCCCAGGACACCGCCGTCGGTTCCCGCTCGGCACCGGAGTGACGAACACCGGGCTGCCAGGATCCCGCGACGACGCCTGCCAGACCCTGCGCCCCCGCGAGTCGGCGGTGCACTGTCCCGCGCGCAAAGTCGGTGGGCGGGAGGTCTACTTGAAGAGCGGAGGCGGGTTGGGGCGTCGGTCGGCAAGCGGTGTCTGGGTGGCCGGGAGGGGGAGCGGTTCGGGATGGCTCGAACGGGCCACCGTGACAACGGGCCACCGTGATGAGGAGGCGACCGTGGAGCTGACCTTTCTCGACCCTGTGTACGCGCGACCGGGACCGTATGCCTGTGCCTATCTGGACACCTCGCGTGACGTCCCCGACCCGGAGGCGGCGATCAGGTTGCGACGCCGGCATCTGCGTGAGGACCTGGCCCGGCAGGGGGCCGACAACGCCACCGTGGCCGTCGTCGCCGACATCGCGGGCACGGACCGGGAGGTTTCCGGGCGGCACGGGCAGGCGATCTTCGCGAGCCACGGTGGTCTGGTCCTGGTGGAGGAGCTGCCCGATCCGCCGGCGCACGACGCGGCCCGGTTCGGCGCGTTGCCCGACGTGATGCCGCTCGCGGTCCAGCACGCGCCGGACATCCCGTATGCGGCCGCCACTGTGCACCGCGCCGCGCACCCGGAGACCGGCGCGCCGGAGGAGATGGAGGTGGACTTCCAGACGGGGAGGTGGCCGAGCAGCGCGGTCGCACCTGAGAGGCGTTGCCATCGCAGCGGTCCTGCGGCCAAGTGGCCGCACGGCGCCGCCGAGATCGCCGGTGAGCTGGCCGACCTGGTCCACCGCAGCGGTGCCGAGGTGATCGTGTTGGGCGGGGAGGTCCGGGCGCGCAACGTGCTGGTGAACCGCCTGCCCGAGCCCTTGCCCGAGCGTGTGGTCTCAGTCGCGGATGACGGGCATCCGGCCGGCGGGGGACGGGCGCTGCTGGAGCAGGAGTTGAGCGATGTCTTCCGGGGCCGGATGAGCGGACGGGACCGGGCTCGGGTGGAGAAGTTCCGGACGCGGCAAACCCGGCAGGCCGGTGCAGTCGAGGGGATGGCAGCGGTTGTGGCCGCGTTGCAGCGCGCTCAGGCAGGCGCGCTGCTGCTCAACACGCCCGTCGACCTGCCCGTGCGGTTGTGGGCCGGCTCGGAGCCGACGCAGATCGCTATGTCGGCCGCCGACCTGGAGTCCTTCGGCGTCCTCGGCTTCCAGGAGGAACAGCCCGGCGCGGCCTTGATCCGCGCCCTGGTCCGCACCGGCGCCGAGCTGGTGGTCGTACCGCGGGAGGAACTGCCTCTGGAGGACGGGGTGGGCGTGCTGCTGCGGTACACCGACCCGGGCGTGCCGTTGTGATCCCCCGTGGCCCGGCCTGAGCTGGGACGGCGGGTTCTGCTTGGTGTCGGGAGGAGCTGGTGAGGTATGTCTGAGGGGCCGGTGGTGGTAGGGACGGACGGTTCGGCCGGAGCGGCACGCGCGGTGCTGTGGGCGGCGCAGGAGGCCGCCCTCCGGCACCAGCCTCTGCACATCGTGTGCGCCGTCGATCTCGACTTGTCGGAACGCCTGTCCGCCGACACCGCGCGGCGGGTCCGCGAGGCGGCCCGGTCCTTGCTGGGCGAGGCTGCGGCCGCGGCCTCCGACAGGGCGCCCGGCCTGGCGGTCTCCACAGAGGTCGGCCGGGAGCCCGCGGCCGACAGCCTGCTGCGGGCGGCCGCGTCGACGGCTCCGCAAGCCGAGGGTGTCGAGGCTCCCGCGGTGACGATCGTCGTGGGTTCGCGAGGGCTGGGTGGTTTCTCCACGCTGCTGCTGGGATCGGTCGGGCTGACGGTGGCCGGACAGGCGAAGTGCCCTGTGGTCGTCGTGCGTGGTACGGAGCGGCCGCCGAGCGGGGTGGTCGTGGTGGGCGTGCGGGACGAAGAGGACCTGGAGGCGGTGCGTTTTGCCGGGGAGACCGCCAGGCGGCGCAAGGCGTCGCTGCGTCTGCTGAGTACGTGGACCTACCTCCAGTACGTCGGGAGCATGGCGCCCATGGCCGACGTGGTGCGGGTGGCCGTGGAGGCGGAGGCCGCGGCGAGTACCCGCATGCTCGGCTCCGTCCGGGAGGAGTTCCCGGACCTGGAGGTGACCGAAGAGGTGGTGAGGGTCCCCTCTCCGGCAGGTGAACTGGTCGCGGCGTCCCTGCGCGCGGAGCTCGTCGTGGTGGGCGCACGCAGGCCCGCCCACCACGTGGGCCGTGCGCTGGGCCGGGTCACACACGCCGTGCTGCAGCACGCGCACTGCCCGGTCACTGTCGTCCCACGCGGCTGACTCCTGCTGCTCGCTGACGACCGGGAACCGCCCGGTTGCCGTCGTCCCGCAGCCGGATCAGGACGCGGGCTCTGCCCGCTTCTGCCGGGCCGCCGAGCTTGCGAGCACCGGGTCGACGAACCGGTGCTTGGAACGCTGCTGGAACGTGATGACGTGCCCCGGGCGACTTGGTATGGACGCCCCGCGGACAGCAACTTGCGGCAGGGCACGGTCAGGGTGAGGCTGGGATGGTGACTCGACATGCACCTGTGGTCGTGCATCCGCCAGGGTCGGATGCCGGGAGGCGGGTGACGATTCGTGGCGAGCAGGTGGGTACGGCCTATCACCTGCTCGATGTTGTGGAGTTTCTGCGTCGTTCTGGCCTGCCGGAAGCGCACATGGGGATCGATGATCCGGATCTGGTCGAGTGGCGTGGCGGCGATTCAAGAATGTGGCGCGTGGAACCGTAGGAGCAGTTGTTCGTACCGGTCTGTCGTCTCACCGGGCGGCGAGGGGGACGAGGGCCCTGTAGGGCTGGGGACAGCGGCCGGAAACGCGGATCGCGGCATCGGCCGAGGGTTCGCGCTCCGTCCTCGGCCTGGAGTTGCGGGCGCTGCTGCCCACCGACGCCAGGGCCGAAGCGATCAAAGCGACCCTCGCCGACGGCCCGCGCCCAGGCCGGTGGCGCCCGTGTCGCCCGGTTCCTCACGCTGCTCAACGGACCGTGGGCCACCCTGATCGTGCGCGAACTGCTCCACGGCCCCCACCGGTTCACCCAGCTGCGCGAGGCTCTGCCCGGCATCAGCCCGCACACCCTGACCAGCCGGCTGCGCCAGTTCGAGCGGCACGGCATCGTCACCCGCACGACCTACGCGGAGATCCCGCCGCGCGTCGAGTACGCGCTGACCCCTCTCGGCGAGGGACTGCGCGAGGTCCTGGAGGCCATGGGGACATGGGCCATGGCGGTGCCGGATCCCGAGGCCGGCGTCACCGCCTGACGTACACCTGGCCCGGCGGCCCGGACGCAGTCACGGCGAGGACGCGAGCCGCTGCCGCAGGGCGTCGTTGTCGTCGTGGTGGACGACCTCCTCGAAGCGCAGCCGCAGCCCGTGCTTGTCCAGCAGCTCCGCCACGATCGCGTCCAGCTGTGCGCGGTGCTCCTTCGTCTGCGCCTGGAGGTACGCCTCGCGGACGTCTTCGGGCTCGTCCGCGAGGACCTGGTCCATGCGCTCGCGGATGTACCGCTTGAGGTTGATGTGCTCCATGAACACCTCACCGACTCCCGCGTCGACGAGCCGGGCGAAGAGGTCGTCGAGGAGTTCGGGCTGGGTGGCGAAGTGGGGCAGGAGCGGGCCGACGAAGGCGTAGGTGTGGATGCCGGCCTCGTTGAGTTCGGCCAGGGTGTGCAGGCGGCGGGAGGCGAGCGGGGCGCGGACCTCCAGCCAGCGGCTGACCTTGTCGTCGGTGCTGGTCACGGTCATGCCGACCTCAGCTTGGGGCAGGCTGGTGAGCAGGTCGATGTCGCGGGTGACGACGGGTGACTTGGTGAGGATGCGGACCAGGCCCGGGAACTCGACCGCTTTCAGTTCGCGCAGGATGCCGCGGGTGAGCCGGTACTTCGTCTCGTGCCCCTGGTAGGGGTCGGTGACCGAGCTGAGCAGCATCGTGCCCCGCCTCTTGTGCTCCGGCATCTTCGCCAGCTCCTTGCGGGCGAGCTCGACCGCGTTCTTCTTCACGTACAGGTAGTCACCCCACTCCTTGACCGACCGGCCGAACTGCCGCCCGGCGAAGCTGGCGAAGCAGTAGGCACAGCCCAGTACGCAGCCCGTGTAGGGGTTGATGACGTAATCGTTCGACGGGGTCTTCGACTTCTGGATCAGGCTCTTCGCCTCGATCTCGACCGGTTCCATGACGTGCTTCCTTCCTGCGGCCCGCGTCCGTGTCCGACAAGCCGGGGTCCTGTGCTGTCCGGGGGCCGACTGACGGTCGCCGAACCCATACACATGGAACAATAATCGATGGAAGTTGCTTCCATGGAATGTAAATGGTTTGCTGGAGGCCGAGCCGGTCCGGAGCCCGTCACCTCCGCCTGGTTCTCGCGAGCCCCCGCAGGGCGGCCGTCACCGCTTGGACTGGCCTGCCTCAGAGACATTTCTCCCTTTTCAGGGAGTAAGGAGTGCGTGTCATGACCGTTCCCGCCTTCAACTCGGTCGCCTGGTTCGAGTTCGGCACCGACCAGCCCGAGAAGGTCAAGGAGTTCTACGGCGAGCTCTTCGACTGGAAGTACGCCCTCAACACCAACACCCCCGGCGTGACCTACCACTCCGTGATGACGCCCGGCGCCGGACAGCCGACCGGCGGCGTGTGGGAGTCGGAGGGCAACTTCCCCAACTACGCGATCTTCTACGTCCTGGTCCAGGACGTCGCCGCGACTGTCGAGCGCGGCCGGGAACTCGGCGCCAAGGTCCTCATGGAGCCGGTCTCCGACTCCGCGGGCCTCACCTTCGCCCGGCTGGAGGACACCGCCGGCAACCACTTCGGCGTCTTCTCCGCACCCGCCCCATGAGCCCGACCACGGCCGCCAGCCGCCCCCGCCGGCCGCTTCCAGGGAGCGGGCGGGCCCGTAAACCCGTGCCTCTTCCGCCCTGCCTCCCGCTGGAGCGCGCCGCAGGGGCGGGCTCAGGTTCGTCACCGATCCCACCTTCGACCCGCCCGGCGAGTACTCCATGCCCCTCCCGGGCGACCACAAGCTCGTCAAGACCGACTCCTCACCGGTCACCGCCGCCGGCCTCGGCCCCATCGATGCCGTCCTGCTCTCCCACGACGAGCACGACGACAACCTCGACAACGCCGGCCGGGCCCTGCTGGCAGAGGTGCCGGTCGTCTTCACCACCGAGAGCGGCGCCGACCGCCTGGGCGGTAACGCCCGCGGCCTCGCCTTCTGGCAGACCGCCGAGCTCAAGCGGCACGACGGCGGCACCGTGACCGTCACCGGCGTGGCCGCCCGGCACGGCCCCGTGGGCTGCGAGCCGATCACCGGTGACGTCATCGGCTTCATGCTCACCTCCGACGACCTCCCCTCGGTCTACGTCAGCGGCGACAACGCCGCCCTGGAGCACGTCAAGGAGATCGCCGAGAAGTTCGCACCCGTCGACACCGCGGTCCTCTTCCTCGGCGGTGCCCGCATGCCGTTCGCCTTCGACGGCGCCCTGCTCACCCTGGACAGCGCCCTGGGCGCCGAGGCCGCCAAGACGCTCGGCGCCCGACGCGTCGTCCCCGCGCACTACGACAGCTGGGCCCACTTCCAGGAAGGCCGCGCCGAGATCGAGGCCGCCTTCACCGAGGCCGGCCTCGCCGACCGCCTCGACTTCGCCCGATGACCCCGACCGAACCTACGGAGACCACGATGACTACTGCCAACCTCGACCTTGCCCGCGCCTACTTCCAGGCCGTCCAGACCGGAGACATAGCCGCCCTCGGCAACCTCCTCGACGCCGACATCGTGTGGCACCAGCCCGGCGCCAACCAGTTCTCCGGCGACCACAAGGGCCAGGGCACCGTCTTCCAGATGCTCGGCGGCATGATGGAGGCCAGCCAGGGCACCTTCGCCATCGACAAGATCCACTCGCTCATGGGCAACGGTGACCTGGTCGCCGCCCACATCCACTTCACCGGCCGCCGCGGCGACACGTCCATGGCCATGGACGGCGTGGATCTCCTGCGCATCCAGAACGGCAAGATCACCGAGATGTGGCTCTTCTCCGGCGACCAGAACGCCGAAGACGCCTTCTGGGGCCGCTGACACCCGCTGTGTGCCCCGAGGCCGGCCCGGCCTCGGGGTGGCGAACGGCCCCACCAGTATGAAAGGCATCGCATGCGGAAGATGACCGGCGAGCAGTGGCGGGCGTTCGTCACGCACGGCACCCGCACCGGCAAGCTGTCAACCGTCCGGGCCGACGGAAGCCCGCACGTCACCCCGGTGTGGTTCCTTCTCGACGGCGACGACATCGTGCTCACCACCGAGAAGGACGGCGTCAAGGGCCGCAACCTCGCCCGCGACGGACGCTTCGCCCTCTGCGTCGATGACGACCGCCCGCCGTACGCCTTCGTCATACTCCAAGGACGCGCCGAGACCTCCGCGAACCCCGAGGAGATGCTGCACTGGGGCGGTCTCCTCGGCGCCCGCTACATGGGCGAAGAGCGCACCCAGGAGTACGCCGCCCGCAATGGCGGCCCCGGCAACCTCCTCGTCCGCGCCCACATCGACAAAGTCATCGCTTTCAACGGCATCGCCGACTGAACGACAACGGGCGGGGGGGGGGGGGGGGGGGGGGGGGGGGGGGGGGGGGGGGGGGGGCGCGCGCGCGCCCCCCCCCCCCCGCCCGGCCCGCGTCGAAACAGGGAGGGCCGG
>NZ_JBITJV010000063.1:0-9868 GCF_044460385.1 Streptomyces sp. NPDC050121 | reverse complement strand
CCACAACACAAAAATAATCCGTTATACCCGCCCCCCCCCCCCCCCCCCCCCGGGGGGGGGGGGGGGGGGGGGGGGCCCCCCCCCCCCCCCCCCCCCCCCCCCCCCGCCCGTTGTCATGCCTGAAACGCTCTGGCTCACGAGGCTGACCGGCCGGGCTGCTTCGGCGCCCGCGCGGCCGGCACCGGCGTCTGACCCGCGGCCTTCCGCTCCGCGTCCAGAGCACGTCCGGCCGCCCGCAGCGTACTGAGGACCGCGGTCACTTCGCGTACCGACTCCTCAGGAATCACCGACCCGATCCGCAGTTCCAGCTCCTCCTCGAAGACCTTCAGCGCCCCGTCCACCAGCTTCCGCCCCTCAGGGGTGAGCTCGACGATCGAGGAACGGCGGTCGTTCGGATTGGCCCTCCGCCCACACAGGCCCGCCGCCTCCAGTCGGTCGACGACCTTGCTCGTGCCGCCCACCGTGATCGAGAACTCCTCCGCGATGTCCTGGATCCGCCGCCCGGGCTGCCGCAGTAGCAGGTGCAGCACCTCGAACGAGGTCAGCGCCAAGTCGTACTCGGCCCGCAACCGCCCCTCGATGCCGTCCCACAACTCGATCTCCAGCGAGACCAGCTCCCGGTACAGCAGCTTCAGGTCAGTGTCAGCCATCACTCATCTTCCAAAGAATTATCTTCCACAGACAGTTAATTGTAGGTCACCGGTATCGGGACTCTCGGCAAACGTCAGGGTTTTGGGCGCCGAGGGTCAAGCCAACGGTGTAACTCGGGTGGGGTGAGTTAGCGGCGGCCGACGGAGAGTCGGCCGTCGAAGGCGATATCGAAAGCCTGCAGGGCGGGCTTCCAACGCAGGGTCCAGCGTTTGCGTCCCTGACCGGTGGGGTCGAGGCTCATGACGGCCATGTAGACGCACTTGAGGGCTGCGGCCTCGTTCGGGAAATGCCCGCGGGCCCGGACTGCTTTGCGTATGCGAGCGTTGACCGACTCGATGGCGTTGGTGGTGCAGACGACGCGGCGGATCTCGGCGTCGAACTGAAGGAAGGGCACGAACTCGGCCCAGGCGTTCTCCCAAAGCCGCACGATCGCCGGATACTTGGCACCCCACTCCTCCTGGAATTCCAGGAACCGGTCCTCCGCCGCGCTCGCAGTCGGAGCCGTGTAGACGGGCTTGAGCGCGCGGGAGATCTTGTCCCAGTCCTGGCGGCCCGCGTAGCGGACGTCATCCGGCAGTGGCCGGTCAGACGCTGCGTGCCACCACGGCCTCGACGAATCGGCCCACCTCCTTGTCGGGGAGGTTGCGGGCCAGGTCGGCTTCGCTGATCATGCCGACCAGCTGCTTGTCCTCGTTGACGATGGGCAGTCGGCGGATCTGGTGCTCCTCCATCGTCTCCAGGACGTGTTTGATGTCCGTGTCCGCCGTTGCCGTGAACGGCTTTCCCTGGGCCAGTTCACCCGTGGTCATCTTCTTCGGGTCGCTGTCGGCGGCCAGGCATTTCACCACGATGTCCCGGTCGGTGATGATCCCATGCAGCTTGTTGTCGTCACCGCAGATCGGCAGCGCCCCCACATCCAGGTCCCGCATGTGGCGCGCTGCGGCGTCCAGCGTCTCGTGTTCGCCCACGCACTCGGCCCCGGTGTGCATGACGTCTCGTGCACTGGTCATGGAGGCCTCCTCAAGACAGGGAATCGGGTCGGCTCGGAACGGCTTGGATTGGCTTGCGTAAGGCTGGCCACGCGGCCCGATGGCGTGATCGCCTCCTGATGCCCAGAGCTGTACTCCATCCTCACGCGGGTCGTTCCACCCCGCATCCGAGGCGAGGCCGGAGTGTGTCTCGCTGCCGTGCGCATCTGTTCTCTGCGGGGGCGAGGATGGAGGTACGGGGCGCACGCGTCGCCCACCGTGTTCGTCCTGGACGAGGAGGTCGGATCGTGTTCTTCATGGATCGTCGTGATGCCGGCCGGAAGTTGGCCGCCCGGCTGGAGCACCTCAAGGGGGCTGAGGTGGTGGTGCTGGGGTTGCCCCGTGGAGGGGTTCCGGTCGCCGCGGAGGTCGCCGAGGCGCTCGGCGCGCCGCTGGATGTCTGCCTGGTACGGAAGCTGGGCGTGCCCTTCCAGCCGGAGCTGGGGATGGGAGCGATCGGGGAGGGCGGCGTACGCGTGATCAACGACGACGTGGTGCGCACCGCGCGTATCACCCCGGATGAACTGGCCGAAGTCGAGGCCCGCGAGCGGGAAGTGCTTCAGAGCCGTGCCCGGCGGTACCGGGGAGGGCGGGAACCGGTCGGCTTGAAGGGCCGCACGGTGTTGGTGGTCGACGACGGGGTGGCCACGGGGTCGACGGCGCGCGCCGCCTGCCGGATCGCCCGTGCCAGGGGAGCGGCACGGATCGTGCTGGCGGTCCCTGTGGCGCCGCACGACTGGACCGCCCGGCTGGGCGGGGACGCCGACGAACTGGTATGCCTGCATACCCCGCGGATCTTCTATGCGATCGGAGAGTTCTACGCCGACTTCTCCCAGACCCACGACGACGAGGTCGTCGCCTGTCTGGAAGAGGCCATGGCCCGACCGGTGAGCACCCGACGGACTGAGTCGCATCACGCCGTGCCCGAGGACCGGGAGGCGGACGTGCAGGCCGGTGCGACCGTGCTGCGCGGACAGTTGACGGTGCCCGAGGGTGCGACCGGAGTCGTGCTGTTCGCGCACGGCAGCGGCAGCAGCCGGCACAGCCCGCGCAACCGGTTCGTCGCCGCCGGGCTGAACCGGGCAGGGCTGGGCACCCTGCTGTTCGATCTGCTCACCGAGGAGGAGGAGATCGACCGGGCCAACGTGTTCGACACCGGCCTGCTGGCCCGGCGCCTGGCGGACGCCACCGGCTGGCTGCGCGGGCAGCCCGAGACCGAAGGGCTCGCGGTCGGGTACTTCGGCGCCAGCACCGGCGCGGCCGCCGCGTTGTGGGCGGCCGGCGAGCCGGGGGCGCGGATCGCCGCGGTCGTCTCCCGGGGTGGGCGGCCCGACCTGGCCGGGCCCCGGCTGCCGGCGGTGACGGCGCCCACGCTGCTGATCGTCGGGGGCCACGACGAGCTGGTCCTTGAACTCAACCGCGACGCACAGGCCCGGCTGCGTTGCGAGAACCGGCTCGCGGTGGTCCCTGGCGCCACCCACCTCTTCGAGGAACCCGGCGCTCTGGAGAAGGTGACCGATCTGGCCCGTGACTGGTTCACCGACCACATGGCCCCGGTTCCGCATGCGGCGGCCTGAGGCTGGACCCGTGCTCCGGTCGCAGACGGGTGCTCAGGTGCGTCGCCGGTCCGAGCCGGTGGAGCCGGGTGACTCCTCCGATCTGCTGGGCCAGTACCTGAAGCAGATCGGTGCCACTCCTTTGCTCAGCGCCGCGGAGGAGGTGGACTTGGCCAAACGTATCGAGGCCGGGGTGTATGCCGACCATCTGCTGCGCGAGGTCGAGGCCGACGGGCGGGAACTGCCCGCCGACAGGCGCCGTGACCTTCAGGCGGTGGCCCGCGACGGTCAGCATGCCAAGGACCATATGATCCGCGCCAACCTGCGGCTGGTCGTTGCGATCGCCAGGAAGCGCTACGGCCGTTGTGGCCTGCCGTTCCTGGACGTTCTCCAGGAGGGGCAAGCGCTACGGCCGTTGTGGCCTGCCGTTCCTGGACGTTCTCCAGGAGGGGAACCTGGGGCTGATCAGGGCGGTGGAGAAGTTCGACTACACCAAGGGCTACAAATTCTCGACCTACGCGACGTGGTGGATCCGGCAGGCGATCGAGCCGGGCCTGGCCCGCCACGCCAGGACGGTACGGCTGCCCCTCGAGGCGTGGAGGATCTTGGCAAACTCGGCAGGGTGGAGCGCCGGCTGCAGCTGGCGCTGGGCCGCGAGCCGACCGTGGAGGAGGTGGCGGCCGAGAGCGGCTTTGCCGGCGAGAAGGTGACCCGGCTGCGCGAGGTGGGCCAGCAGGCGATCAGTCTCGACACCCCGGTGGGTGAGGCGGGCGCTACCGTCGTCGGTGAGCTGATCGTGGACACCGAGGTGCTGCAGGCGCCGGAAGGTCGCGGAGTACCGCGCCGTCGCCGAGCAACTCCACACGATGATGGGCAGGTTGCAGCCGCAGGAGGCGCTGGTCCTCACCCTGCGCTACGGCTTCCGCAACGGACGGCCGCGGACGGTGAAGCAGACCGCCGACCAGGTGGGGCTGACTCCCGCGCGGGTGCGCCGGCTCGAGAAGCAGGCCATGGCGCAGCTGCGTGCCCCGGAGCACCGCACGCCGCTGGCCGCGTGGGCAGGCTGACGACGATGTGGCGGCGGACGCCGGACGCCCGAGGGACCGTGCTGAGAACGCTCAGGGCGTCGAACCGCCGCAGGCCGCCCCGAGAGGTCAGGACCGAGACGTATAGAGAGGCGTGGAGTACGCCCTGATGAACGCCCTGCTGGAGATCGACGGAGGCGCCTGCTCCGGATCGGGCATGATCGTGCGCCAGGCAGTGGCCTGCGCGGCTGTGACGGGCACCCCGGTTCATCTGCGCCATGTCCGGGCACACCGACCGCGTCCGGGACTGCGACATCAGCACCTTTGCGCGGTCGAGGCGGTCCGCACGCTGGCCGGTGATCGAGCTCTCCCCGCTCGAGCGAAGAGTGGGGGAGCTCGAAGGGGCGTCGCTGGGCTCGCGCGAGTTCACCTTCCGCCCTGCTGGTGAGGCGCCGCGAGGGCAGTATGAGTTCGATGTGGGGACGGCGGGGTCGGCCACGGCGCTGTCGCTCGCGCTGCTTCCCGTTCTGGCCACGGCTCCCGAGCCGGTCCGTGTGGAGCTCACCGGTGGGCTGTTCCAGGATCGGGCACCCTCCGCCTTCCATCTGCAGCACGTGCTCGCCCCGCTGCTCGGCCTGCGGCCCGCTCGCCCCCAGCTTGTCCCGTGGAACGCCCGTACCGCGCGTCGATCGGTCGGCATCCCGCTGCCTCCGGCGCGCCCGCGCCGGGACATGGCTGTCGTTGGGCGTTCCAGTGTGGGGGTCTCCCTCATTCCGGTGATCTGCGGGCTACTGATCGTGCGCGTGCGGGACGGTGATGACCGGGCAGCATGCGTGGTGCAGTACGCCCTGACTGACGGAGCCCAGCAGCATGCCGGTGAAGCCGCCGTGCCCGCGTGTGCCCACGACCAGACCGAGGGCGTGTTCGGACGCCTTGGCCAGGACCTGTACCGGGTGGCCCTGCACGACCTCATGGTGCAGGGCCACCTCCGGATGGGCGGCGGTACGCCCGGCAACGGTCTCCGACAGCAGCCGGCGGCACTCCTGGACGGCCGCGTCCTCGTCCAGGACTCCGAACCGCGGAGGGTGCCACACATACAGGGCCCGCAGGACCGCGCCACGCAGAGCGGCCTCCTCGAAGGCGAAGTCCACGGCGGCGGCGGAGTGAGGGCTGCCGTCGACCCCGACCACGAAGTACGGCGGCTGCTGGGTGATGTGCTCCGACTCCGGTACGACCACCACGGGGCACGGCGCGTGGGCGATGAGCGGCAGGGCGACGGCGGCCGAGGTGAACAGCTCCTGGAGAGCACTCAGGCGCCAGGAACCGAGCACGATCTCCGTGGCGTTCTGCGCCTGCTCGCGCAGCACCCACGCCGGATGCCCCTCCGCCAGCAGCCCGGACACCCGTACCCGCGGATGCCGGGACTCGACGAAGGCCACTGCCTCCTTCAGTACGCGATCCCCCGTCGCATGCAGCGCCTCGTTCCACTCCTCCCACGACGGCCGCCCGCCCGCCGGTCGGTATCCAGGCGTCGGTACGTTCTGTGCGAGGACCAGCAGCAGCGGCAGGTGCCGCCGGTCCGCCTCGTCGGCTGCCCAGGCGAGCGCCGTGCGTTTGCCGGGATCGGGGTCGATGCCGGCCACGATCGGTTTACGTCCTTCTGTGTGCGTCATCGCCGACTCCCAGTGGTTCTTCGGCCGGCGCGTCCCCGGTGCCGGCCGGTGTTGGTGTCGGCCACCGCGGCCGACTCCGTCTTCTCCGGCGCTGTGGTGCGTCTACAGGCCCTGGGAGAGCATGAGTTCGTGGGCGAGTCGTGCGCCGCGTGCCGCTTCCTCGGGTGGAGTGTCCTGTGACGGGATGCTCTCCAGGCCATGAGCGAGTGCCCGGACGGCCTCGGCCAGGGTCGCGACCTGTTCTTCCAGTCGTCTCAACCGGGCTTCCGGCCCGGGCGCGGCATCGGGTTGCGGGGAGTGGTTCTGCGTCATGTCGTGCTCCCTTACGAGGCGGTGACGGGCCGGGCCGTCACTCGGCAGGGGCGATCAGGCCGTGGTGCATTTGCCGCTATGCCCAGGTGGGCCGTGCGTTTGTTCTTCAACTGGACCTCCTCGTGCCGGAAAGTTCGCGGCCGTTCTCTTTGCTGTGCGGCGCAGGCGTGCCCGTTCGGATGATCAGCCGCGCGTGCCGGCCTCCTCCGGCCACGGCGAGGTGTCGCTCGATGCCGAGTGCTCGTCCTCACTCAGCCCGTGCACGCGCAGGTGTCGGGTTTGCTGCGGGTGGAAGCCGAGTACCTGACCGTAGAAGGAGAGTTCCGCCTCCAGGGGCCGACGCCTTCCCGGAACCCGATGGCATCGGAATCGGCGACCAGCATCTTCGCCGCCTCGGCTCCGCGGCCGCCTCTCATCACGCTGGCGCGTCCGCCCTGTGAGGGGAGGACCTTCTGCCACCACACCGCTCCGCTGTCCTCGGCCACGACGGTACGCAGACGAGGAACCCGGGCCACGTCCTGGGCGGTCAGCGAAGACCGCCACGTTCCGTAAGGAGCCTGATCAGCCATAGGCAAAGCACCACCGCTCGGGTCGGTCCCGGCAGCGCGTGCCCTGCCGGTCACCGCTCATAGCCAGTAAACAACGATCGACCGGTGCCCGCAGCGAACAGGGGCTTTGGCGCGTATCGCCGGGCCTTCCTGGCGCTGTGACCGGAGGACGGCGCTGCCCTGACCGCTTAGCCTGGGACCATGCGCGAGGGCCTGGTCACCCCCTCTTCCTCTGCGGTGACGTGACGCTGGGCCGGGGCGTCGATCGGCGGAGTCTTTCTCGCCGCAGCGGTGCTCAAGGTGCGGTGCACCCAGAAGTCCCACCCGCAGGCGGCCAGCGATGCCCACGATCCTGGCGGGCTCTGGCGGGGCGAGGAGGCAGTGATGAGTGCGGGTGTTGTGGCGGGTACGGCTCATCGAGCGCTTGCCGACGCTGTCGCAGCGGCGCTGGGCACCGCGCCGGTGTCCTGCGAGCTGGAGCGCTTCCCGGATGGTGAACTGCGGCCCGATGTCGGCCAGGTGCGAGGCGAGGACGTGTATGTCGTTCAGCCCACGGGGCCTGCGGTGAACGAGCACCTGATCGAGTTGCTCCTGCTGCTCGATGCCTGCCACCGAGGTGGTGCCGACCGACTCACCGCCGTCGTGCCGTACTTCGGCTATGCCCGGCAGGACCGCCGCACACGGGCAGGCCAGCCGGTGGGAGCCCGGGTCGTGACCGAGGCACTTGAGGCTGCGGGTGCGGACCGGCTGGTCGTCGTGGACCCGCACACCGCCGCGCTGGAGGCGATGTGCGGCATACCGGTGGAGATGCTGACAGCGGTGCCGACCATCGCTGCCGCGCTTGCCGAGGAGACACCCGGTACGGCTGTGCTGGTGTCGCCCGATCTCGGGGCGGTCAAATTGGCCGAGCACTACGCCGGCCTGCTGCGGCGCCCCGTGGCCGTGGTGCGCAAGACCCGCGAGTCGGGCACGCGTGTGCAGGCCGAGGAACTGGTCGGTGATGTCGCAGGCCGGCCCACGGTCATCGTGGACGACATGATCAGTACGGGCGCGACGGTGGAAGCGGCGGTGCGCGTCCTGCTCTCCTGCGGGGCCGCTCCGGACATCACCGTTGCCGCGACCCACGGCCTCCTGGCGGGAGACGCCCGGGACCGGCTCGCACAGCTCCCGCTCCGCCGCGTGCTCGTCACCGACACGCTCGCCACAGGGCAGACGCAGGCGCTGCCGCTCCAGGTACGGTCCGTGGCCCCGCTGCTCGCCGACGCCATCAACCGCCTGCACAACAGCGAGCCCCTGGACGCTCTGCTGATGCGCTCCTGACGTGTGTAGCGGAACGCCGCAGTTCTCCCATACAGGAATCAGCGCCCTCTGGCGGCCATCGATCACTGGAGCGCAGGATGCCGCCTCCTACCGCCGCCACGACGCGGACTTGAGCGAGGACTTCGATCCCACGCCGACCCAGTGCGTGCGTCGGGCCTCGTAGCAGCGTCAGCCGAATCTATCCGGCGCTCTCGGCTTCCTTGGAGACGGTGGCGTGGACGTCCTGGATGAGCCGCTGCTGTGCTTCGGTGAGGCCGCACAGGATTGCTTCTCCGGTGTCGGGAGTGGTTCGGCTGCTGCAGATGGTCAGGTTGCCGAAGACGTACTGGTCCGGGCCACCGAGGGCGGCCAGGAGCGGGCCGGCAACGCGGTTCGGCGGATATGCGCCGCCATCCAGGGCGGACGTATCGGCGACGTGGCCGTGCAGGCCGTTACCGCCCCAGGCAGGGCGCTGGATGGGGAAGGCGGCCGGCGCTCCGTGGTGTGAGTCGGCGTCCCTGCACATCTGGTCGGGGACGCCGTCGCGGAACTCCAATCCGCCGTCCGGACGGATCAGCGCGTAGATACCGGTCATGTTGTGCTTCCGTAGGCGAGAGGTGTTCCGCCCGCCTGACGTGTTGTCAGGCAGGGTGGGCAGGCGGTCCGGTTCGGGCGGTGGTGGCAGATGGCCACGATGGCGATCCCCGACCCGTTGACTTCGTGCGCGGTCAACGGGTTGCGCCGGATGAGTGAGCGCTGCATGGCAGTTGCGATGCTGAGTGGCCGTCAGGCCCTGGCCCGCGCCCTGCCGTCTCCTCCGTGCCGACCGCGGACGAGTCCGTAGAGCCGGTCAGGCAGTCGGCTGGAGGAGGAGCGCGCGGATGTCTTGCGGGAGCTGGTTGAGCGCCGCCTCCAGTTGTCCGGGGGAGACGTGCTCGCGCACGACGGCGGCGACCGCTGGGGCGATCCGGGGGACTTCTTCGGCCGTGACTTTGGCTTCCTGGACGAAGCGGTTGACGTAGCCTTCGCGGTCGTACTTGACCGGTACGGCGCTGGGGTCCCAGCCGTCGTAGTAGATGCCCCGCAGCAGTTCGGGGAGTTGTGCGGC
This sequence comes from Streptomyces sp. NPDC050121, assembly GCF_044460385.1. Lineage (NCBI taxonomy): Bacteria > Bacillati > Actinomycetota > Actinomycetes > Kitasatosporales > Streptomycetaceae > Streptomyces > Streptomyces sp. NPDC050121. The sequence continues at coordinate 668 of NZ_JBITJV010000063.1, read as the reverse complement.
GAAGTTGGCGGCCACGTCGACGGTGAGCCGGTCGCGGAGTGCGTGCAGCCAGGTGCGCAGCACCCGGTGGGCGAGGTGGCGGTCGTCGGTTCCCAGAGCTTCCGACGTCGCTTTCAGCCAGATGTTCGCGGTGTGGATGGCGTGCTCGAAGTCGGGCGGGTGTGTGGGGGACATGGGTCTTCCCCTTCCGGTTTGTCCGTGGCTGCCTTGTGCTGCACGGGATGGCGCGCCTCCGCGCGGACCGTGGTCGGTATGGAGAGCGGCCAGCTCATTCAGAAGCGGCGGGTGTGCGGGCGGCGACTGTCCGGTGGCGTGCCACATGTGCAGCACAGGGTGCACGCGGTGGCATTTCTCTAACGGGCTCCATGCTATGGCGGACGGAACCGGTCGGCAGCCGCAGCACTGCACGGCATCACGGGCGCCACACGCGAGGGACCATCAGGGTGGCCGCCGACAGGGTGCGCCGACGGGGGAGCCGCCCGAGCATGGTCATGTGCCTGTCCGTACGGCCGGGCGATCACGTGATGCCCCCTGCACGCGGGCTCGTACCACACGCGGCGGGGTCACCCTGTGGTGGGCTTCACCTCGAACAGTGGACACTTCTGAGAAGCGGATCTTGGGGTCCGTGGAGAGGATGTCCTCATGGGTACTGCGAGGTACTCGGGGGA
>NZ_JBITJV010000062.1:0-40612 GCF_044460385.1 Streptomyces sp. NPDC050121 | reverse complement strand
GGCTGCACACCTACAATCACCACCGCGGACACACCGCGCTGAAAGGCCAACCACCCGCCAGCCGCGTCCCCAACCTCACAGGGCAATACACCTAGCCCGCCTGCGCTATGCGGTCCGTCGCTCGGGCCGCCTTCTTCAGTTCCACGTCGCGGCGGCGGCGGCGGGCGAGGACCACGCGGCGTTCGGCGGCGGTGAGGCCGCCCCAGACGCCGTAGGGCTCGGGTTGCAGGAGGGCGTGTTCGCGACACTCCACCATGACGGGGCAGCGCGCACAGACCCGCTTCGCTGCTTCCTCGCGGGAGAGCCGGGCGGCTGTGGGCTCCTTGGAGGGGGCGAAGAACAGGCCCGCCTCGTCGCGTCGGCACACCGCCTCGGTATGCCAGGGAGCGTCTTGGTCCCTGTCGCGCGCTGGTACCCGCTGGGCCGGGACAGCGGCGACCTGCAGGGACGAATGCGGCGGTTGCAGCACGGGTCTACTCCTGACGACGGCTTCGCGAGCGAGAGACGATGCAGCAAGGCCTACCCGCTGTGCGCGCGCCTATGCACAGGGTTCGCAACCGCCGGATCCCCCGCTGTCGGGGTTGGCGCGTTCACGACCGTCAACGGTCCAGGTGTTTGCGCAAACTCTTGTCGACCTTGTACTGAACCCGATCGAGAATGTCCGCGACGAGCTTGCCCCGCTTCGGCCGGCCTTCGATGTTGCCCAGCACCGCCCATCCGTCGACGTAGACCACGGGCGCGTCGGACTGGGGCGAATCGAGCGCGTCCACCTCGAAGTTGCCGAGCACTGCGCCGCCGGTGCCGCGCAGCGAGACGTTCTCCGGGACGCGGACCTCGATGTTGCCGAAGACCGAGATCGCCTTGATCACGACCTGCTGGTACTCGAAGAGCGCCTCGGTGAGGTCGATCTCGACGGTGCCGAAGACCGCGTACGCGTGGATACGGCGGCCCGCGCGCCAACGGCCCCTGCGGACGGCGCTGCTGAAGACCGCGACCACGTTGTCGTCGGGGTCGGCGGGTATCGCGCCCGCGGTGGGCCGGCTGGGGGCGGAGGCGGGGGCCGCGCGGCGCTCGTGCGCGGCGGGCAGGTCCCGGACGAACGCCTCCAGTTCGCCGACCGTCTTGGCGGCCAGTACGCCCTCGACGCGCTCGGCGTGCTCGTCGGCGGTCAGCCGGCCCTCCGCGAGGGCCTCGCGGAGCAAGTCGGCGATACGGTCACGGTCTGCGTCGGAGGCGCGCAACTCGGCGGCCGGCGTGGGTGCGGCGGTCTGCTTCTGAAGGTCCACGACAGCAGGGTACCCAAACACGATAGATCGCGATACCCCTGTCGAACCCCGAGACGCCCCATCGGGCCGGCGCCGAACTGAGCCTTACCTCACAGGCCCGGCGTCAGTGGCAGGTTCTACGCTGGTGAGCGCCCGCCAACGGAGGCGGGCGCCGTCTGTCGAGTGAGGAATGGGCGAGATGCCTGAGTTCGCGTACACCGATCTGCTCCCCATGGGAGAGGACACCACCCCCTACCGGCTGGTGACCTCCGAGGGTGTCTCCACCTTCGAGGCCGACGGGCGGACGTTCCTCAAGGTGGAGCCGGAGGCGCTGCGCAAGCTCGCCGAGGAGGCCATCCACGACATCCAGCACTATCTCCGGCCCGCACACCTGGCCCAGCTGCGGCGGATCATCGACGACCCGGAGGCCTCCGGCAACGACAAGTTCGTCGCGCTGGACCTGCTGAAGAACGCGAACATCGCGGCCGCCGGAGTACTCCCCATGTGCCAGGACACCGGCACGGCGATCGTCATGGGCAAGCGCGGGCAGAACGTCCTCACCGAAGGTGAGGACGAGAAGGCCCTCTCCCGCGGCATCTACGACGCCTACCTGAACCTCAACCTGCGCTACTCGCAGATGGCCCCGCTGACCATGTGGGACGAGAAGAACACCGGCTCCAACCTCCCGGCGCAGATCGAGCTGTACGCCGCCGACGGCGGCGCGTACAAGTTCCTGTTCATGGCCAAGGGCGGCGGCTCCGCCAACAAGTCGTTCCTCTACCAGGAGACGAAGGCCGTCCTGAACGAGGCCTCCATGATGAAGTTCCTGGAGGAGAAGATCCGTTCGCTGGGCACGGCCGCCTGCCCGCCGTACCACCTGGCGATCGTCGTCGGCGGCACGTCCGCCGAGTACGCGCTGAAGACCGCGAAGTACGCCTCCGCGCACTACCTGGACGAGATCCCGGCCGAGGGTTCGCCGCTCGGGCACGGCTTCCGGGACAAGGAGCTGGAGGAGAAGGTCTTCGAGCTGACGCAGAAGATCGGGATCGGCGCGCAGTTCGGCGGCAAGTACTTCTGCCACGACGTGCGGGTGGTGCGCCTCCCGCGGCACGGCGCGTCCTGCCCGGTCGCCATCGCCGTCTCCTGCTCGGCCGACCGGCAGGCCGTCGCGAAGATCACCGCCGAGGGCGTCTTCCTGGAGCAGTTGGAGACGGACCCGGCGCGCTTCCTGCCGGACACGACGGACGAGCACCTCGACGAGGCCGGCGACGTCGTGAAGATCGACCTGAACCAGCCGATGGACGACATCCTCGCCGAGCTGACGAAGTACCCGGTGAAGACCCGGCTCTCCCTCTCCGGTCCGCTGGTCGTGGCCCGTGACATCGCGCACGCCAAGATCAAGGAGCGGCTGGACGCGGGCGAGGAAATGCCGCAGTACCTGAAGGACCACCCGGTGTACTACGCCGGTCCGGCCAAGACCCCCGAGGGCTACGCCTCCGGTTCCTTCGGGCCGACGACGGCCGGCCGGATGGACTCCTACGTCGAGCAGTTCCAGGCGGCCGGCGGCTCCAAGGTGATGCTCGCCAAGGGCAACCGCTCCCAGCAGGTCACGGACGCCTGCGGCACGCACGGCGGCTTCTACCTCGGCTCCATCGGCGGCCCCGCCGCCCGCCTCGCCCAGGACTGCATCAAGAAGGTCGAGGTCGTCGAGTACGAGGAGCTCGGCATGGAGGCCGTCTGGAAGATCGAGGTCGAGGACTTCCCGGCGTTCGTCGTCGTCGACGACAAGGGCAACGACTTCTTCAGGGACCCGGCGCCCGCGCCGACGTTCACGACGATCCCGGTGCGGGGTCCGGGTCTGGCCTGACCTCTGCGGCCCGACCCTCTGGCCGGCTCCTCGGACGGACGCCCGCCCCTGATTGCAGCGGCGGGCGTCGTCCTCGCCGCGTCCGGTCAGCGGGCGCAGACGGTGAAGTCGACCGTGTCGCCCTTCTTGACGGTCTTCGGGGCGTGCTCTGGCCGTCGGAGATCTCGAACAGCAGGGTGGTGGCGTCGCTGTCCTGGGCGGCGCCGGTCGCGGCCGGTGCCGCCGACTGCGGGCACGGCGGACGATCCTGAGCCCGCCGCACCACCACGGTTCGCATCCGCATGGGCAGTTGCCGCAGTGCGCGCACCAACTGGTCCCTCTTCGGGGGCCTTCCCGGCACCCGTCCTCGACGGGGGCGCCCCCTCGTCGGCTGCACCGCCGCACTGAGACGTGGATCACACCCCACGACACGTACGAGTGAAGTCCGGAACAACCGTGCCGCCCTGATCGCTCTACAGACATGAGCGAATACCGGATCGAGCACGACTCCATGGGCGAGGTACGCGTCCCGGCGGACGCCAAGTGGCGGGCCCAGACGCAGCGCGCCGTCGAGAACTTCCCCGTCTCCGGGCAGCGCATCGAGCGCGCGCACATCGAGGCGCTGGCCCGGATCAAGGGCGCCGCCGCCAAGGTGAACGCGGAACTCGGGGTGCTCGACAAGGAGATCGCCGAGGCGATCCAGGAAGCCGCCGGGGAGGTCGCCGAGGGCCGGTGGGACGAGCACTTCCCGGTCGACGTGTTCCAGACCGGCTCCGGGACCTCGTCCAACATGAACGCCAACGAGGTCATCGCCACGCTGGCCGGTGAGCGGCTGGGGCGGGAGGTGCACCCCAACGACCACGTCAACGCCTCGCAGTCGTCCAACGACGTGTTCCCCTCGTCGATCCACATCGCCGCCACCGCCGCCGTCACCCGCGACCTCGTGCCCGCCCTGGAGCACCTCGCCGACGCCCTCACCCGCAAGTCGCGGGAGTTCGCCGACGTGGTGAAGTCGGGGCGGACGCATCTGATGGACGCCACGCCCGTCACCCTGGGCCAGGAGTTCGGCGGATACGCCGCGCAGGTGCGGTACGGCGTGGAGCGGCTGCACGCCTCCCTCCCGCGTCTCGCCGAGCTGCCGCTGGGCGGCACCGCCGTGGGCACCGGGATCAACACGCCGCCGGGCTTCTCCGCTGCCGTCATCGAGGAGATCGCCCGGGTCACCGCACTGCCGCTGACCGAGGCGCGCGACCACTTCGAGGCGCAGGGCGCGCGGGACGGGATCGTCGAGACCAGCGGCCAGCTGCGGACCATCGCGGTCGGACTCACGAAGATCGCCAACGATCTGCGGTGGATGTCCTCGGGACCGCGCACCGGACTGGCCGAGATCAGCCTGCCGGACCTCCAGCCCGGCTCGTCGATCATGCCCGGCAAGGTGAACCCGGTGATCCCGGAGGCCGTGCTGATGGTCGCCGCGCAGGTCGTGGGCAACGACGCCACGGTCGCCGCCGCCGGCGCGGCGGGCAACTTCGAGCTCAACGTCATGCTGCCGGTGATCGCCAAGAACGTCCTGGAGTCGGTCCGGCTGCTCGCCAACGTGTCGCGGCTGCTGGCGGACCGGACGGTCGACGGGATCGTCGCACACCGCGAGCGCGCCCGTGAGTACGCCGAGTCCTCGCCGTCGGTGGTCACGCCGCTGAACAAGTACCTGGGGTACGAGGAGGCCGCGAAGGTCGCCAAGAAGGCCCTCGCGGATCAGAAGACGATCCGGGAGGCCGTCCTCGACGGAGGGTACGTGGAGCGCGGTGACCTGACGCTGCAGCAGCTCGACGAGGCCCTGGATGTCCTGCGGATGACGCACCCGTAACCTTTCGCGCTCCGGCGCGCGAACCGTGACGCGCGCCGCAGCGTCGTATGTCCATGGCACCTAATATCTGTGCATGGCAGACGGTGGAGCGATGAGACGCATGGGAACGGGCGGTGCGGCGGTCTTCTGGGAGCCCGGAGACCGGATCCTGTGGCGCTACCGGGAGAACGGCGGAGCACGCTTCCACATCGCCCGCCCGGTCACCGTCGTGCGGGACGACGAGGACGTGCTCGCCGTGTGGATGGCCCCGGGCACGCAGTGCGTGCGGCCCGTTCTCGCCGACGGCACGCCGCTGCACCAGGAGCCGCTGGACACCCGGTACACCAAGCCGCGGACCGTGCAGCGCGCCCACTGGTTCGGCACCGGCGTGCTGAAGCTGGCCCGACCCGGCGAGCCCTGGTCGGTGTGGCTGTTCTGGGAGCCGGGCTGGCGATTCAAGAACTGGTACGTCAATCTGGAGCAGCCGCTGGCCCGTTGGGCCGACGGGGTGGACTCGGAGGACCACTTTCTGGACATCTGCGTCTACCCGGACCGCAGTTGGGGCTGGCGCGACGAGGACGAGTTCGCGCAGGCCCAGCAGGACGGTCTGATGGACGCGACGGTCGCCGAACAGGTGCGGGAGGCGGGCCGCAGGGCGGTGGAGGTGATCCGTGCGTGGGGGCCGCCGTTCGACGAGGGCTGGCAGCACTGGCGCCCGGATCCGTCCTGGGCCGTACCGTTGCTGCCGGAGGACTGGGACCGTACGCCCGCGCACCTGTCCACATGAGACCCTTGATGCGCCCCCGGGCAACAAACGTAGGATCGTCCTCCGCAAGGCACGCTGGCAGTAACTCCCGGAGCAGACGCCGGGTCTGACCGTACGTCACCGAGGGGCGGCAGGACGTGATCGAGGGGTACGAGGGCAACACCGCAGGGACGTCCGTCGTCGGCCCCCAGGGTCGCGCGCGGGCCACCGGTGACACAGGAACAACCTCTGACCACGCGGGAATTCCGTTCCGGGGACATGTATTCCGGGTATCGGGTTTCCTGCGGGACCAACTGCGCGCGCGGCGTGCAGCCCCGGACGGACGGATTCGACACGCGTGACGGAGCAGCCCCTCTCCTACGAACGCCCCCAGGGCGTCGACCCCACGGACCCCCGTGGGGCACTCCTGCGTACCCCGGAGCCCACTGCGGCCCCGTCCGCCTTACCACCCGACGCCTCGGGTACGACGACGCCGTGCGGCAAGGGTGGAAAGGGCAACATGGGCGGCCAGAGCGGCCAGGGAGCAGCGGGCAAGGAAACGGCCGGGACGGAGGCCGGCTCCTCCGCGGAGACCGAGCACTCCCAGCCTTCGGCGTCCGCCGAGCCGGACACTCACCGGCCGCGCCCCGTGCCCGAGTCCATCCCGGCCCAGTCGGCCACGGACCCGCACGCGGAACGGGGTCCCGGCGGCCAGGAGCGGCGCGGGGCGGCGGCGACGGCGCAGCCAGGCCGGCCCACACCGATGCGGCGGGACGGGGACCGGCTGCGCTTCGTGGGCGCCGCGACCCGGCGGATCGCCCGCGGACTGGACCTCGACGAGATCGTGATGGGGCTGTGCCGGGCCACCGTGCCGACCTTCTCCGACGCGATCCTGGTCTATCTGCGCGACCCGCTGCCCGTCGGTGACGAGCGGCCGGCCGCGGACCGCATCATGCTGCGGCTGCGCCGCACCGACCGCATCCCCGAGGAGCGGGACACCGAGACGGGTTTCGCGGCGCTGGCGCTGCCGCCGCCGGAGCCGGGCGAGCTGACCGCCGAGCTGTCGGCCTCGGTCGGGGACATGTGCGAGGTGCGGCCCGGCGGTGCGCTCGCGGAGGTGCTGCGCGGGGTGCGTCCGGTGTTCGCGGACAATCCGGCCGCGCGCGCCGCGCTGCCCGAACTCCTGGGCGAGGACAGCACATTGGTCGTCCCGGGCGGCCAGCGGGCGATCCTGGCCCCGTTGCGCGGCCGGCGCCGGGTGATCGGCGCCGCGGTCTTCCTGCGCCGTCCGGAGCGCCTCCCGTTCGAGAACGACGATCTGCTGGTGGCCGCGCAGCTGGCCACGCACAGTGCGCTCGGCATCGACAAGGCGGTGCTGTACGACCGTGAGGCGTACATCGCCGACGAGTTGCAGCGCACGATGCTGCCCGAGACCCTGCCGCGTCCCACGGGCGTCCGGCTGGCGTCCCGGTACCTGCCCGCGGCGGAGACGGCACGGGTCGGCGGCGACTGGTACGACGCCATCCCGTTGCCCGGCAGCCGGGTGGCGCTGGTGGTGGGCGACGTGATGGGGCACTCCATGACGTCGGCGGCAATCATGGGGCAGCTGCGCACGACGGCCCAGACGCTGGCCGGTCTCGATCTGCCCCCGCAGGAGGTCCTGCACCACCTGGACGAGCAGGCCCAGCGGCTGGGCACCGACCGCATGGCGACCTGCCTGTACGCCGTCTACGACCCGGTATCGCATCGCATCACCATCGCCAACGCGGGCCATCCGCCGCCCGTCCTGCTGCATCTGGGCGGCCGGGCCGAGGTGCTGCGGGTGCCGCCGGGCGCGCCGATCGGCGTCGGCGGGGTCGACTTCGAGGCGGTGGAACTGGACGCGCCGGCCGGGGCGACGCTGCTGCTGTACACCGACGGGCTGGTGGAGTCCCGGCTGCGGGACGTGGCGACCGGCATAGAGCAGCTGCGCGAGAAGCTCGCCGCGACGGCCCAGCTGACCGGGCCGGACCATCCGCCGCCGCTCGAAGCCCTGTGCGACGAGGTGCTCGACATGCTCGGCCCGGGCGACCGGGACGACGACATCGCGCTGCTCGCCGCCCGGTTCGACGGGATCGCGCCGAGCGACGTGGCGTACTGGTTCCTGGAACCGGAGGACGCGGCTCCCGGCCGGGCCCGCCGGCTGGCCCGGCGGGCGCTGTCCCGCTGGGGTCTGGAGGACATGACGGACTCCGTCGAGCTGCTGGTCAGCGAGGTCGTCACCAACGCGGTGCGGTATGCCACGCGACCGGTGACGCTGCGGTTGCTGCGGACCGACGTCCTGCGCTGCGAGGTGGGGGACGACGTGCCCCAGCTGCCCCGGCTGCGGCAGGCCCGGGCGACCGACGAGGGTGGGCGCGGCCTGTATCTGGTGAACCGGCTCGCCCGGCGCTGGGGGGCCACCCGGCTGAGCACCGGCAAGGTGGTCTGGTTCGAGCTGAACCGGAGCTGACAGAGGCGAACAGCCGCCGATCAGACGCACAGCAGAGGGCGCCCGGAGATCTCCGGGCGCCCTCTGCGCTGTCGTGCTACTGGCCGAAGGCCGCTACTGGCCGAAGATCGGATTGTCCGGATTCGGCGATCCGGTCGACGGGACGCCCGTGGACGGTGCCGTCGACGCGCCGCCCGACGGCGAGTTCGACGGGGACGAACTGGGCTTCGGCGAGTTCGACGGGGACGAACTCGGCTTCGGCGAGTTCGACGGGGACGAACTGGGCTTCGGCGAGTTCGACGGCGAGGAACTCGGGGACGGGGACGAGGTCGGCGACGGGGACGCCGTCTGGACCGCCGCGCCCTGGTCGGTCTCCAGGTCGAACTTGCTGACCTTGGTGGAGACGCCGAAGGTGTACGCCGCCCAGATCTGCGCCGGGAAGCCACCGCCGTTGATACGGCCGTCGACCGTGGTGTCGCCCGTCGTCGCGCCGGTCAGCGTGACCTGGGGGTGCGGGGGCTTGGCGGACTCGCCGAACAGGCCGACCGAGGTGACCAGGTCGGGGGTGTAGCCGGTGAACCAGGCCGACTTGTTGTTGTCGGAGGTACCCGTCTTGCCCGCGACCTTCTGGCCCTTGCGCAGCGGGTTGTCCCGCACGGACTTCTTGGCCGTACCGTCGTCGACCACACCGGTGAGCACCGAGGTGACGGAGTCCGCGGCCTCGCGGTTGATGACCTGCGCGCCGATGGGGTCGGTGTGCTTGAAGGACGGATAGGCACTGTTCTCGGCCGTCTTGATCAGCGCCGGGGTGACCTTCTTGCCGTGGTTGTCGAGGGTGGCGTAGACGGCGGCCATCTGCAGGGGGCTCGCGCCCATGGTGCCGAGGGTCTGGGCCGGCACCGCCTTCAGGTCCTTGGTGTCCATGCCGAGCTGGTCGGCGACCTTCAGCACCTTGTCCATGCCGACGTCGACGCCCATCTGCGCGAAGACGGAGTTGATGGACTTGTTCAGCGCCGTCTGGACGGTGACGGGGCCGTAGTCCTGGTCGTCCTCGTTCTCCGGGGCGAAGCCGATGTCGCTGCCGACGACCGGGCGCTTGCTGGTGCCGTCGTAGATCGTGTTGGCGGTGATCTTCTCGTCCTTCTGCGTCACGGCGTTCTCGTCGAAGGCCGCGGCGAGGATCACCGGCTTGAAGGTGGAGGCGGGCTGGTAGTCGGTGCGGGTGGCGTTGTTGATGTAGTGGTCGGTGTAACTCGTACCGCCGTACATCGCCTCGACCGCGCCGGTCTTCGGGTTCACCGACACCGCGCCGGCCTGGACGTCGCCGTCGACCGGGCGTTTCTTCTTGTCCAGCTTGCTGGTCAGCTGTTCCTTGACCGCCTTCTCCAGCGCCTTCTGCTTGCTCGGGACGATGTTGAGCTCGATGTTCCAGCCGCCGCGTTTGACCAGCGCCGCGGCCGACTCGTAGTCATTGGCGATGCCCGTGGCAACCAACTGCTTGGCCAGTTCCACGTTGGCCGCGTAGACCAGGTAGCCGACCTGGCCCTCCTGACTCGGGTCGGCCTTCGGGTCCTTCGGGATCGGGAACCTCATGGCCTCGCGCTTGGACTTGTCGAGCCAGTCCTGCCCGACCATGTTGTCGAGGACGTAGTTCCAGCGGGCCTGGACCAGCCGCTTGCCGGTGTCGGAGGCGGAGGCCCAGTCGTACTGGCTGGGTGCCTGGAGCAGCGCGGCGAGGTAGGCGCCCTGCTCGACGGAGAGCTTGTCGGCGTCGACGCGATAGTAGGCCTGGGCGGCGGCCTGGATGCCGTAGGCGCCGCGACCGTAGTAGCTGGTGTTGATGTAGCCGGCCAGGATGTAGTCCTTGTCCTTCTCCCGGTCCAGCTTCAGGGAGATGACCAGTTCCTTCAACTTGCGCGTGACGGTCTGTTCCTGGGTCAGGTAGTAGTTCTTGACGTACTGCTGGGTGATCGTCGAGCCGCCCTGCGCGCCCTTGCCCATCAGCGTGTTGAGGACACCGCGGGCGGTGCCCCTGAGGTCGACGCCGGCGTCGGTGTAGAAGGTCTTGTTCTCGGCGGCGACGAAGGTGTGCTGGACCGGCTCGGGGATCGTGGCGAGTTCGACGTTCTCCCGGTTGACGTCACCGTCGCGGGCGAGGATCGCGCCGTTGCCGTACTTGTAGACGTTGCTCTGCAGGTCGGCGTCGGGGTTGCCCTTGGGGATCGGCGTGCTCACGTACAGCCAGACGAAGGCGCCGATGACGGCGACGGTCAGGCCGAGGAACGTGCCGAGGATCTTCTTCCAGGTGAAGAGCCGGCGTATGAAGCTCTTCTTCTTGCCGTCCTTGCCCTTCGCGCCCCTGCCGCCCTTCTTCGCCCCTGCGGCCCTGCGGGCCGCCGCGCGCCCGCCGACCGCGGGGGCGGTCTCGGGGGCGGCCTCGGAGGCGCTCCGGGTCGCGGTCCTCGCCGCGGTCCCGGTGGCGGTCCCGGTGGTGGGGGGCGCGACGGACTCCGTCTCCGTCGAGCGGTTCCTGGGCGCCGCGCGGCGGCCACCGCGCTGTCGCGCTCGTCTCTCTTCCGCTCGTCCCATGAGTCCGCTCGCTCCGCTTCCTACTCGACAGTCACACCAGTGCCCGTGGGCAGGGGCAGGTCAGCTCAGAAAACTAACACCGCTGTCTATGACGAGGGGCAGCCGATCCGGTGTTCGGGGGGCGTGAGAATCAGCACCCCGACCGGTGGAACCGGCAGAAGGTCCCCACCGATTCGACGTACGAGAGGGGTGCAGGGTTGCCGTGACGCGCTAAAGTGATATCACTTAGCTAGGCAGCCGCTAACAGATTCGGCCGCCTGGCCGACCGCACGACCGAAGAGAAGACGAAAGAGAACGGGGACCCGCCATGCCCACCTCCACATCCACCTCCACCTCCGCGCCCGACGTCGACGCCCCCGAGATGCCGGCCCCGCGCGTGCACGAGTTCCCCGCGCACAGCGTGGGCGGCGGGCTCGCGCTGCTGCTCGGGCTGGTCGGGCTGCTGGCCGGCGGCGGGATGATCGCCACGGCCACCGCCGTGACCGCGACCGGCGTCAAGGCCGTGCTGATCACCGGCGGCATCCTGGTCGCCCTCGCCGCGTTCCTCGCGATGTGCGGGCTGAACACGGTGGCGCCGGGCGAGGCCCGCGTGGTGCAGCTCTTCGGCCGCTACCGGGGCACGATCCGCGAGGACGGGCTGCGCTGGGTGAACCCCTTCACCTCCCGCGAGAAGATCTCCACCCGGGTGCGCAATCACGAGACGGCCGTCCTGAAGGTCAACGACGCCTACGGCAACCCGATCGAGCTCGCCGCGGTCGTGGTGTGGAACGTGCAGGACACCGCGCAGGCCAGCTTCGAGGTGGACGACTTCCTGGAGTTCGTCGCCACCCAGACCGAGGCGGCCGTCCGGCACATCGCCATCGAGTACCCCTACGACTCGCACGACGAGGACGGGCTCTCGCTGCGCGGCAACGCCGAGGAAATCACCGAGAAGCTCGCCATAGAGCTGCACGCGCGCGTGGAGGCGGCCGGAGTGCGGATCATCGAGTCCCGCTTCACCCACCTCGCGTACGCTCCCGAGATCGCCTCGGCGATGCTCCAGCGGCAGCAGGCGGGCGCGGTGGTCGCGGCGCGGCGGGAGATCGTGGACGGGGCGGTGGGGATGGTCGAGGCGGCGCTCAGCCGGATCGCCGAGCAGGGCATCGTGGAACTTGACGAGGAGCGGAAGGCGGCGATGGTGTCCAACCTGATGGTGGTGCTGTGCGGGGACCGAGCGCCCCAGCCGGTCCTGAACACCGGAACCCTCTACCAGTGACGGTTCCCGCCGGGGGTTCGGCCCCTCAAGGCCGGCCGCAGCGCAAGCAGGTGCTGCTGCGGCTGGACCCGCTCGTCCACGACGCGCTGGCCCGCTGGGCCTCGGACGAGTTGCGGTCGGCGAACGCGCAGATCGAGTTCCTGCTGCGGAAGGCGTTGAAGGAGGCGGGGCGGCTGCCGGGAGAGACGGGACCGCTGCCCCGCCGCGGGCGCCCCCCGGGAGGCTCGCCCCCGCGACCCCCGTCGACCTGAACGGCCTCGCCGCCGCCTGTTGCAGAACGGTGACAATCGACCCCCACCTGCGCAATCGCACCCACCGCTGTGAGCTGCACACTCCGCGTATACACACCGGGTATACACCGCATGTACAGTCCTCCTCATGTCCATCGGTCACACCCTCCTGGGACTCCTGGAGTCCGGGCCCCGCCACGGCTACGACCTCAAGCGGGCCTTCGACGAGAAGTTCGGTCACGACCGGCCCCTGCACTACGGCCAGGTCTACTCGACGATGTCCCGTCTGCTGAAGAACGGTCTCGTCGAGGTCGACGGCATCGAGGCCGGCGGCGGCCCCGAGCGCAAGCGGTACGCGATCACCGACGCCGGCGTCACCGACGTGGAGCGCTGGCTCGGCACGCCCGAGAAGCCCGAGCCGTATCTGCAGTCGACGCTCTACACCAAAGTCGTCCTCGCGCTGCTCACGCACCGCGACGCGGCCGAGATCCTCGACACGCAGCGGTCCGAGCATCTGCGCAGCATGCGCATCCTCACCGACCGCAAGCGCAAGGGCGACCTCGCCGACCAGCTGATCTGCGACCATGCCCTGTTCCACCTCGAGGCCGACCTGCGCTGGCTGGAGCTGGCCGCCGCGCGCCTCGACAAGCTGAAGGCGGCGGTGACTGCGTGAACGCTCCCGGGGGATCCCTGCTCATCGCCGAGAACCTGCGCAAGGCGTACGGCCCGACCATGGCACTGGACGGCGCCGAGTTCTCCATCCATCCCGGCGAGGTCGTCGCCGTGATGGGCCCGTCCGGGTCCGGCAAGTCGACGCTGCTGCACTGCCTCGCCGGCATCGTGACGCCCGACTCCGGTTCGATCCTGTACGACGGCCGTGACCTCGCGACGATGAGCGACGCCCAGCGCAGTCAGCTGCGGCGCTCGGAGTTCGGGTTCGTGTTCCAGTTCGGGCAGCTCGTGCCGGAACTGACCTGCGTGGAGAACGTGGCGCTGCCGCTGCGGCTGAACGGCGCCCCGCGCAAGCAGGCCGAGCGCACCGCCCTGAGCTGGATGGAGCGCCTCGAGGTCGACGACCTCGGCAAGAAGCGGCCCGGCGAGGTGTCCGGCGGGCAGGGACAGCGGGTGGCCGTGGCGCGCTCGCTCGTCACCAGCCCGCGCGTGATCTTCGCGGACGAGCCGACCGGCGCGCTGGACTCGCTCAACGGCGAGCGCGTGATGGAGCTGCTCACCGAGGCCGCCCGCACCGCCAACGCGGCCGTCGTCCTCGTCACGCACGAGGCCCGGGTGGCCGCCTACTCCGACCGCGAGATCGTCGTACGGGACGGGAAGTCGCGGGACATGGAGCGGGTCGTATGAGCCTGCGTCAGTGGAATCGGGACCTGGGCATGGGGGTCCGGTTCGCCTTCGCCGGCGGACGGGAGGGCTGGGTCAGGGCCATTCTGACGGCGGTGGGCGTCGGCCTCGGCGTGGCGGTCCTGCTGCTGACGACGGCCGTGCCGAACGTGCTCTCGGTGCGTCACGACCGTGAAGAGGCCCGGCTGGACTGGGCGTTCGGCGACTCGGAGCCCGCCAAGGGCGACGACACCCTGCTGATCGTCGGGTCCGACACCGACTTCCGCGACAAGAACGTGCGCGGCCGGCTCGTGGAGCCGGAAGGCCCGAGGGCCCCGCTGCCGCCCGGCGTGAGCGAGTTCCCGGCGAAGGGCGACATGGTCGTCTCGCCCGCATTGAAGAAGCTGCTCGCCGCCGACGATTCGGAGCTGCTGCGGGAGCGCCTGCCGTACCGGATCGTCGGGACCATCGGGGAATCCGGACTCATCGGCTCCCAGGAACTCGCCTACTACGCCGGCGGCTCCGGGCTCGCCTCGCACCTCGATACCGGGGTGACCCGGCTGAAGGAGTTCGGGAACCCGAACCCGACGCACGAGCGGACCGACCCGGTGCTCGTCCTGCTGGTCCTCGTCATCATCGTGGTGCTGCTGATGCCGGTGGCCGTGTTCATCGCCGCGGCCGTGCGGTTCGGCGGCGAGCGCCGCGACCGCAGGCTCGCGGCCCTCCGGCTGATCGGTTCCGACGGCCGGATGACCCGGCGTATCGCGGCGGGCGAGGCGATGGCCGGCTCGTTGCTCGGCCTGGTCCTCGGCGCGGTCTTCTTCCTGATCGGCCGCCAGGCGGCGGGCACGGTCGAGGTGATGGACATCAGCGTGTGGCCCAGCTACCTCAACCCCTCCCCCGCGCTGGCCGCGCTGGTCGTCCTGGCGGTGCCGACGGCCGCCATCCTGGTCACCCTGTTCGCGCTGCGCGGTGTGGTGATCGAGCCGCTCGGCGTGGTACGCACGGCGAAGCCCGCACGGCGCCGGCTGTGGTGGCGGCTGCTGATGCCGGTGGCCGGCCTCGCGATGCTCTTCCCGATGATCGGACAGGGCCGCGAGAACGGGAACTTCAACCAGTATCTGGTGACCGGCGGCGTCCTGCTGCTCCTCATCGGGATCACCGCGCTGCTGCCCTGGCTCGTGGAGACGGTCGTCGCCCGGCTCGGCTCGGGCAGTGTCGCCTGGCAACTGGCCGTACGGCGACTGCAGTTGAGCAGCGGTACGGCGGCCCGCATGGTCAACGGCATCGCGGTGGCGGTGGCCGGGGCGATCGCGCTGCAGATGCTCTTCGCGGGCGTCGACGGCGACTACACCAAGCCCACCGGCCAGGACCTCACCCGGGCGCAGATGCAGGTGCGGGTGCCGGACGGCCTCCCGCTGGCCGCGACCGCCCAGAAGTTCACCGACACCAAGGGCGTCCGCAAGGTCACCGCCCTGTGGGAGGGCTATGTGGGCGACGCCTCCTGGCGGACCGAGGACGGACCGAACACGATCGCCGACCTGACCGTGGGCGACTGCTCGGCCCTGGGCGAGGTGGCGAAGCTGCCCTCGTGCAAGGACGGCGACGTGTTCGTGCTGGACGGCGGCGAGAACGCCCCCGAGGGACCGCAGCTGAACAAGCCCGGCACGAAGCTGTACCTGGACCATTCCTCCCGCGAGCACGGCCCGGAGGTCGCCTGGACCGTGCCCGCGGACATCGTCAGGGCCAAGTCGTCCAAGGGCCTGGTCGACTGGGAGCGAGGCGGCTTCCTGATGACGCCGAGCGCGCTGCCCAAGGCGGCCGAGAACACGGTCAGAGGTGAGCTGTACCTCTCGATCGACGAGTCCGTGCCCGACGCCTACGAGTACGCCCGTAACACGGCGGCGCAGGTGGATCCGCTGGCCGAGCCGATGGCCTGGGCGTCCACCCGGCAGGACAAGAGGTTCACCTCCATCCGCACCGGTCTGCTCGTCGGCTCCGCCTGTGTGCTGCTGCTGATCGGGGCGAGCCTGCTGGTCTCGCAGCTGGAGCAGCTGCGCGAGCGCAAGAAGCTGCTGTCGTCGCTGGTCGCCTTCGGCACCCGGCGGCGCACGCTGGGCCTGTCGGTGCTGTGGCAGACGGCGATCCCTATCGCGCTGGGTCTGCTGCTGGCCCTGGCGGTGGGGCTCACACTGGGCGCCGTACTGCTGAAGATGACGTCCACCCCGGTGGGCGTGGACTGGGCGAGCGTGCTGGCGATGACCGGCTGCGGCGCGGGGGTCGTCCTGCTGGTGACGCTGCTCAGCCTGCCGCCGCTGATGCGGCTGATGCGCCCGGACGGCCTGCGCACCGAGTAATCGCTCCCCCGTCCACACCCGCCACGGCAACCACACCGGCCACGGCAACCACGGCAAGGGCCCCTCCCCACACCGGGGAGGGGCCCTTCGTACGCAGACCCGGCCCCTTCCGACGAGCTGTGCCCTTGCACCGGGACCGAGGGCGAGGCCACCCTGGAACCGATCAAGCTGCCGGCCGGGAGTGAACTGCTATGACGCTGGATGCGCTGACGTCCGCGATTCCGGACTACGCCAGGGACCTGAGGCTCAACCTGGGCTCGGTCATCGGCGACTCCAAGCTGTCCGCACAGCAGTTGTGGGGCACCGTGCTGGTCACCGCGATCGCCGCGCGCTCCCCCCTCGTGCTGCGCGAGTTGGCCCCGGAGGCGAAGGCGAACCTCTCGCCGCAGGCGTACACGGCGGCCAGATCGGCGGCGGCCGTCATGGCGACGAACAACGTCTTCTACCGCACCCGCCACCTGCTCTCCGACCACGAGTACGCCAACCTGCGCCCCGGTCTGCGGATGAACGTCATCGGCGACCCCGGCGTCGAGAAGGTCGACTTCGAGCTGTGGTCGCTCGCCGTTTCCGCCGTCAACGGCTGCGGTCTGTGCCTCGACTCGCACGAGCAGAAGCTGCGCAGGGCGGGGGTCGGGCGTGAGGTCGTCCAGGAGGCCTTCAAGATCGCCTCGGTGGTCCAGGCGCTCGCGGTGACGCTGGACGCGGAAGCGGTGCTCGCCGACTGCTCGACATGAGGTTCACTCGCGCGTCGTGACCGAGGCGTCGTCGGCCGAGGGCTGCGGCTTCCGGTCCTCCGGCGCGGAAGCCGGTGCCGCGGCCGGGGCGGCCACCGGTGCGACACCGGCCGCCGTGGCCCCCCGTGGCCGCGGCGACTGCCGCAGGGCCTGCTCCCGGGAGTAGGCGTGCAGATAGCCGACCACGGTGTTCGTCACGGCCACCAGGGGTACGGCCACGATCGCGCCGCCGATGCCGGCCACCATGCCGCCCGCCGCGACCGACAGGACCACCGCCAGCGGGTGGACGCGGACCGCGCGGCCGAGGATGAACGGCTGAAGGATGTGGCCCTCGATCTGTTGCACGGCCAGCACCACCGCCAGGACCATCACCGCGGTGAACACGCCCTGCGTGACGAGTGCGACCACGACGGCCAGCGCGCCGGAGGCGACCGCGCCGACCAGCGGGATGAACGAGAACAGGAAGATGAACACGGCGAGCGGGACGGCCATCGGCACGTCGAGGAAGTAGATGCCGAGGCCGATGAAGATCGCGTCGATCAGCGCGACTATCACCGTGCCGCGCACATACGCCGTGAGCGTCGCCCAGGCCCGTGGACCCGCTCCTGCCACGCCCGGCCGGGCCGCCGCCGGGACCAGCTTGAGCGTCCACTCCCAGATCCGCTTGCCGTCGTAGAGCAGGAAGAGCGTCGAGAAGAACGCCAGGAGGATGCCGGTGAGCGCCTCGACCACGACGGTGACGCCCTCCAGGCCCACCGAGGTGATCGCGTCGGTGTTGTCGCCGATCGCCTCGCGCAGGTTCTTGGCGATGCCGTTGATCTGTTTGTCGGTGACGTGGAAGGGGCTGTTGAGCAGCCAGCGGCGCAGGTCGTCGATGCCGCCCTGGACCTGGTCGGAGAGGTTGTCGATGTTCGCCATGACCTGCCAGGTCACGAACCAGCCCATCAGGCCGATGACGACGAACCCGAGGATCGCCGTCAGCGCGGTGGCGGGCCCCCCCGGCACGCCGGCCCGCTTCAGCCGGGCGACGGTGGGTTCCAGGAGCGCGGTGAGCAGCAGGGCCACCACGAAGGCCATGACGACGAGTTGGACGGCGCTGATCACCTTGATCAGGATCCAGACGGTCCCGGCGAGTACCAGCAGCCGCCAGCCGGCCTCGGCGGCGACCCGCACTCCCCACGGCACGGCCTGCACGGGGTCGGGACGCGTACTGCGCGGCGGGAGTTCCTCGGCCTCGGCAGGCACCGGAGCGGCCGTGCCGACCGCGGTGGCCGTGGTGGCTGTGGCGGTCGTCGCGGTCTCGGCGGGGAGCGGCGGCGGTTCCGGCTCGGGGCCCTCGCTCTCCCGCTCGAACTCCGCGCGCCGTTCGTCGAGCCGCTCCCCCATTTGCGTCAGACCGGCGCCCAGCCGGCCGAGCCACCCTGGCACTCGCGACATGATCGGTCCTCTTCCCCCGTCTCTCCCCACCACTCCCCCTGGAGTCGTCGGTCCCGGCCGTACCGACCGTACAGGGCGAAAGCCCCTCCCCCTATGACGGGGAGGGGCTGCGCAGGGTTGAGCGGGAGATGTGGCGCCGGCTCAGTAGGAGTGGTTGGCCTGCCAGTAGTCCCAGGCGCCGCAGGGGCTGTCGTAGCGCTCGTTCATGTAGTTCAGGCCCCACTTGATCTGGGTGGCCGGGTTGGTCCGCCAGTCGGCGCCGGCCGACGACATCTTCGAGCCGGGGTAGGCCTGGACGAGGCCGTAGGCGCCGGAGGAGGGGTTGACGGCCTGATAGTTCCAGGTGGACTCGTGGTTCACGATGTTGCTGAAGCACTGGAACTGGTCGGCGGGCACGATCTGCCGGGCGATGGCCTGGACCTCGGCGACGGTGTACGACGACTGCTGGGTGAAGCTGCCGGGGTCCACGGTCGAACTGGAGGCGGACTTGGTCTGCGCCTCGGCGCGTTCCTTGGCCTCCTGGTCGGCCTTCGCCTTGTCCGCGGCGTCCTTGGCGGCCTTCTGCTTGGCCACCGCGTCCTTGGCCGCCTGCTTGCGGGCCGTCTCCTCCGCCGACTTCCTGGCGGTGGTGTCGGCTGCGATGGCCTGCGCGGAGGCCTGCTGGGTCAGGGACGCGGTCTGTACCTGGGCCTGCTGCCCTACCGGTAAGTCCGCGAGGAGGGTCGAGTCGCCCGCCGTCGCCTCGGCGTCGTCGTTGGTCTGCGCGACGCTGCCCTGGGCGACGCCCATGACGGCGCCGACAGTGGTCACGGCGGTGGCAGAGGCCACAGCGAAGCCCCGGGCCGATATCCGGCTCACACGTATTCCTTCTGCTGAGTCATCAGGTGGTCAGGGTGAGGGGGGATGAACGGCCGGGGCCGCACGAGGCCTGCTAGTACCAGTGGTTGGCCTGCCAGAACGACCACGCCTCACAGGGGCTGCCGTACCGGCTGTCCATGTAGTTCAGGCCCCACTTGATCTGGGTGGCCGGGTTGGTCTGCCAGTCGGAGCCGGCGGACGCGTACTTGCCGGCGGGCAGCGCCTGGAAGAGACCGTAGGCGCCGGAGGAGGCGTTGACCGCGTGGTAGTTCCAGCTGGACTCGTGGTCCACGATGTTGCTGAAGCACTGGAACTGGCCGCTGGGCACCATCTGCGCCGCCATCGCCTGGATCTGCCCGACGGAGTAGGAGCTCAGGATCGGGAAGTCGCCCGCGCTGCGGCTGGCCTTGGTCTTGGCTTCGGCGCGCTCCTTGGCCGCCTTCTCGGCGGCCTCCTTCTTCGCGACGGCCGTCTCGGCGGCGGCCTTGCGGGCCGCTTCCTCGGCGTCCTTCTTCGCGCCCTCGTCCGCGGCGATGGCCTGGTAGCTGGCCTGCTGCGCGAGGGACGCCGTCTGCACCTGGGCCTGCTGGCCCACGGGCAGGTCAGCGAGGAGCGTCGCGTCGCTTGCCGTCGCCTCTGCGTCGTTGGGCTGCGCGACACTGCCCGAGGCAACGCCGACGACGCTTCCGACAGCGGTGACCGCCGTGGCCGAGGCCACTGCGAATCCCCGGACCGAGATCCGGCTCACACGGTTTTCCTTCCAGCATCGCCCGCTTCGGTGACCCTGGCGGACGCAATCGTGCCCCTGACGCTGGTCTCCGAACTGCGGGGTCACTGGAGACACGGGCCCGGTGGGCAACTCCCGCTGGGGGAGCGCCATGATGCTCGGGCGGCATACGACGTCGGTATGGAGTTGAGAGGTGAAGCTCAAGTTGTTCTGCACCGCTGGGGGTACAGGTGTGTCGTATGCGGGGCCTGACAGGACTGAGACTCTGCCGTAACCAAACGCGCAAGGCAATTCCGAGTTGCGTGTGAAAGCTCACACCTCTTTCACTCCGGGGGATTTCACGAAAGGCCCACACGCGAAGGCGCCGCCCGACTAGGCTCACTGCCTTTGCCGGACGGCACCAACTCACCTCAGCGTTTATGAAGTTGTCCGATCAGGGTCAGATCTGCCCGTCCTCCAGCATTTCGGTCACAAGTGCCGCGATCTGGGACCTCTCGGACCGGTTCAGCGTCACGTGCGCGAAGAGCGGGTGCCCCTTCAGTTTCTCGACGACGGCGACCACACCGTCATATCGCCCGACCCGCAGATTGTCCCTTTGCGCCACATCGTGGGTCAGAACGACCCGGGAATTCGCACCGATACGGGACAGAACGGTGAGAAGTACATTCCGTTCGAGCGACTGCGCCTCGTCGACGATCACGAAGGCGTCGTGGAGGGAACGGCCCCGGATGTGAGTCAGGGGCAGCACCTCCAGCATCCCGCGGGCGGTGATCTCCTCGATGACCTCGCGGCTGGTGACCGCGGACAGCGTGTCGAAGACCGCCTGCGCCCAGGGGCCCATCTTGTCGGCCTCGGAACCGGGCAGATAGCCCAGCTCCTGCCCGCCCACCGCGTACAGCGGCCGGAAGACCATCACCTTCTGGTGCTGGCGGCGCTCCAGGACCGCCTCCAGACCCGCGCAGAGCGCGAGCGCGGACTTGCCGGTGCCGGCCCGGCCGCCCATCGACAGGATCCCGACGTCCGGGTCGAGCAGCAGATCGAGCGCGATGCGCTGCTCGGCGCTGCGGCCCTTGATGCCGAACGCCTCCCGGTCGCCGCGCACGAGGCGCACATTGCCGTCGGCGGTGACCCGGCCGAGCGCCTTGCCGCGCTCGGACTGGATGGTCAGACCGGTGTGCACGGGAAGGTCGGCGACCTCGGGCACGTAGGTGTGGCCGACCTCGAAGAGGATGTCCACCTGCTCAGCGGACAGGCTCAGTTCGGACATTCCGGTCCAGCCGGAGGAGCCCGTGATGGCGAGCTCGGCGCGGTACTCCTCGGCGAGGAGACCGACCGAGGACGCCTTGATCCTGAGCGGAAGGTCCTTCGACACGACGGTGACGTCGAACCCCTCGGCCTGCAGATTGCGGGCGACCGCGAGGATGCGGGAGTCGTTGTCCCCCAGGCGGTAGCCGGTCGGCAGCACACTGGGGTCCGAGTGGTTGAGCTCGACACGGACGGTGCCGCCGAGTTCCCCGATCGGGATGGGGGCGTCGAGGCGACCGAACTTCACCCGGTAGTCGTCCAGCAGACGCAGCGCCTGCCGGGCGAAGTAGCCGAGTTCCGGATGGTGCCGCTTGGCCTCCAGTTCCGTGACCACCACGATGGGGAGCACGACCTCGTGCTCCTCGAAGCGGGTCATGGCGTTCGGGTCGGCCAGCAGGACGCTGGTGTCGAGAACATAGGTGCGCCGGTCTGGCATACGGCGCTTTGTGCTGGTCACCACGGAAGGACGTACCCCCTCGGATGAGGTCGGGGAGCGACGGAGTGGAGCTGGACCGGTTCTCGGCCGCCCTGCACGGGCCGAGAACCGGCCCCCCGCTGCTTCTTCCGTGCCGTGACCGCACGGTCGGGCTGGTGCAAAGGGCCTCCCGGGCGGACGGCCCCGTGCCGTCCGCTGAGATCCGACACCCGTGGTTCGGGCGTCGACCTGCTTGGCTTATGCCCTCGAACACGCGCCGCCATGCCACGGCATATGACGGCGCGCCGGTGAACTCCTCGTTACGTCCTTCGTTACTTCCGCCCCTGGCGACCCGCCGGTAGCCCGCAGGAGGCGCCGGCGGGCCTGCTGTGTCAGCCGCCGTAACGCCGGTGTCGGGCCGCGTAGTCGCGCAGGGCGCGCAGGAAGTCGACCTTGCGGAAGGCGGGCCAGAAGACCTCGCAGAAGTAGTACTCCGCATGGGCCGTCTGCCACAGCATGAATCCGGACAGCCGCTGCTCGCCGCTGGTGCGGATCACCAGATCGGGGTCGGGCTGTGCGCCGGTGTAGAGGTGGCGGCCGATCAGGTCGACGCTGACGGAGTCGGCGAGGTCCTCCATCGAGGTGCCCTTGTCGGCGGCGTCCACGATCATCGAGCGCACGGCGTCGGCGATCTCCTGGCGGCCGCCGTAGCCGATGGCGACGTTGACCAGTATTCCGTCGACGTGGGCGGTGGACTCCTCGGCCTCCTTCAGCGCGGTCTGCACATGGGAGGGGAGGATGTCGGGGGTGCCGACGTGGTGGACGCGCCAGCGGCCGTCGGCGGCGAGGGTGCGCACGACGTCCTCGATGATGCCGAGGAGCGGAACGAGTTCCTCCTGCGGGCGGTCGAGGTTGTCCGTCGACAGCAGCCACAGGGTGACGACCTCGACGTCCGTCTCGCTGCACCAGCCGAGGAACTCCTCGATCTTGTCGGCGCCGGCGCGGTGGCCGTGTTCGGTGGTGGAACCCGCGGCCTTTGCCCAGCGTCGGTTGCCGTCCATGATGACGCCGATGTGCTTGGGCACCTGAGCGTGGTCCAGGTGACCTTCCACCCGGCGTGCGTACAGCCTGACCAGAAGGCCGCGCAGCTTGTCGCGCAGGTTCACGTGAATGTCAGCCCCTCCGTACGGTGCGGTCCCCGCGGGGCGCAGCCTACCCCTGCGGGGCTTGGGTCGTTGAGCCGGGTGGGCACGGAGGTGGTGCGGGGGGAGGGCGGACGGGAGGCGCGTGGGGGCACAAAAAACGGGCCGGTCCGTGGGGGGGAGACGGACCGGCCCGAGGGGGGGTTTCCACCATAACCCTTCGTAAGTGATGCTGTGTGCATCGGCGCGCCACAACTACTCTCCGGAGTCGCCCGGCAACGCGCCGGTGGCCATTCAAGGCATGGTTCATGAGTGGTTCATGGCCAAAACGCAGCGGATTCCCAGGGCGTGGGGGCGTTTGCCGGAGGAAGCAGAGGTTTTGGAGCGGCTTGGGCGAGGGCCGGCCAGTTGTCCGAGGGTCCCCCCGATGGGCTAACCCGACCGCGAACGCGTCTTGACGCGGGCGTCACCGCGCAGCCCCCTCCACTGCGCGCTGACGTCCACGCAGCTTTGCTCACGCGAATTGCCTGGCCTCGAACTTACGTCAGGTCAACGCCGAATGTGAACTGTTCGCAATAACGATGTGGAAACTCCGCGGAGGCGGCGGGTCGCGCGGATGGAGGGGTGGATAGCGGGGTGGATAGCGGGGTGGATGGCGGGGTGGACGGAGAGGGTGGAGCGGGTCTCTGGAGGGGGTGGAGCCGGCCCGGGGGCGCTCGGGGGGTGCACGGCGACACAGAGAACAGGATCTGACCTCTTTGCCCCCTGACGTCGACGCCATGACCTTGGGGATCAGTTGGCGAGAGGCCTCCGCACGACGGCTCGAACGACAGTTCCTGGCCAATTCGCCGGCAGGCCGTCCACGGCCGCCCGCAAACGTCGTCGCGGGGGTCGTCGCGGCCATGCTCGGCGCCCACGGCAGGTACTTCACCGGGCGGGCCAGGCGGGCGCCCTGGGCTTCGGCCCGAACCGGGGCCGCAAGGTGACATACACCCGCGCCGCCCCGCTCCCCCCGGACCTGGGCCTGCGCACACTCGTCCGCCGCCACCCGGCGGCCTACGGCCCGGCGACGCCCGCGCACTTCGCCAAGTGGTCGACGACGAAGGGGAGTTGGGCGACCGCCCTGTTCGGGGAAGTGGCTGCGGACGGGCGAACCCGGACGGGCGGTGGGGCGGGTCAGTCGGTCGGTTTGCGGGCCTCTATGAGGTGGCGGGTGCTGTGCGCGACGAACGGGCCCTCGGCCTCGATCCGCTCGTGCAGGGCGCGGAGTCGGGGCCGGTACGCCTCCACCGTGAAGCCCGGGACCATCCACACCACCTTGCGCAGGAAGTGCACGACGGCGGCGATGTCGTGAAACTCGATCCGCAGCCGTTCCGCCCGCAGGTCGACGATCTCCAGCCCCGCCGCCTCGGCCCCGGCGCGCTCCCGCTCGGGATGCCGGGTGCTGCTCACCTCGTCGGGCTGCGGCCCCAGGAAGTACTCGACGAGCTCGAAGACGCTGCGAGGGCCGACGTGCTGGGCGAAGTAGGTCCCGCCGGGTTCCAGGACGCGGGCGATCTCACCCCAGAGGGGCCGGACCGGATGCCTGCCGCCCACCAGGTCGAAGGTGGCGTCCGCGAAGGGCAGCGGGGCGTCCTCCGGGCAGGCGACGACCGCGATGCCGCGCGGGCGGAGCAGTGCGGTGGCCTTGGCGACGTTCGCCGGCCAGCCCTCGGTCGCGACGGTGAGGACGGGCGCCTCGGGAGCGGCCCGGCCGAGAGCGAAGTCCAGGACCTCCCCTCCCCCGGTCTGGATGTCGAGCGCGGCCGTCGCCCCGGCCAGCCGCTCGGCCAACGACACCGCGTACCCCCACGACGGCCGCTCCTCGGTGGCCCGCCCCGCGAACCACGAGAAGTCCCATCCCTCGGTGGGGACGGCGGCCCCTTCGGCCAGGAGGTCCTCGAAGCTGGGGCGCGGGTCGCGGTCGTCGGCGCTCATAGGGCGATCATCACAGAAGAGGGGCACGGACGCCGCCGGTTTTTCTGCCGGCGCGGTCCAAGGGGAGGGCAGCAGGAGGAGGGTGCCCTGTCTCCTCTCACGGCGCTTCACCGTCGGCCCTACCCGCCTCGACCGAGACCCGCGCCCCCGCCTTCACCCCCCACCCCGCCATGACCCCCGCCTCCGCCTCCAGAACATGCCGTGCGCGCAGGCGCGGTCGGCCCAGCCGGCCGGGGCGCATCGTGCGGACGGCGAGGACGGTGAGGTCGCGGGTCAGGTAGGCGACGTCGATGGGGATGCGCATGCGGAAGGTGTGGATGCCGGAAGCGGGCGACAGCAACAACGCGCCGTCGACGGCGTCCCGACCCAGCAGACCCTTCGTACGGGCCCGGTAGGACGTGGCGAACTCCAACGGAACGGTCACACTCGCCCCGCCGCCCCCATGCACCGTCAACCGGCCCCACCCGTCCCGCCAACGCCTCATGCCCCGCCTTTCGCGTCCTGTACGGCCTACCCTTCCGCCCGTGCCGCGCGAGATCAGCTCGTCGTGCGGGGGAACGTGACCTCCACTCGGCGGTTCTTCTTGCGGCCCTCTTCCGTGGAGTTGTCGGAGATGGGGTACTGCTCGCCGTAGCCGCGGACCTCGAAGGTGATGTTCGGGTTGTTGAGCTGGCCGGCGAGTTGCGCCTGGACGGCGTCCGCCCGCTGCTTCGACAGGACGTCGCCGTGGGCTGAGGAGCCCAGGTTGTCGGTGAAGCCGAAGACGCGGACCAGGGTGGTGTTCTGCTTCTTGATCTCGGCGGCGATCGTGGCGATCCTGGCCTGCGCCTCCGCGCCGAGTTTCGAGCTGTCCTTGCCGAAGAGGACCTCGGCCTGGAGGGCGAACGTCACGTCCGCGTTGGTGTCCTCCCGCCGCTCGTCCCCCGCCTCGTCCTCGACGACCTGCTTGATGTCCAGCACCTTGGGCGCGGCGAGGGTGCCGCCCTCCGGGAGCTTGAGGTCGGGGTCGTTGGCGTCGACCTCCACGGGGGCGGACGCGGTGGGTTCGGTGCCGGGCGGGACGCTGGGCTTGGTGTCGTCGCCGTGGGCGGCGGGGGCCATCCCGATGATCACGAGGGTGGCCGTGGCCACCGCCAGAGTGAGACGTGGGGTCATGGCCGTCCTCACCCGGAGATCTTGATGACCCCGCTGGGGAACAGCGGGAGTTGGAAGGTGACGTCGGTCGAGCTGGCGGGGGGCGCGGGGAACTGGAGGAAGACGTCGATGGATTCGCCCGCCTTGAGGGTCGAGAAGCCCGTGGTCGTCAGGGGGCGGCCTTCGGTGTCGCGGAGGACGTAGTAGCGCTTCTTGCTCTTGGAGTCGACGAGGGTGGCTCCGCCGAGGGACAGTCCATTGTTCATGATCTCGGTCTCGTTGCCGCTCAGCGCCGAGGGGACGACTGCTTCCGTCCCGCTGTCGTTCTTGAGGGACCCGTTGACGGTGACGAACCCGCCCGAGTCGCGCACGGCGGAGGCGATCCGGAGCAGCAGCCCGCTCGGTCCCTTCAGCTCGGCCAAGGGCTCCTCGGACTGCCCTTCCTGAGTGTCCGGCTGCGATCCACCCGTCTTGGACGCGGACGACGAGCTCTGTGGCTTCTTGTCGTCGTCGCCCCCACCGCCGCAGGCCGCCGTGCCGAGAGCCAACCCGGCCACGACGGCCAGCACGACCATCCCCCTGCGGGCTTTCGCCGTGAACCGCATGCTCATCACTCCGCTTCCTTCACCACTTGTCGTTCCCGCGTCAGTCGTTGACCAGATGGACGTCGAAGAGATCCTCGGGTCGGGGCAAACCGGCGGGATCGTCCGGGTCCAGCTCCCAGTTCCTCCCACCCTTGCAGGTGAGTGTCGGTAGCACGTTGGCCTCGAGATCCTCGCCCGACGGTGGGCCAGACGGCTCGGCCGGCGGTTCGGATGGCTCGGATGGCGACTCGGATGGCGACTCGAACGTGCACAGAGGATCGATCACTGCGGTGGCCCAGGCGTGTGCCTTCGTGGTGCTCGTCGCAGGGATCACGGAGTCACCCGCCGACTTGTTCGTCTGGACGGCGACCTTGAACCGGAGGCCGTCCGACTTGCAGCGGTCCAGGCTGGCGTAGTTCTGCGCGGCGAGCTCAGAAGCGCGCCCGCACGGGTCGCCGTCCGCTCCGACACCGTCGAAGATGGCCTGCCACTTCGTTGGATCGAGAACGTCCTCGACCCACAGGCCCGCCAGTTGGTCCCTGGTCTCCTGCGCCCCTGCCAGCGCCGCCGCGTCGGCGGCCGTCTGAGCGCCGCTGCGGTTCACCGCCGCCTGGCCGACCGCGAAGTACGCGAACGCGAGGAAGAGCAGGCCCGCCACCACCGTGATGTAGATGGGGAAGACCTGCCCTGAGTCGCCATGCGCGCGAAGGCGAAGTCGTGTCAGGGAGCCACCTTGAGGATCTGGGCCCTGAGCTTGTCGACGATCGTCTGTCCCAGGTTCGTGTTCGCGATCAGGACGACGATCGCCACCACCACCGCGATGATGCCGAGGTACTCGACCGCGGTCTGCCCCTTGTCGCCGTGGGCGCGGCGGCGTACGGCCTTCGCCGTCGTGTTCGTCCAGCCGCTCACCCGGACCTTTGCCGCGACGGCGGTCTTCAGCAGCAGGTCGCTCATGGCGTTCCTCTCCATCGGTGGCGTGACCGGCAACGTAAGGCCGTGTGTCCGCCTCGGAGAAGGGTCTCTGGGCCCAATCCCGGGCCCAGGCGGGAGTGCGGCGGATTCGGAGCCTCACGACGTCACCGCCGTTCCCAGCCATTTGGCCGCGGCCTCGGAGCGGCTGCTGCTGTGCAGCTTGGCGAAGATGCGGTTGATGTGGTTCTTGACCGTCTTCTCGCTGATGAAGCAGGTGGCGGCGATCTGCTGGTTGTTCATGCCCGACGCGATGAGGTCCATGATCTCCGCCTCCCTCACGCTCAGTGGGAACCTCTCCCTGCCTGCCGACGTCGGCATCGACATCGGCATCGACTGTCCCATAGTTGATTGCAACTGCGAAAGCTGTTTCGTGAAAGTCGGCGAAAGTAGGGAAGTTGAGTCCGGTTCAACGTGTGCAGTCGCATCGTTCTGGATGTGCGCCAGTACTGCTGTCGCCGCCGTCGGGGTGAAGTGGGCGCGGCCCCGCGTGACGTCCCGTACCGCAGACACCAGCTCCTCCACGGTGAACTCGCCGTGGACCAGATAGCCCCCGGCCCCCTCGCGCAGGGCCTGCTGCACGATCTCGGGCTCGTGGCTGTACGTCAGCATCACGACCCGGGCGATCCGCGCCAGATGGGGGAGGGCCGAGAGGCCGTCGACGCCGGGCATGCGGACGTCCAGGAGGACGACGTCGGGGCGGTGCCGGAGGGCGGATTCGTAGGCCTCGCGGCCGTCCGCCGCCTCCGCGACGACCGTGAGGTCCTCGCGTCCGGAGAGGAGCGCGGTCAGGCCCGCGCGGACGACCGGGTTGTCGTCGGCCACGACGACGCGGACGGGGTCGGGCCGGTGCGGTGGGGGGAAGAGCGGCTGCACGGTGTCGGGGTGGGGCGGTCGGTCCGGCATCAGGCGGCCTCCTCTCGTGGGGCGAGCGCGGCCAGGGGGAGTTCGACGCGGACCTCGGTGCCCAGGGAGTCGGGGCCGGGACCGTGGCCGATGTGGATGCGGGCGCCGACGGAGGCGGCCCGTTCCACCATGCCGACCAGGCCGAAGTGGCCGGTGCGGCGGAGCTGTTCGAGGGTGGTGTCGGGCGGGAAACCGCAGCCGTCGTCCCGGATGGTGAGCGTCAGGAGTCCTCCGGTCACGGCCGCTCGTACGTCGACTCGTACGTCGACGCGGGTCGGGGCCGCGTGGCGGTGGGCGTTCTCCAGGGCCTCCGCGGCGATGGTGAGGAGTTGGCGGGCCACGGCGGGCGGCACGGGGAGCATCACGCCGTCGCCGGTGGGGCGGTGGTACGCGATCGGCAGGCCGGTCCGTTCCGTGAAGTCGTGTGCGGCAGCCGCCAGTTCGGGCAGGAGGTCGGCGACCTGCGCCGGGTCCGACTCGCGGCGCAGGTCGGTGAGGAGTTCACGGGACTCGGCGGCGGCGCGGCGCGCGGCGCGGGCGACGAGTTCGGCGTGTTGGCGTACCCGGGTCGGGTCCATGCCGGGTGAGCCCGCCGAATGGGCCAGGGCGTCCGCCGCGAGGGCCACGCCGTGCAGCGTCTTGGCCACCGAGTCGTGCATCTCGCGGGCCAGCCGGGCACGTTCGGCGGCGACCGCCTCGGTGACGGCCAGTCGGGCCTTGACGGTGGTCAGGGCCTGGGTTGCCGTGCCGAAGCGGAGCATCAGCTGGCGCAGGGCGGAGCCGACCGCGCCGGTGATGACGCAGAAGCCGGGCAGCAGCAGTCTCTCGGCCAGGCCCGCCCCCGACTCCCGTACGAGGGTCGCGTGGACCAGCAGCAGGATCAGCGACTGGAGGGAGGCGAAGCAGGCGGCGCCCCGCCAGCCGTAGACGATGCCGGCGAGGAGCGGGGTGCAGACGCTGACGTAGGCGAGCGTGGTGTCCGGGCCCGCCGAGATCAGCAGCAGGGTGCCGAACAGGGTGTCCGCGACCAGCAGGGAAGGGTGGCGCAGGAGGAGGGGGCCGAAGCGCTCCCAGTCACGGAAGAGGACGTACGAGCCCATGAAGGTGGCGACCACGGCCGCGCCCACCAGGCGGACGCTCATGCCGGGGGCCGCGTTGAGGAGGGCGGCGGGGGCGGCGACGGCGATCATGGCCAGACGGAAGGCGAAGACCTGGCGGCACATCGCCTGGAGCGCGTTG
This sequence comes from Streptomyces sp. NPDC050121, assembly GCF_044460385.1. Lineage (NCBI taxonomy): Bacteria > Bacillati > Actinomycetota > Actinomycetes > Kitasatosporales > Streptomycetaceae > Streptomyces > Streptomyces sp. NPDC050121. The sequence continues at coordinate 11,244 of NZ_JBITJV010000062.1, read as the reverse complement.
ACCTGGAGGGGGATGGAGGCCTCGCCCGCGGCTGCCTGACCCGCAGTTGCCTGACCCTCGGTTGCCTGACCCTCGGCCGCCCCGCCCATGGCTCCCGGGTCCTCCGCCGCCCGGCCCATGGCTCCCGCGTCCTCCGCTGCCCGGGCCGTAGCTGCCCGGCGCCCGGCTGCCCGACCGCCGACTGCCCAGCCGCCGGTCTCGCTGCCCCCGGTCTCGCTGCCGCGACTACCACGGCTGCGGCGGCGCCACTGCCTCGTGCGCGTCTCCATGGTGACCGTCATGACCGTCCGCCCTAGTCGCCCGTGATCGAGCTGAAGTCCGTGCCGGAGCCGAGCAGCATGCCCGCGCCGAGGAGGAGCATCGTCGCCGGGACCATGAACGTCGTGATCATCAGCGTGGCCTTGGGGACGGCGCGGGCCGCCTTGCGGCGGGCGTTCTGCGCGTCCGTGCGGCGCATGTCCTTGGCGATCGAGACGAGTGTGTCGACGATCGGCGCGCCGAGCTCCTCGCCCTGCTGGAGCGCGGTGACGAACATGGCGACCTGCTCGGAGTCGTTGCGCCGGCGCAGTTCCTGGAAGGCCTCGCGGCGGCTCACGCCGAGGTCCATCTGCCGGAGGGTGATGCGGATCTCGTCCGCCCACGGGCCCTCGTAGCGGGACGCCACCCGGTCGAGGGCCTGGCGGAAGCCGAGGCCCGCGCTCACCACCACGGCGAGGACGTCGAGGAAGTCCGGCAGGGTCCGCTCGATGGCGTCCTTGCGGATGCGGATCGCGGACCAGATGCCGACCTCGGACCAGAACAGGCCGAAGGCGAGCATGAGCAGCGCGACGAAGAAGCTGCCCTGGAGCAGGGCGGCGAAGGCGCCGAGGGCGCCGGTCGCGCCGTAGACGGCGCGCCGGGCCGCGTAGCGGTCGATGGTCAGGCCGCCCGGGTTGCCCGCGAGGTCGATCCTGCGGCGGTAGCGGGTGACCTGCTTGGGGCCCATCAGCCGCAGCACGGCGGGTGCGTACCGCATGCCGAGGCGGTCGATGAGCGAGCCCACGGCGCTGGTGCGGGTCGCGCCGACCTCCAGGGCCAGCGCGAGGTCGCTGGGCAGCTTCACCTCGGCCCGGTACATGCGGATGCCGGCGAACATGCCCCAGACGCTGAGGCCCACGGCGAGTGCGAGCAGCAGTTCCATCCCTGGTTCCCCTCTCCCTCTCCCTACTCCCTGCTCAGACGTCGATGCGGGACATACGGCGGATGAGGACGAAGCCGACGGCGTAGAGGCTGAACGCGATGATCACGCAGGCCTGGCCGACGGGCGACCCGGTCATGCGGTCCAGCGTGCCGTCCTCGACGCTGTTCATGAGGAACAACGCCCCGACCCCCAGCACCGGCACGGCGTAGGAGGTCATGTTCACCTGCGACAGCTGGGTGCGCACCTCGCGCCGGGTCTCCTTGCGTTCCTCCAGCGTCTCCGTCAGGTTGCGCAGCGCGCCGACGACCTGGCCGCCGGCGCGGTTGGACAGGACCAGGGTGGTGACGAGGACGACGAGCTCTCGGGAGGGGAGACGGTCGGCGAGTTCGCCCAGGGCGTCGTCCATGGAGTGGCCGACCGCCAACTGGTTGGCCACCTTGGCCAGTTCCTCGCCCGCCGGGGCCTCCAGCTCCTCCGCCGCCATGCCGATGGCGGTGCGCAGCGCCAGGCCCGCGTGGGTGGCGTTGGCCAGTATGCGGGCCAGTTCGGGGAGTTGGTTGATGAACCTCTCGATGCGTTTCTGGCGTTGCCAGTTGAGGAACTGCCACGCCGCCCAGACGCCCAGGAGGCCGGCGATCGGGCCGAAGAAGGGGGCCAGGGTGGCCTGCCCGACCAGCCACAGGCCGGCCACCGCCGCCAGCATGTAGACGAAGAACTCGCCGGGGGTCAGGTCCAGGCCGGTCGCCGTCAGTTTCAGCTCCAGCTTGCGGCCCGTGGTCGTGCGGCGCAGCCTGCGGTCCAGGGTGCGGAAGCGGCGTCGGCGGGCGGTGCCGGTGAGCTGGCCGGTGGCGGAGAGGCGTTCCACCAGTTCCGCCCGCTGGGCCCGGCCTTTGGCGTAGATGTGCACGCCGACGACGGCCAGGGCGCAGGTCAGCAGGGCCACGCCGGTGGTGAGGGTGGTGAGGGTGTCGAGGTCCATCAGCGTTACCGGGCTTCCCTTGTGGTCAGTTCGAGTGCGTCCCGTGCGACCCCGAACGCCTGCGGTATCGGCTGGCTCGCCATATAGAGCCGGTCGGCGGTACGGCGGGGCAGCGGGAAGTACTCGAAGGCGCCGTGGATCCGGCCGTCGGCGGTCATCGGCTGGGCGTTGAAGCGGGCGATCGTCGCCAGCCGGTACGGCTCGCCGCCGTGGCTGTCGAGCAGGGCGATCTCGGTGATCCGGCGGGCGCCGTCGGCGAACCGGGTGAGCTGGACGACGACGTCCACCGCGCTGTTGATCTGGTCGTGCAGGGCGACGAAGGGGATCTCGACGTCCGACATCGAGGCGAGGGTCTGCAGCCGCATCAGGGCGTCCTCGGCGCTGTTGGCGTGGACCGTGGCAAGGGAGCCGTCGTGGCCCGTCGACATCGCCTGGAGCATGTCGAGCGACTCGCCGCCGCGGACCTCGCCGACCACGATCCGGTCCGGGCGCATCCGCAGGGAGTTGCGGACCAGGTCGCGGATGGTGATGCGGCCGTTGCCCTCGACGTTCGGGGGGCGGGACTCCAGGCGGATCACATGCGACTGCTGGAGCTGGAGTTCCGCCGAGTCCTCGATGGTGATGATGCGTTCGCCGTCCGGGATCAGGCCGGAGAGGGCGTTGAGGAGCGTCGTCTTGCCGGTGCCCGTGGCGCCCGAGACGATCACGTTGAACTTCGCCTGCACCAGACCCGCCAGCAGGTACAGCATCTGCTCGTCCAGTGAGCCGAAGCCCATCAGCTCGTGCAGGGTGAAGGAGCGTGGGAAGCGGCGGATGGTGAGGGTGGGGCCGGTGAGGGACAGCGGCGGGATGATCACGTTGACGCGTTCGCCGGAGGGGAGGCGCGCGTCGACCATCGGGTTCGTCTCGTCGACACGGCGGTTGACCGTCGAGACGATGCGCTCGATCGTCTGCATCAGCTGGTCGTTCGACGCGAAGCGGAGCGGGAGTTGCTCCACCCGGCCGCCGCGCTCGACGAAGATCGCGTCGGGGCCGTTCACCATGATCTCGGTGATCGACGCGTCTTCGAGCAGCGGCTCCAGGATGCCGAGGCCCAGTGCCTCGTCGACGACCCGGCGGATCAGCTGCGAGCGCTCCACCGTGGACAGCACCGGGCCCTCGCGGCTGATGATGTGCCCGAGCACGCGCTCCAGCCGGGCCCGGCGCTCGGCAGCCGCGAGCGAACTCATCTCGGCGAGGTCGATCTCCTCCAGCAGCTTGGTCCGGTAGGAGGAGACCAGATGGCCGTCCTCGCCCCGGCCGCTGTTCTCCTCGGGGGAGGTGATGCGTGCCCGCAGGCTCATGTCGGATGCCCTTCCCTCAGTGGTCGACCGGCATCGTGGCCGTCTTGTGTGCCTCGCCGAAGTTCCCGATACCGGGGATGACGGACGGGATGGTGACGGTGGAGGTGACCGTGACCTCGTCGTCGCCGAACGCCAGATCGCCGCAGCTCGCCTTCAGCCAACTGCTGACCGCCTGCTGGCAGTCGGCGTTGTAGTTCCCGTCGAGGGACGCGCTGCGGGCCCCGGTCCTGGCCGCCGTGCCCGCCTGCTGGGCGGCGTAGGCGATCAGGCCGAGCTGTACGGCACCCAGCGCGACCAGCAGGAGCAGGGGCAGGAACCCGAGGTACTCCAAGGCCACTTGACCTCGGTCGCTCGACCCTCTTCGGCGTCCGTGAGCCATCTCAGCCGCCGCCCTCGTCGCCGTCGTCCTCCTCGACGGCACCCGCGTGGCCGTGCACCTTGAACGGGAAGTCGATCAGGCCCGGGAAGAGGACGGGGACGTACAGGGTGACGTCGGCCGTCACATAGCCGGTGCCGCCGCAGTCCACCTCGGCGTTCCCCTTCCACGCGTCCCCCAGCTTGGCCAGGCCCGCCTCCTGGCACACCCCTGGCCGCTCCCCCGGAGGCGCCGCCGTGCCCGCCCGCACCGCCTCGTCGGCAGCATTCCCCGCGAGCGTGAAGGTGTACCCCACCAGGACGAACTGCCACACCACCACCAGGGTCACGATGATCAGCGGTGTCATGCCGAGGAACTCGATGGTGACCTGGCCCCGGTCGCCGCCCCGAAGTCTGCTCATGACGCTCACTCCCTCCGCCGCCGGAACCCGACCGTGCCCCGGTCCCCGCCCCGGGCCCGTCCTCCGCTCCTGCGCACCAGCGCGGCCTCGGGCCCTTTGACCAGCCCCAGCTCGCCGGCGAGCGCCCACAGGGCCTGGCGGACGGCGCCCTTGGCATCGAGGGTGTCGACCCGGCCGGCGTCCACGGCGGCCTGGAGTTCCTTGAAGTTCGCGGGGACCGTCGTCGTGGCGAGGGCCGTGCCGGTGATCTTCTGGATGAGCGGGGGCTGGATCTCCGTACCGCGGCTGTGCCGGTTGACGACGACGGTCGTCTCCTCCGCCTTGCGGATCTGGAGCCGGTCCCACATGCGGACGGTGCGTTTGGCGCCGCGCACGGCGACCACGTCGGGGGTGGTGACGAGCAGCGCGCGGTCGGCGAGTTCGACGGCCGCCGCGCCCGCGCCGCCGAGCTGGGCGCCGCAGTCGACGACGACGACCTCGTAGCGGGAGCGCAGGGCGCTGAGGATCTGGCGGGCGGCGCGGTCGGTGACCTCCTCGCCGCGTTCGCCCTCGCCGGGGGCGAGCAGCAGGGCCACGCCGCTGTCGTGGCGGAAGACGGCCTCGGCGAGGATGCGGGGCGAGATGTCGGCGATGGCGGCGAGGTCGACGACCGAACGGCGGAACTGGACGTCCAGGTAGGAGGCGATGTCGCCGGCCTGGAGGTCGAGGTCGACGAGCGCGGTGGGACGGCCGGACGCCTGGGCGGCGAGGGCGAGTTGGACGGCCGTGAGGGTCGCGCCCACACCGCCCTTCGCGCCGCTGACGGTGACGACGGTGCCGCCGACGCCGGTGAACACGTCGCCGCCGTGTCCGAGATGGCGTCGTACGCCCACCGACCACTGGGCGACGGCCTGGACGCGGCTGGCGAGATCCTCGTAGCTCAGCGGCAGGGTGACCAGGCCGCGGGCGCCGGAGTCCATGGCGGCGGCGAAGAGGCCGGGGCCCGCGTCGGTGGTGACGAGGATGACGCCGACCGCCGGGAAGCGCAGGGCGACCTCGCGGACCAGCTCAAGCGCCGGTACGGGCCCGATGCGTTCGTGGACGACGACGACCTCGGGCAGCTCGTCGACCGACTCGGCGGCCAGCCGGGCGAGGGTGTCGACGAGTTGCGTGGAGTCGCCGACCGGGGCGACCGGTTCGGCGTCCGGGAGCTGGCTGAGCAGGGTGGTGAGGGAACGGACCGCGTCCGCGTCGCCGACGGCCGGGAGGATCCTCGTGGGCATGGGCGGCGGCCTCTCACTTGTCCGTGGTGAGCTCGTACGTACGGTCCCGTTCGGGGACCGTGGTGTCGCCGCCGGGTGCGACGAGGGCGAGGCGGACGCGCTTGGCGAACGACTCGGCGTAGGTGAGACGCTGGGCGTCGAGGGTGGACAGCGCGAAGGTGATCGGGACCTGGTCGGTGGCCGACCGGTTGCGGTTGGTGTCGTCCGGTTCGAGGGCCTTGATCTCGCCGACGTCGAGGACCCGGGCGTTGGTGACGATGATCTTCGACTGGTCGGGGTCGGTCGCGCGGGCGCCCTCGAAGGTGGCGTACACGTTGACGGTCGCACCCGGGGTGATCTTGCCGGCGACGCCGGTGGCCGCGTCGATCATGATGGCGACCTCCTGCTGCCCCGGCTGCAGGGCGGGCTGGTCGACGATCATGTCGCTCTGCAGCAGCGAGCCCTTCTTCAGCGTCGTCACCGCGATCTTGCCGCGGATGGCGGCGAGGTCGGTCACGGCGTTCTCCGACAGCCAGCGCTCCGGCATCTCTATCTTCTTGAACTGGTCCGCCTTCAGGGCGGCGTAGGGGGCCACGTCGGAGCGCAGCTCATAGGCGGTGACCTCGGGGCCGACCTTGGACTTCACGTCGTCGATGACGGAGAGGACGCCGGCGAAGGCCGCGAGCGCGCACAACACCGACAGAAGCAGGAGAATCACGCCGCGGCGCTGACGGGAGTTCATGGGCCGTACAACCTCGTTGGGGGTCGGGTCGAGCGGACGGAAGGAGGCCTACAGGTCAAGCTGGGTCGAGATGGTTCGAGCTGTCTCAGCCGCCCGCGGTGAGCGCGCGGGCGGGTCGGGCGGTGAGCTCGGAGGCGGACGGCGGGGTCGCGGAGCAGAAGACGCAGCGGTCGCCGATGACGTCGATGCCGCACCAGTGGCAGACGCCCTGCTGCACCGAGGTGACCAGTTGGTAGAGGACCGACAGGTCGGGCAGATAGCCGCAGAACTCGATCGCCTTGCCGGTGCCCCACCAGTCGGCGGACTCGGCGGGCAGGGTCGTCTCCCGCAGCCCCTGCACCTTCCAGGCCGGGGCGAGGGTGTCGGTGACCCAGTCGGACTGCAGCTGGCCGCGGGCGACGAGCATCCAGGTGCCGAACTCGGGCCCGGGAAGCGTCACTTCGGGGCTCGCCTTCACCATCTCCGCCTGCGGATGTGCCAGCACACCGAACTGACTACCCGGAACCCATGACCTGGCATGCGACTTCAGGCCGACGACCGGAACCCGGTCGAGGCGGGCCACCGACCCGAGGAGCGCGCCCGCGTGGAGGTAGTGGGTGAGCAGCCGGCCCGCGGAGGCGAGGACGCCGGGGCCGAGGTCGCAGGAGGCGAGCTGACGCAACTGGCGGGCGAGGACGGCGACGGCGAGCGGGGGCAGTTCGGGACGGAACAGCGCGATGCGGTCGCTCTCCAGGAGGGAGCGGATGGTGTGCAGCCGCTGCTCCACGGCGGGGGGCACGGCCCGCGAGTACACGACGATCACATGCCCGTACTGTTCGAGGAGGGTCTGGACGGCGGCGAGGGCCCCCTCCAGCGGCTGCCGGTCGAGGTCGGCGAGGACGGCGGCGGGCAGGGTGCGCTCGTCCTGGGGCGGCAGCGCCAGGTCCGCTCCGGTCACGGCAATGGCAGTTGGCACACGCAGCTCCCCGATTCCCGCGGTCCGGCCCACCGGCGTTACTCCGGTGCACCGGGATGACTTCATTGCGTGACTACCTCAGCACTGTATCCACGCCCCTGTGGCCGGAGAACAGCTTTCCGTGACGGCCCGGAAACTCTTCGTCCCACAAGTCACAGCAAACCGGGGCAGGTTACGCACTCAGGGTCTCCCACCGGCCTCCACGGGCCCTCCACAACCGGACTCCTTGACAACGGGATTGATCTGGACCAACGAAATGGTGGCGGCGAAGCCCAACTCCACCTACACGCTGAGCGCCTGGGTCCAGGGCGGCTACACCTACCTGGGACGCGGCGGCGGGGGCGCGTGGTCGGGTGCGGTGGGTCCGCATGTGCACGGGTTGCCGTAGTTCTGTGTGGGGGGACGGCCTGATGCCGCATTGCATGCCGTAACCGGTTCTAGGGGGCGGGTGCGTCGACAATGCGGCGGTACTCCGCCTCGGCCCATGCCGACAGGCCGTGGGCACCGCGCGTCCCGGACAGGGATTGCGCCTGTTCGAGCTGGGCCAGGGCATCCAGGCTGTGTTCGGACGACGAGGCCAGCGCGGTACCGGCCTGTATGCGCGCGAGTGCTTCGTAGAGCGGCATACGGCAGGTGCGGAACACCTCGGCGGCCTCCTGTGCGAACCGCGCCGCGACCGCGGGGTCCTGCCGGGCGAGGTGGAGCTCGGCGCGGGAGAGCGCGATGAAGGCACGCTGGTGGTGTGGTCCGTCAGGCCTGGCCGCGCAGGCCGCCCGATCCGTCCAGGTGCCGGCGGCGGCGAGGTCGCCCCTGGCCAGCTCCGCTCTGGTCAGCAGCCCGAACCACAGAGCGCGCGTGGGAGCTTCGAACCTGAGCAGGTCAGGGCCGCCGCCTGCCCGGGTGACCGTGCGGACGCAGCCGTCCGGGTCACCGTTGAAGAGCATGGCCTGGCCGAGAATCCCGAGCGCGACCGATCTGACCCGTCCGGGCTCGCAGTCGTCGGCCGTGTGCAGTGAGGTCACCAGCTTCTCGAAGAGGGAATCGTCCGTGGCGTAGTCCCCTCGCCACAGACGAGTGGCGGCGAGCACACCGGCGGCGAAGGAGGACGCCTCCTCGCTGCCGACCATCGACGCTGCTTCCAGCGCCTCCTCCGCGCATCTGCTCGCTTCGTCCAGGTTTCCGAGGAGCAGGTGGACGTGCGCGGAGGCGGCGAACAGATCGCTGAGCAACAGGCTGTTGCCGGTACGGCGGGACAACTCGAGTCCCTGGTCGAGATGGCGCAGGGCCGAGTCGTGGCGGGCGTGCAGCAGTTCCGTCCAGCCGATCACGGAAAGGGCCTCGATGTACTCCGGCTGTTCGCTCTGCGCTCCGCCGAGGGACTCGAGCAGTCGGGTGAGGTGGGCGTGGGAGAGGGCGTTTTCGCCGGTCGAGGCGTACGCGAGCGCCAGCAGCGCTCGGGCCATGGCGAGCCGCGGGGGGTCTCCCGCTCTCTCCGCCGAGGCAAGTGCCCGTTCGCTCCAGCGGACCGCCGTGGAGAACTCGTCCGTGCGCTGAGCGATGGCGGCGAGCGCCATCTCCAGCTCCGCGACGTCGTGGTCCGACCGGCCGTCCCGGTCCTCCAACTCCCGCAGCAGCAAGCGCATTGCCTGCTGATAGTCGCCGAGCATCCACTCCATCGTGGCCTGGGAGACGACGACCCGGATCCGTATGTCCCCCGCCTGAGGAGGAAGCAGCAAGGCCGTGGCACGCAGCAGGTCACGACTTTCTCGCAGCCGTCCGACCGCGCCGAGCGCGCTGGCCCTCTGGAACCACAGATCCGGCCGGAGGCGGCCCTCGTCGCCCAGCAGCCGGAGGGCCTCCTGTGTCCACTGCGCGGCGGTGGCCGGAGCGATGGTCAGCACGTCGCGGGCAGCCTCCGCCAGCAGCTCCGCGGCCTTCTCGTCACCCGGATGCGCCGATCGCTGGACGTGCGAGGCCTGGGCGGACGACGAGGCTCCGCGCGCCGCCAGGCACCGCGCGGCACGGCCGTGCGCGCTGATCAGCCAGCCGGCGCCCGCTCCTTCGTAGACGGCGGCACGCACGAGCGGATGGCGGAAACCGAACTGGCCCGGGGGTCCCACGGGCCGCACCAGGTCGTGTGCGGTGAGTTCGTCGAGGGCTGCCAACGTGCGGGCCTGATCGGACCCGGCGACGTCCGCGACCATCGTGACCGAGAAGGAGTCGCCGAGAACCGCGGCCGCCCGCACGCAGAGCCGCGCCGACTCCGACAGACCCTGTAACTCCGCCAGGAGCGAGTCCCGCACGGGTCGGGGCACGTCTCTCATGGAGGCTGCCGGATCCAACGGGACGGCCACCGCGAGCTGCTCGGAGGGCATCCGAGTCAGCGCTTCCAGGTAGAACGGATTGCCGCCGCTGACGTCATACAGCTGTCGCCAGCGCCCTGGGCCCATGTCGGCTGCGAACAGTCGCGCCGCGTCCGTGGACGAAAGGGGAGTCAGCTCCACGCGGGACACTCGGCTGTCCGCTCCGGCCCGGCTCAGGGCCGCCGACAGACGAGGTGGAATCTGCCGAGGACGGTGGGCAAGCGCGAGCAGCACCCGCGCCTTCGGCGGATGCCGTATCAGGTGGTCGATCAACTCGGCGGTCGCGTCGTCCGCCCAGTGCAGATCGTCCAGGCTGAGTACGAGCCCCTGGCCACCCGCGCCCACGGCTTCCAGCAACGACCGCACTGCCCGGTGCAACCAGTACCGCTCGGCCCGCACCGCCCCCGCCGCCACGCCGTGGTCCCACAAGGCGGGAAAGACGGCGGCCAGTTGACGCACGGCCGCCTTCGGCAGCGCCTCCACAGGGTTCTCGCGCGGGGCCGCGGAAGCGAGGTGGTCGTCCAGCGCGTCCACGAAGGCGCCGTACGGAGCCTGATCGAACTGCACGCTGCGCCCGGTCAGCACCAGCAGCCCACGCCGCCTCGCCCGCTCGCCGAGTTCGGCGAGCAGTCGCGTCTTGCCGATACCCGGTTCCCCGGCGAGCTCCACCACGTGTGCCTGGACGCCGGACTCACCAGTGGTCACGTCCTCAAGGGCGCGGTCGAGCACCGCCACCTCTTCGTCACGTCCCACCAGCCGGCCCAGCCGACCCAGCTGACCCATTCGGCCGCCCGTCGCGGGACGCGTCTCGACGGCGGCGGGCACCGCTGAGGGGCGGGCGCCTCCCGAACCCTTGTGGCGGTCGGCCCGGCCGGGGCCGGTTTCCTCACCGCGGAGGATCGCCTGATGCAGCCGCTGCACATCGGGTCCCGGCTCAGTGCCGAGTTCCTCGGCCAGCCGCTCCCGTAGGGCGGCGAAACAGGCCAGAGCTTCCGGGCCGCGTCCGCAGATGTGCAGCGCCCTCATCAACGCCGCGGCGAGCGGTTCGACCAGCGGGTGCTCGGCGACCAGATCGGGCAGCCGACCGACCACCGCCGCATGGTTGCCCGCTTCCAGCTCGCAGTGGGCCCAGGCGACCAGCGCGGCGAGGTACTCCTGCTTCCAGCTTTCCCGGGCCCGGACCGCCCAGGGCCCGGGTAGCCCGGCCATGGGTTCTCCCCGCCACAACGCACACGCCTGACGTAGCGCCAACGCCCGTTCCCCGTCCGTGCGGGCAAATCCGCGGGCCTGCTCGACCAGATGCCGGAACCGATGCAAGTCCACCTGGTCGGGGGCCACGTCGAGCAGGTATCCGTCGGCGCGACGCAGGACACGCGGCGACGCGGTGGGGTCACCGTGCTCGGGAACCGGGGCACCCGGCTTCACCTCCAGGAGCCGACGGATCCGGGCGATGTGCGCATAGAGCGAGGCGCGGGCCTCGGCAGGCGGATGCTCACCCCACAGCCGGTCGACCAGCGCGTCGATCGGGACCGGCCGGCCGGCATCTGCCAGCAGGAAGGCGAGCACGGCCCGGAGCCTCCCCCTGAGTGGTGGACACGCTGATACTGGATCTGCTTGATCCGGAGGAAGCGAGAAGACCGCCGATGGCGATGAAGGACTACTCGG
>NZ_JBITJV010000061.1:0-41632 GCF_044460385.1 Streptomyces sp. NPDC050121 | reverse complement strand
CTAGCTTGATCTTTAACATGCGGCGTCGAATGGTGTGTCGAACTTGATCACCTGGTCCGGTAACCGCCGTACACGGAAGCGGCCTTCGGCTGAACATGTGCTCCGACCAAGGAACACACACGTTCAGCACGAAGGCCGTGAGGATGAGTCTGCTGCATCACGACATCCGGCGAGAGCCGGTGGCGCAACTGTCACGCTTCCGGGGCGAGTTCTATGCCTGTCTGACCGCTCGTTCGGACGCGTTGTTCGAACTGGCTGATGCCATTCTGTGCGGCGACGGGCCGGTGAGGTCGCTGGCCGAGCTGTCGCTGGTGGGTGAACACCGCCGCGGCCATGGAGGGCTCTACGCGGCCATGACCCGTGGACGCGTCGATGCCGGCCGGCTGCGGCGGGCACTGGCCGAAGTACCACTGCCACGGTCTGCCGACGGCCGGCTGGTCCTTGCTGTCGATGTCACCTGCTGGCTGCGGCCCGACGCTCACACCTCACCCGAGCGGATCCTGTGTCACACCTACGGCCGGGGCAAGGACCACCACATCCCGGTCCCCGGCTGGCCCTACTCGATCATCTGCGCGCTCGAGCCGGGTCGCAGCTCATGGACCGCGCCGCTGGACGCACTGCGTCTGGCACCTGGGGACGACACCGCGACCGTCACGGCCCGGCAACTGCGTGATCTGCTGCAGCGACTCATCGCAGCAGGTCAGTGGCAGGCGGGTGACCCGGACATCCTCATCGTTGCGGACGCCGGATACGACGCACCCCGTCTCGGCTTCCTCCTCCAAGACCTACCAGTCCAAGTGCTGGCCAGGATGCGATCCGACCGCGTCCTGCGCAGGGCTGCCCCACCCCGCCTCCCGCACACCCAGGGCCGACCACCCCGGCATGGCGGCGAGTTTGTCTTCGGGCAGCCTGACAGCTGGGGCACGCCGGACACCGAAACGGTCACCGACACACGCCTCTACGGAACCGCCATCGCACGCTCCTGGAACCGGCTGCACCCCAAGCTGACCCACCGCTCTTCCTGGGCAGCCGACGGCGGCACCCTCCCGATCGTCGAAGGAACGGTGATCCGCCTGGACATCGGCCACCTGCCCAGCGGAGCAACACCGAAGCCGGTCTGGCTGTGGTGGTCAGGCACCGATGCCACTGCGGCCGACGCCGACCGTCTCTGGCAGACATACCTGCGGCGCTTCGACATCGAGCACACATTCCGCCTGTTCAAACAGACCCTCGGCTGGACCTCTCCAAAGATCCGCACCCCCGAGGCAGCCGACCGATGGACCTGGCTCATCCTCGCCGCCTACACCCAACTGCGGCTCGCCCGCCCACTCGCAGCCGACCGGCGTCGTCCCTGGGAGAGGCCCACCCCGCCGCACAGGCTCACTCCCGCCCGCGTCCGCCGCGACTTTCGGCACATCCGCCCCAAGGTCAGCTGCCCAGCACAAGCACCGAAACCCTCCCACCCCGGCCCCGGACGGCCTCCAGGCAGAAAGAACAACCGGCCCACACCCCGCCACGACGTGCACACACCCCGGAAAACACCCACGTCGAAGCAGCGAACCAAGAAGTCAACCACCCCACGACCCCGCCGCACAGGTTAAAGATCAAGCTAGGCTCGGTTTTCGGCAAGCGCAGGGTTCTGGGTGGGGGTGTCGGTCGGGGCCGGGACGTCCTTCCCGGTGTTCTCGGGCGCGCCGAACCAGGCCACCGCAACCGCGCCCGAGACCGCCAGGACGAAGCCGGTCACCGCCAGCCAGGCGAAGCCGGGGCGTGAGGCGTCCCCCAGCCACCAGACGCCGATCATGCCGGGCAGCACGGTCTCGCCGACCACCAGCGCCGCCGTCGCCCCGTTCACCGAGCCGATCTGCAGCGCGATGGTGTGCAGGTACATGCCGCCGATTCCGGCGACGAGAATGGCGTACAGGGCCGGGTCGGTGAGCAGCGTGCCCAGGTCGAACGGATCGATCCCGTTCAGCACCCGCACGCCCACGCCGAGCGCGCCGAAGCCGAGACCCGAGAGCAGACCGGCCATGATCGCGGCCCGGGCGCCGAGCAGCCGAACCAGGACCGTGCCACCCGCCATCAGCAGCAGTGAGATCGTGAGGAGCCACCAGTGGGTGGTGATCGGCGTGTGCCCGCTGCCCTCAGGGCCCGCCGCGCTCGCGAGCAGCACCAGCGCCGAGCAGACGACCGCGATCGAGGTCCACTCCGCCCGGGTCAGCCGGATGCCGAGCAGCCTGACGCTCAGGACGGCCGTGATGATGAGGTTGGCGCTGATGACCGTCTGGGAGAGGAACAGCGGCAGCAGACGGGCGGCGAGCGCGCCGAGCCCGAAGCCGACGAAGTCCAGGACCGTGCCGACGACGAACTCCCAGGTCATCGCGGCCTGGGCGGTGGAAGAGAGACTGGGGCCGCCATGCGTGGTGACCTGTCCGGCGGTGTGCCCGACGGCGGCTGCCTCGCGGCGGGCCGACTTGCGGGAGCCGACGGCCTGGAGGACGGAGCCCGTGCCGTAACAAATCGAGGCCGCAACGGCGGTCAGGAGTCCTATGAGCACCGAGCACTCCGTTCAGGGGGGTGGTTCCTGGCTGTTCTCCCTGCCAGACGAGGGATCGGCCGTCCGCGTTGCGCGGACCGGGTCTGCGTCGACATGGACGTGTAGAAGGCCGCCGTCCGGCATCCCGCAGAGGACGCGGCGTCACGATCAAGCGGAGACGCCTGCTGCGTGTTCCGCTTGAGAGGACGTTGAATCTGGTTCCGGTAGAGGCCTTCCGGGCTGGGTGAGGGCGTTGGACGCGGTCCGACGCCGGTCTGTAGTGGACATTCAGGCGGCGGATGCATTCGGAAGTACATGTCGAGGTGTGCCCTTGTCGACCCGCAGCAGGCGTCGGGCAACACGCCTCGTCTCTCCCGGGGCTGGTGCGAACTCGGTGAGGGTCGCGCCGTGCTGCTCGCCATGGTGGAGACGGTGTTCCAGCCAGCCTGATCGTATCCCCGTGATCGGGGCACCTTGGGGGACGGCACCCCAGCAAAGGCGAGGCCCTGGCCCGGAGGTGGTGCTCCGTCCGGGTCAGGGCCTCTGCCGGCGGCGGATCCGCCGGGTGCGCAGCCGGTTCAGGAGACTCGCTCGGGCTCCTTGGGCTGCACCTGCGGGGCCATCTGGAGGCGTGTGCCTTCTACGTCGAGGTCGGGCAGGACGCGGTCGAGCCAGGCGGGGAGCCACCAGGCGTGCCGTCCGGCGAGGGCGAGGACTGCCGGGACGAGGGTCAGGCGGACGGCGAAGGCGTCGATGGCGACGCCGACGGCGAGCGCGAAGGCGATGGGCTTGATCAGGGCGTCGTCGAGCGGGAAGAACCCGGCGAAGACGGTGAACATGATCAGGGCGGCCGCGGTGACGACCCGGACGCTGTGTCGCGCGCCGTCGATCACCGATCCGCGGGCCATGCCGGTGTGGACCCACTCCTCCCGCATCCCGGAGACGAGGAACACCTCGTAGTCCATGGCGAGTCCGAAGAGCACGCCGATCAGGATGATCGGCAGGAAGCTGACGACGGGACCGGTGTGGGCGAGGCCGAGGGTGTCCGCCAGCCAGCCCCACTGGAACAGGGCGACGACCAGGCCGAGCGAGGCCGCCACCGACAGCAGGAATCCGACGGCGGCCTTGAGCGGGACGACCAGCGAGCGGAACACCATGGTCAGCAGGATCAGGCTCAGGCCGACGACGATCGCCATGAACGGCAGCAGGGAGTCGCTGAGGCGGTTGGAGACATCGATGTTGACGGCGGTGGTGCCGGTGACCGCGACCGTCGCTCCGGTTGTCTCGCGGATGTCCGGGGCGGCGGCACGGATGTCGCGGACGAGCCGGTCGGTGCGGGCGCTGTCCGGACCGGTCTCCGGGATGACCTGGATGA
Source organism: Streptomyces sp. NPDC050121 (assembly GCF_044460385.1). Lineage (NCBI taxonomy): Bacteria > Bacillati > Actinomycetota > Actinomycetes > Kitasatosporales > Streptomycetaceae > Streptomyces > Streptomyces sp. NPDC050121. Next base: position 37,721 of record NZ_JBITJV010000061.1, on the reverse strand, counting down.
CGGTCTGCGCGGGGTCGCGTGTGGGCACGGGGGGCAGGACCGCCTTGACCCCCTTGAGGTCCCGCAGCTTCTGCGCGGCCTGAGCACCTGCGTGCGCCCCCGACCCCTTGTCGGTCTCGGTCAGCACCAGGAGTGGGCCGTTGAAGCCGGGGCCGAACTTGTCGTTGACCGTGTCGTACGCCTTGCGTTCGGTGGAGGTGACCGGGGCCGAGCCGTTGTCCGGCAGGGCGAGGCGCAGGTCCGCCGCGGGGAGCGCCAGTGCGACGAGGATGCCGGCGACAGCCAGGACGGTGAGCAGGGGCTTGGCGACGACGGTCCTCACCCAGCGGGCGCCCAGGGTCGCCCGGCCGGCGGATCCGTCAGGATCGGTGGCCTGCCGGGCCTCCTTGCTGCCGGGCTTCGGGGTCAACCGAGTGCCGGCGAATCCGGCGAGGGCCGGGAGCAGGGTGATCGCGGCCAGGACCGCGACGAGGACGGCTCCGGCGGCACCGAGACCCATCACGGTCAGGAACGGGATGCCGATGACGCTGAGTGCGGCCAGGGCGATGATCACGGTGCTGCCGGCAAAGACGACCGCGCTGCCGGCCGTGCCGTTGGCCAGCGCGATGGACTCCTGCGGGTCGGTTCCGCGGGCGAGCTGCTGGCGGTGGCGGGTCAGGATGAACAGGATGTAGTCGATGCCCACGGCCAGCCCCAGCATCAGGGCAAGCGTGACGGCGGTGGAGGAGATGCTGACCGCCGGAGTGAGGGCGAGCAGCCCGGCAAGTCCCACGGCCACGCCGAGCAGGGCGGGCAGCAGCGACATGCCCGCGGCGAGCAGGGAGCCGAAGGTGACGACGAGGACGAGCACGGCGACGGCGACACCGATGATCTCGGACGGGCCTATGTGCACGCCGTTGCTGCCGTAAGCACTGCCGCCCACCGAGGTCCTGAGCCCGCTCTTCTCGGCCGCCTCGGCCGCCCGTTCGATCACGTCCAGGGACGAAGGGCGTACCTCGGCCCGCTGCACCGAGTACTGCACCTGCACGATCGCCGTGCTCCGGTCGGCAGAGACAGCCCCGGAAAGGCGCGGGCCCATGACGGCTTTGACCTGGGGCGCCTTCACGACCGCCGCCTCGGTTCCGGCGATGGCCGCAGTGTATGGGGCCTCGGTGATGTGGTGGCCCGCGGGTGCGGTGAAGACGATCTGGGCGCCCGCTCCGGAGGCTTCGGGCAGCGTCTCGCCGAGCGTGTCCAGCGCGCGCTGCGACTCGGTGCCCGGCACGGCGAAGCGGTCGTCGAGCTTGCCGCCGAAGACGCCGGCGCACGTGATGAACGCGGCCAGGACCACGAGCCAGATACCGAGGACCAGCTTGCGATGGCGGTAGGCATTGCGGCCCAGCCGATGGAGCAGGACTGCCATGGCGAACTCCCAAGGTCGCTACGGGATGTCCCGGACGTCTCGTCGCGGAAGCGGGACGAACGGCACAACGGGTCGGCCCGCGCCGTCGAGCGGCCACGAGCATGAGGCATGCCGGTGCCGTCGGCGGCATCGAGCTGCTTCGAGCACCGACTTTATCACTTGCTCAAGTCGTGCGATCAAATCACTCAACTGGAACATCCGACATTGTCAGTCGACCATGCCATCTGTATGGTGATGGCCACCGGAGCACGCCGCCCCCGGGAAGCGCCAGGTCATGGGGCCTGCGCTGCTCTTCCCGCGGAGCACGTCCGCAGCGCCGGGACCACCCCGGGGCAAGGAGTGATCATGAGCAGCACGCAGAACAGGGACATCGCCACGGCGCACCACGCCCGCAGGGCGGATGTGGTGGTGATCGGTGCGGGGCTGGCCGGTCTGACCGCGGCACGGGAGCTCGTCGCGGCGGGCAAGTCCGTGGCCGGCCGCGTCCACCTGTCGGCGCCGGTGCGACGCGTCAGCCAGGACTCCACCGGTGTCACCGTGGTCTGCGACGCCGGCGACTGGCGGGCCGACCGAGTGATCGTCGCCGTACCGCCGCTGGTGGCCTCGCGGATCGTGTGGGACCCGCTGCTGCCGGCCCAGCAGGACCAGCTCTTCCAGCGGCTGCCGTTCGGCACCCTCATGAAGTGCGTGGCCGTCTACGACAAGCCGTTCTGGCGGGAGGACGGGCTCTCCGGCATGGGCCTGCTGCGCGGCGGCTCCCCCATCCGCGAGATGTTCGACAACACCCCGCCCGACGGCGGACCGGGCGTCCTGATGGGCTTCCTCGGCGGCCGGGAATGGCGCAAGTGGGCCCACCGCCCGGCCGCCGAACGCCGAGGCGCCGTCCTGCGCTGCTTCGCCCAGGTCGTCGGGGACCGCGCCTTCGACACCGTCGACTACGTCGAGCAGGACTGGACCGCCGAGCAGTGGACCCAAGGCGGCCCCACCTCCGTCGCCGCCCCCGGCGTGCTCACCGACTTCGGCCAGTGGATGGGCCGCCCCCACGGCCGCGTGCACTGGGCGGGCGCCGAGTTCTCCCCCTACTGGAACGGCTACATGGACGGCGCGGTCCGCTCCGGCAAGCACACCGCCACCGAACTCCTCCACCAGAACTGAGCGCAAGAAGTACCGACAAGCAAGGGAACCCTGCCATGAACCGTTTCGTCGTCGCCGAGACCGCCGTCATCGACGCCCCCCTCGGGCGGGTCTGGAACGTCATCTCCCGCACCGACCGGTACGCCGAGTGGGTCGCCGGAGCCATCGAGGTCACCGACCACCACGGCGTCGCCACCGTCGGCAAGACCTACTCCGAGCGCAACCGCACCCTCGGCCCGCTCAAGACCGACTCGGTCTGGACCGTCAGGGAGATCGAGCCCTTCAAGCGCCGCGTCGACACCGGCGCCGGATTCGCCCCGCTCCAGGACGTCACCAACATCTTCGAGTTCCGCCCGGTCCAGAGCGCCGACGGCCGGGAGGCGACGGAGATGCTCTACCAGGTCGAGTACACCATCGGCCTCGGCCCGCTGGGCCTGCTCCTCGACTCCATACAGCAGCCCGCGATGCGCGCCGGCATGCGCACCTCCATGGCCAACCTCAACACCCTGCTCCGTTCCGAGGCGTCGAGGACCGCTCTCTGACAGGCGGCGCATGCTCCTGGGCCGGCGGCCGGTCCGCCCGTCCGACCGGCCGCCGGCCCAGGAGCGGCCATCATCATGTACCGCTGATTTGTCGAGCGACCTGTTCGACAGACTGAGTCGGATAGGATCGCGTCATGGCTCATGTATCCACGGCGGAGCGCCGCCCGCAACTGATCAAGGCGGCCATCGGCCTCATGGCCAGGGAGGGCGTCGCCGCCGGCAGTACCCGCGCCATCGCCGCCGAGCTCGGCGTGGCACAGGCGACCGTGCACTACACCTTCGGCACGAAGGAGGAGCTGTACCGGGCCGTCATGGAACAGCTCACGCACGACCTCATCGACCAGGTGACACGGGCCGCGCCCACGGACGAGAGCTTCGAGGAAACCATCGTCACGCTCGCCGAAGCACTCTGGCGTACCGTGCTCGAACAGCCCGCCTCGCACCAGCTGCTCACCGAGCTGAGCATGTTCGCCCTGCGGACGCCACACCTGAAGGAGGCTCTTCAGAGCCACTACAGCGAGATCCTGGCGGTGACGACGAAGCTGGTCGAGCAGACCGCCGAACGCACCGGTCACCGGCTCGGCCAGCCCGCTGAGACGATCGCGAGGTTCTTCCTGGCCGGCTTCGACGGACTGACGATGCAGCACCTCTCCCTGCCGGACGAGGAAGCCGAGCGCGTCTGCCTGCGGTCCTTGGTCTCGGCCGTCCTGGCCATGGCCTGAGGCCGCTCGGCGATCACGACGCCGCACCGCGGCCTCCGTCCCCAGCGGGCGATCACGGTCGGCGCAGCGGTCGGCGTGGGGTGCCGTGGTCGCATGGATGGGCGGCCGGACGCCGCAGGGAGCAGACCGCTCTCCACTTAGCCCCGGTAGCGAGGCTTCAGTGAAGCCCGCATCAGGCCCTCCAAGCGGTCGCCCAGCTTCTCGTACCGTCGCCGAGCCAGCTCGTCCTTCGCGGGCATCTCGCAAAGCTCCCCACCTCTGCCCGCAGCCGCATGTGTGCCACATGTGTGCTGCGAGTACGAAGGCCCTCCCGCCCGATGGACGGAAGGGCCTCTGGCCAGGTGTTTCTCTGTGCCCCTCGGCAGGATTCGAACCTGCGACACCCGCTTAGGAGTTCGATCACTCCTCGGCACTGCCGGGGAGCCGCCTGACCCCGCCAGCAGTGCAGGACCGCCCAGGAGTGCTGGCGTCCGGGGTCGTTGATGTCACCTGTGGATGTCAGAACGGTGCAACCGCACGCGCTCGCTGGCACGATGCTCCTGTGGTGGACCTGGAGCGCAAGAAGCGCCTCCAGCGCGCGTGTAGGTCAGAGCCTTGCGATCGTCATGCAGGCTGCTCGACTTGCGGGGACGGGGGTCAGGAAGGCTTGACGGCCGAGACCGGGGTGGCAGTCACCTTGTTGTCGCACTCGGCCCACCACCCCTCGTTCAGGGCGACCTGGTGCTTCCCGGAGTGCGGCAGCCCGATGACCATCGTCGGATACGCCGCCGGAGTCTTGCCCGACACGCAGTAGCCGTCGCCCTCCCCCTGGACCTGGACGAAGGTCAGCTTCACCCACGCCTTGCCGTGCGGCCGGACCGTCACGGTGGCCGCCCTGCCGGTGGGGGTGACCTTGAGCGGGGTGTTGTGGGCGGGGGAGCCGTTGCCGGCGCCCGCGACCGTCGGATGGCCCTTCAGGACGCACGTCTTCCGGGAGACGTTGGTGAACTGCACGACCGCCGCCCCGGTCCCCGTCCCGACGGGCGGGTGGGCGGCCTGCCAGGCGCTGACCTGGAGGGCGGAGGCCGAACAGGCGGGCGGCGGGGTGGAGGTGGTGGTGCTCGCCGCCATGGCGGTGCCGGGCAGGATGCCGGTCACCGCCGCCGCGACGGCCGTGACCGCCGTCGTTGCCAGAGCCGCCCTGCGAATGCCGTTGCTGTGCCGCATGCTGTTGTCCCCCTGAGTCGTCTCGTCCGCGGGTTTCGGTCGTCGGTTGTTGCCCCGCGGTACGCGTGGTCGTGGTACGTGAGTGCAGACAGGGCGGGAGAGCGGCAGGGTTCCGTGCGGCGACTACTTGTGACGGAACGGTGACGACAGGCTGCAGCCGCGCAGATGGCCGTCCTCGGGATACGCGGGAGGCATGGCGGGCAGTACGGCCTCCACGCCGTACCCGGCCTTCTCCGCGACACGGCACGAGGCGGCGTTGCCGAACTGGTGCAGCAGTTCCAGCCGGCTCAGCCCGGCGGGAGCGAAGGCGTCGAGCGCTCAGTCGGTGAGGGCGGCGAGGGCGCGGGGGGCGGCCCCGCGTCCCCGGGCGTGCGCGGCCGTCCAGTACCCGACCTCGGCGGCCAGCTCCCCCGACGACCTCCTTGACCACGACGTGCCCGCTCAGCAGGCCGTCGGGGGAGTCCGGTTCCTCTTCCAGGGGCGCGGTGATCCACTGCCTGCTGAGGAGCTGGCGCTTCTGCGCCTCGAACTCGGCCTGGATGAGCACCCCTTGGTCCTTGAGCTCGCCGAGTTCCTTGAGCTGGTCGATTTTGTTGCTCATGTCGTCGGTGAGAGGGGGGGCTGTTACGGCTGTTGCAGCTGCAGCTGCGGCGCTTGCGGCTCGGCGTAGGCGTACGACTGGCAACTCGTGTCTCGTGCACGAGAGTTGCAAGCGTCTGACGCATAAATAGCAGCAGGTCAGGGTGGTTTTGGGCAGGGGTGGGCGCTCTGTGGCCATGCTGATGGCGGGTGTTTTGGTTCTGGTCGGTCAGGCCACGCTTTCCAACGGTCCCCGCACGGGAGCGTGATCTCGGCGCAAGGGGACTCGGGCGGCGGTAACCCCGCGGAGGGTGTGTCATTCGGCAGGGGGTTACCGCGTGCCGGTGTGTCATTCGGCCCTGATGTCGTCCACGTACACGATGCCTTTGGTCGCCGCGCCGCTCCCATGGACGAGGTACAGATTGAACGCCGTCACCTTGGCGAGGTGAGCCGCGTCGAGCACGGCTCCGGCGTGTGCGGTGTCCCAGGGAGCGGGCGTGAACTCGCTGAAGGGTGCCCTGACCTCCTGCCCGCTCGTGTCGGACAGCGGAACCTGGTACCAGAAATCGACTCCGCCGGCGACGATCTGGAGCGCCCCGCCGTTTGCGGAACCGTCGCCCTGCAGCCACAGCGCGAGGGACGTGAAGGCGGACCAGTCCGCGTCGACCGGCTTGCCTGTGCCGGTGTACTCGGCGCCGGTGAAGTCGTACGCGTAGGCCAGTCCGAAGGAGCCCGAGGACTTGTGGTCGGCCGACAGGGTGAGGGTGTGGGAGTTGACATGCGTGTACGCCTCGCTCAGGGCGATGTCGTCTCCGGCGTATCCCTCGAAGTCGTCGACCCAGCCGGCAGGCAGCGGTTGGACCTCGGCGAGGAGGACCACGGCCGAGTCGGTGAGCGTCTTGCCGTCCGCCCGCGCGCTCACGGTGAGGGTCACCGAGCGGTTGTTCCGCGTGGCCGGGTCGATCGACCAGTCGCCCGAGTAGAAGCCGTCGGCGTCGAGGCGCAGCCGTCTGGCCCGTCCGCCGTTCACTGAGTAGGTGACCCGGCTCGCCCTCGCGGGTGTGACACGCACCCGGACGGTGGTCTTGGAGGCCGTTACGCGCTGCCGGTCCGTAGGGGTCACGAGGTGCATGAACGGGGTGTTCCTGACAGCGGTGGTGCGAGCGGAGTACACCCCCCGGAGATCGGCGGCGAACAGGGTGTAGGGGTCCTGGTGGTAGGCGACGAAGTCCGGTAGCAGGACGTGGCCCGGGTACGGGACATAAGCACGTTTGGCCCCTCCGAAGTTGGCCCAGGTGAGCATGTACGTCATCTGACGGGCCAGCGGGTCCGCCTGGATGGCCTGCGACAGCTGGGTGAACCACTGCCGGTTGCGGACCTCGGTGCCGCCCTCCCCGAACTCGGTGAAGGCCGGTGCCTTGCCTCGCTCGTTCGCCAGCCGGACCACCATCGCCAGATCCTTCACCACACCGTCCAGCCAGGGCGTCGGTCCGGCGTTTTCGTCGTAGGAGTCGTAGCCGAGGATGTCGACGAAACGGTCGCCCGGGTAGGTCCTCAGGTAGCCGGTCGGGTCGCCTCCGAAACTTGAGTTGGGTGAGTAGGCGTAGAGCAGGTTGTGGACGCCCCTGGTGTCGCGCAGGTACTCGACGGTGTAGCGGAACAGCTCGATGAACTCGGCCGAGGCGGTGTGGCCGGCGCCCCACCAGAACCAGCCTCCGTTGTTCTCGTGGAAGGGGCGGAAGACGACCGGGATCGCGGTGCCGTCCGGCCGCCGTGCGCCCTTGACCGCCTTCGCGATGCGGTCGAGGAAGGCGTTGAAGTCCGCGTGTTTCGCGCCTCCGGGAAGGATCTGGCTGACCACTCGGCCCGTTGTGTCGTAGAAGTTCTCGCCGGTGACGAAGTTCGGCATGTGGGCGCTGAGGGTGTTGATCCCGCCGCGTGCGTCCCCCTGCCGGATGCACCGGCTGAGCGCGGCGATGTTCTCGGCTTCGGTCCCGCCCTCGACGCCGGGGCGTTCGTCGCCGTCGAGGATGAGGGTGTCCCAGCCGAAGACTGCGGGGTAGTCGCCCACCGCCGCCCTGGTGTCGGACGCCTTGCCGTCGGGGGTGGTGAAGGTGAAGCCATAGGTGAGGTCGTGCTGGTGACCGAACAGGATGCCTTTGCCCTGCTGCCGCTTCAGGTACGCGAACAGCGCGCGGGTGGCGGGGGTCGCCTTGTCGTCGACGATCCGGACCGGCGTCGGCGCGCCGACGGGCGCGGTCGGGGAGGTCGCCGCGGCGGCCACCGATGTCCGGGCGCCGGCTGCCGCGGCGACTGTGGCACCGAGGAGGATGAACGTGCGACGGTTCAGGGGAGAGCTGGGCATGTGTGTCTCCGTTTGACGTGGCGATCTCTCGCCAAGGGGAGGTGCCCCCGGGGGGCCGGGGTGCCCCGCCCCGAGGGGTGTCGTGGGCCGCCCCCGTCGGCGGCGCCAGGCGTCGTCGGGCACGGCGGCTGGTCGCCGTAGTCGTATGCCGGGCCGGGGGTACTCAGGTAGCTGTGGACAGGCGGCTGCTCGGCCTGCTCAGTCGGCCGTCGAACAGTCGTCGCACTCCGGGGGACGAGCCGTCTTCCACTCGCAGGTCTGCGACCCAGAGCCGTGAACCCGGCCCGGACTGCTTCGTGGCGCCTCGCGCGGACCCGTTGCAGGTGCAGCGCTGGAGGAAGAGGAACAGGAAGACGACGAGCGTGGGCACGATGCGAGGACTGCATCGGCCGTGAGGTCATCCCCGTGGGCTCCGAAGGGGATGAGGAGTCGGAAAGGGGGTGGCCGGGATCCCGGTGATCGGGTTGCCGTGGGGACCGGCCACGGCCTTTGTCCGAGGTTGTGGCCGGTCGTGGCTTCTCCGGTCGGAGTGCGTACTTCACCGCGGGGCCGACCTTGAGCAAGATCGTGGAGCCGTCCCTGGACTCCTTGACGATCTCGATCTCGATGTTGGCGCCAAGTCGTGGTCGTGCTCGGCGTGGTCCATCGGATCGTGCCGGTCCGCGGTCGCCGTCGGTGCACCCTCGTGGCCTGCGCCACCGCGAAGGCCGAGAACGTGGCTGCCACCGCTGCAAGGGTGACACTGGTCGCCGCTGCCCTGAGCATCCAGGGTCTGTAGGTCACTTGTGGGGGTCCTTCCCGTGACGCGGTCGGCTGCAGGTAGATGGGGTCCTGGTCAGGGACATCCGCAACGCACGACACACGTGTGCTTCAAGTGGCGCTATTCGACTAGAGGTTGAGGAAAAAAGAAAGGCTAAGCGGCTCGCGAGACCCAGGCGCACCCTCTGTTCACCGCGATTGCTACGGAGCGGCAAGCGCAGGGCTGCCGCGCTCTGGTGGACGCCTGCGCCCTCGGTGCAGGGGGCATGCCGGGCCGCAGGAGAACTGGCGTCGGCTTTGCGCGCCAGTGACAGCGTGATCCGGACGAGTCTCGCGAGGCCAGTCGATCCCGGACGCATAACCCCTCTGGAGAGATCCTCATGAGCGCGAGAGTCCGGGAGATCGTCGTGCGGCTGCCGTACTGGCTGGATGCGTGAGCCCGGTGATCGGCGACACCACGCGGCGCTCTCCCGCGTTGCCCGTGGAGTGGTGATCAGCGGCGCCGTGCTTGCGGCGGCTGCGGAGCCGGAACGGCGGCTGCGTGATGGACCGGAGCGTTGGGGCGCTGGGCTTCGCTGTCTGTCAGCCCATACTCCGCTGCGGGCTTGTGCTGCGCGGGCTTGTGCGCTGGGTGTCGGCCCGTGCCCTGAGGCGTTGGATGCGCCAGGGAGCGCGCTCCTGTTGCACAGTCCGCTCACGCACCGCTCACGCGCCCGGCGACCGTGGGGGTGTCCAATGGCGGACCATGCCGGGGCGCGGAAGGCTGATCTTCTCCCGTGGTGCACCGGGGGAAGTAGGCGTCTCCGACTCACCGCCTGTAACTAACTGCAATGTTGCTAACTGCGATGTTAGTATCTGCGGCATTAGGTGAGGCTGGAGAGGTGGCGGCATGGCAGATTTCGTGGGCAGGCGGCACGAACTCGAGACGCTGGATCGCGAGCTGGGCAAGGTGACGGCCGGGGTCGGTGGGGAGCGGCCCGGGCGGTGCGTGATGCTTCGAGGGCGCCGCCGGGTGGGTAAGTCGCGATTGGTGGAGCGGTTCGCCGAGAGGTCCGGTGCGCCGTTCCTCTTCTATGCCGCCACAGGGGCGTCGCCGGGGGCGGACTTGGAGCGGCTCGGCCAGGATGCGCAGTCGTCCAGCCTTCCGCTGGCGAATCTGCTGTCCGCGGCCCGCCCGGCGAGTTGGGATGCGGCCTTCGACGTACTGGCGGCGGCACTGCCGCACGACCGGGCGAGCGTGGTGGTCATGGACGAGGTGCCCTATTTGATGGATGCGGAGGGCGCCTTCGAGGGCATGCTTCAACGAGCCTGGGACCGATTGTTGGAGAAGAAGCCAGTTCTGCTGGTTCTCATCGGTTCCGATCTGTCGATGATGGAGGCGCTGGACAGCTATGGACGCCCGTTCCACCAGCGCGGACGGGAGATGGTGCTGGGTCCGCTCAACCCGGCGGAGGTGGGCGAGATGCTCGGCCTCGATCCTGCCTCGGCCTTCGATGCGGCCTTGATCACCGGTGGGCTGCCTCTGATCTGTGCGGAATGGACGCACGGCGCCGGAATGTGGGAGTTCCTGCAGGCGGCGCTCAGCGATCCGGTCTCGGCCTTGCTGGTGTCGGCAGAGCGCTCGCTTGCTGCAGAGTTCCCCCAGCAGGTCCAAGCCCGCACCGTCCTCTCGGCGATCGGCAGCGGTGAGCGGACGTTCTCCAATATTGCCCGCGCCGCTGGCGGGATCGGGGCGACCCCGCTGCAGCGGTCGTTGGGGATCCTTGCGGACAAGCGGGTGATCGCGGCGGAGCTTCCCGTGTCCACGCGGCCTTCGAAGGATCGTCGCTATCGGGTCGCGGATCCCTACCTCCGCTTCTGGCTGAAGCTCCTGGGCCCGGCGATGGAAGAGATCGAGCGGGGCCGGGGTGACCTGACACTGCAGCGCATCCGTGAAAACTGGACCAGTTGGCGTGGCAGGGCCATTGAACCTCTGGTGCGCGAGGGGCTGGCACGGCTGCTGCCTGACGCGAACCTCCCTGCCGCCCCCGCCATCGGCGGTTACTGGACCCGTACCAACGATGTGGAGATCGACGTCGTGGGAGCGGACCGCGCGCCGATCGCCAAGGAGTTGTTGTTCGTCGGCTCGGTGAAGTGGCTGGAGAACTCCCCGTTCGACCGGCACGATCTCGCGGCTCTGCACCGGCACCGCGCCGCGCTCACACCTGCTCCCGTGCCTGTGATTGCTGTCTCGCGCAGCGGGACCGACTGCACGGGGCTCGACGCTGCGTACGGCCCGGCGGAACTCCTCGCGGCGTGGTCCTCCTGAGCACGGGGGGATACGTGTCGGGCCGGAGGCGTACGGCCTGCCTGTCGAGCTTGGGTTGGCCGAGCCTCCGGCCCATCGCGACGGTGACGTCCTCCCGCTCACGCAAACGGCCCCGGACAGTGGGTCCGAGGCCGAGCGGAGTGCCTCCCTGGGCGAGAAACCCCAGGTCGGCGGCGTAATGCGCTGTGCCCCCGGCAGGATTCGAACCTGCGACACCCGCTTTAGGAGTTTTCCTTGGACGGGGCTGTGACCTGCGGAAACGCCGACATTGCGGTGCCTGGCCTGGGGAAAGGCCGACCGCCGACCAGAGCTCGTCGTCGACGGTGCCGCAGTCGTCGCCGTATGCCGGACAGCCCTGCTCCTGGACCGATGTGTGCCGTGTCAGTCACCGCATCACGGGCACCGACGGCTGCGGCAGCCGCGTCTCTAGGTAGGGACGCGGGCATGCCTGAGCGGTGCTCCGGCCTGATGGAGGCTGGTAAGGGCCTGCCGGTAGGAGGCGATCAGCCCGGTCTCCACGTAGTCCACGCCCAGGTCCTCGCAGTAGCGCCGGACGATGGGCCGGGCCTGGCGCAGGTTGGGGCTGGGCATGCTGGGGAACAGGTGGTGCTCGATCTGGTGGTTCAGACCGCCCAGTGCGATGTCGGTGAACCGGCCGCCGCGCACGTTGCGTGAGGTGAGCACCTGGCGGCGGAGGAAGTCCGGGCGGTCTTCGCCTTTCAGGATCGGCATGCCCTTGTGGTTGGGCGCGAAGAGCGAGCCGAGGTAGACGCCGAACAGGCACTGGTGGACGGCGAGGAAGGCGATCGCCATGCCGGGTGGCAGCAGCCAGAGCAGGACGGTCAGGTAGACCGCGAAGTGCGCGAACAGCAGGGTGCCGTCGAGCGTTCGGTGCTTGAGCGAGCGGTTGCCCAGCGCCTTCACGCTCGACACGTGCAGGTTGAAGCCCTCCAGTGTGAGGAGGGGGAAGAACAAGAACGCCTGCCAGCGGCCGATCAGGCGGGGGAGGCCCGTGGCGGCCCGGGCCTGGTCCTGGGACCAGACCAGCAGGTTGGGGTCGAGGTCGGGGTCGAGTTCCTCATGGTTGGGGTTGGCGTGGTGGCGGGTGTGCTTGTCCTGCCACCACCCATAGCCCATCCCGATACCAACACCGGCGATCCGTCCGGACACCTCGCTGGCCCGGCGTCGGCGGAACATCTGACGGTGGGCCGCGTCATGGGCGAGCAGGGCGACCTGGCCGAAGACGACGGCCAGGAAGCCGGCGACGGTCAGGGTCCACCAGCTGTCGCCGATGAGCGCGACGACGGCCCACCCACCGACGTAGAGCGCGGCCACCACGGTGATCCGCACTGCGTAATAGCCGGGACGGCGCCCCAGCAGGCCGGCATCAGCGATCTTTCTCGACAAGCGGGCGAAGTCACTGCCGGACGTCTCCGAGGGCGGGGGGTGGACCGTGGTGTCTGTGGTCATGTGGCTGAAACTCTCTCCGAAGGAGGCAGATGGTCAGGCGCCGCCTCGGGAGTTGCTGAGACCGGCCCACAGGCAGGGATGCGCTTCCGCCGTTGCGGATGCACATCGCGCGACCACGGAGCAGGGACGACGTCCCTCTCTGCATGCGGGTTCCCTGCCAGTCAGGTCTCACACCGTGGCAGGACAGGGCTGGCGGAGCGACGGCCGCGCGCTTTCAGGGAAGAACCGGGGACGGCCGGTGAAGGGGGGCGGCTGATCACTGAGGGGCACTCATTACGGTGACCGGCGAACTCCGTCGCCAGCCGCGGTTTCCGTGATGAGGACGGCGACGGTGGCAGGGCCCGGGGTGTCAGTGGAGGCTGCCTCGGCTACCGCCTCCCGGACGGCGCGGGCGACTTTCAGTGGATGGTGTCCGGGGCCGACCGCGAGGTGAACCTCGATGTGTCGGCCGGGTGGATCATCATGGTCCTCCACCCTGACCGGGCGGCTGCCCAGCACGGCGGTGAGGCGGGCGACGCCCGGCACACCCGCTGCGACGTCCGCCAGCTCCCCGACGAGTCCCCGCATGGACCCTGTTCCGGTCACCGGTGGCGAGCTCCGCGCGGCCGCAGCTTCCGGCGTGGGCCTCATGGCCGTCGCCGCGGTCCGAGACGTCACGCCTGCCTCCGGGACCTCACGGAGATCCGTTACGCGCATGTCAGCCGTCACCGTGGCCAGCCCGAGCCGTTCAGTGGCCGCGCCCAGCAGTGTGCTCCTCAATTCGTCGGCGGTCTCCGGCAGCGGCCGCACGAGGGATGCGGTGAAGGCGGCCTCGATGGTGAGCGGGCCAGGCGGCAGCGCGCTGGCCGGCGGACGGACGGCCGGCTCGGACACGGGTTGGTGCGGCGCCGACCCGATGCGCAGGGACTCCAGTCGGACACCGGGGACCTCGGCGGCAGTGCGCGCGAGGGCCTGGACGGCCGCTTGCTCGGTGATCCACGTCCCGTCGTCGGGTCCGCCGAGCGGGAGCAGCCGGCCCAGGCCAAGCCGGCTTCGTACTGCCTGCGTCCACGCCTCGGTCACTGGCCTCTCACCCTTCTTCTCCACGGCCGCGGTTCTCTTCCCGCGGCGCTCTGCCCGGAGCGTCCGCGAGAGCTCGGGGCAGGGGCCTCAGGCCACTCGTCGGACCACCCCGTCTCACGCTCTACAGTCGGGCAAAAGGTACTAAAAAGACTATAATCCGAGTAATGGGTGCTCTGTGGCCTCGCGAGGGAGGAATATCCCGATGACTGAGAACACCGGCGTCAGGCTCGGCGCTGCGCCCGGTACTCGCGGCCGGACGACCATCGCCGATGTGGTGGTGGAGAAGATCGCCGGAATGGCGGCACGGGACGTACGCGGCGTCTATGCCCTGGGCAGCGGATTCGCCCGCTCGATGGGATCCATGCGGGAGCGGATGCCCGGTGCCGGCAGCGGCAAGTCCGCCACGCGCGGGGTCAGTGTCGAGGTCGGAGAACTGCAGGCGGCCATCGATCTGGAACTCGTCGTCGACTACGGCGTCTCGATCACGGACGTGGCCGGTGCGGTGCGGGAGAACGTGATCTCCGCGGTGGAGCGGATGGCGGGTCGCGAAGTCGTGGAAGTCAACATCACGGTCAGCGACGTGAAACTGCCCGACGAGGAGGACGAAGGGGAGGAGCGGCAGCGGATCCAGTAGCCGGGGCGGGAGCCCGAGTGTGTGAAGGAGCGCGAAATGAGCAGGGCCGTGGTGGGCTTGATGGCCGGAATGGCGCTGGGTTTCGCCGCGTATTTCGGTGACTTCTGGGCTTTCCTGCTGGTGCTGGTGCTGGGCCTCGTCGGTCTCGTCATCGGGCGGTTCATGGAGGGTGATCTCGAACTGGGCGACTTCGTCCGCCGCCGGGACCGGCAGGATCGGATCCGCGACGACCGGCGACAGGCCCGGGGAGACTGGCGGCAGTGAGCGGGGAAGCCGATGAGCGTCCGGGCGTCCCCCGCGGGGAGCGCGGGGCGACCGCCGTCACCGACCGGGTCGTCGCGAAGATCGCGGCCCGGGTGGCGCGCGAGGCGCTGAGCCGGTTCGCCGAGTCGGCCGGCTACGTACCACCCGGCCGTCGGACCCCACACGTGAGCACATCCGTACGGCGGGCGCCGGAACGGACCGGCGCAGGACGGGACGCCGAGTCCGCCACCGGACGGCAGCCAGTACTCGGCGAGGCACGGCTGCACATCACCGTCGAGCTCGGCTATCCCTCCGACATCGGGGCGCAGTGCGCCGCGGTGCGCCGGGAGGTCACCGAGCGGATCAGGGCATTGGCCGGCATGGAGGTGTCCGACCTCGCGGTATCGGTCGGGCAGCTGCACTCGGCGCATACGCGGCACACGGACCGGGAGAGGGTGAGATGAGCGCGAACACCTCGCGGCAGCCGACCGGTGACAGCGACCTCTCCTCCGGTCCGGGACAGGCGGCACCGTCCGCCGACGGCACCCCGGGGGCGGCCGAGGGCGCTACGAAGGTGATCGACGGATCAGACCGGTCGGCGCACCGTTTCTGGTCGTCGCGGCGGATTCCCGCGGCCGTGGTGGCCCTGCTGTCCGCCGCGGCCGTCGGATTTCTCCTGTACGACGTGGTCTCGGTCCGGGCAGGCCGGAATGCGATGCGTTGGCGGCGGTGGCTCGCCGAGGAACTGGCCACACGGCCCCTGGACGACGTCTGGATGATCGTCGGGGCCGCGGTGGCGATGGCCCTCGGCCTGTGGCTCTTCCTGCTGGCGGTGACGCCGGGACTGCGCAGGCTGCTGCCCATGCGGCGGCCCACCGGTATCCCTCGGACAGAGGACGTCCGTGCCGGGCTCGACCGCCGCGCGGCCGCCCTGGTGCTGCGCGACCGGGCCATGCAGGTGCCCGGTGTCCAGTCGGCACAGATCGATGTCGGCCGCCGGAGGGTGAAGGCCCGGGCACAGGCGCACTTCCGCGATCTTGAGGAGGTCCGCACGGACCTGGACACCGAGCTGGGCGAAGCCGTGACGTCCCTGGGTCTGGCCCGGCAACCCACACTGGCCGTGCGCGTCCGGCGCCCGAAGAAGGGCTGAGGTGATCCGATGCTCAAGACGGCGAACCGGGTGCTGCTCGCACTGCTCGGCCTCGGACTGTTCGCCCTGGGCGGCGGCGTACTGCTGGGCGCACTGGACCTGCAGCGCCACTGGGACTTCGGCATGCCGGGCTGGTGGCCCTTCCGTGGGCCGGACGACGTGGTGCTGGGCGCCTGGGGACGCACCCGGTGGCGGGACGAAGGCTGGTGGTGGCCGACCGTGATCGCGGTGCTCGCCGTGCTGCTGGCCCTGCTGCTGTGGTGGCTCCTCGCGCAACGCAGACACCGCCTGGACCATGTCCTCGTCGACAGCGAAGACGGCGCGCCGGCCCGGCTCAACGGCCGCACGCTGGAGAGGGTCATCGAGGAAGAGGCGCAGGCCCTGGACGGGGTCTCACGGGCTCACGTCCGGCTGACGGGCCGACGTACCGCTCCCACCGCACACGTGCGGCTGCTGCTGGAGCCTCACGCCGATCCAGCGCGGACTCTTGGGCGACTGAGCCGCGAAATACTCGCACACGCACGGGACTCGGCCGGCCTGGACCGCCTCCCCTCGAAGGTCCGACTCCGGGAAGCCCGCCACCGCGCCGAACGCGCCACCTAGGACCCCCTGGGGTAAGCCTCAGTACGGCCGACGCGACATCGAGCACAGGCACAGCGTGTCCTGCCGTAGCCGAGAGAACACGCAGATCTCGCACGGTTCCTTCCGGGAGGCATCCCGTCATGGTCCTCTTCCTGATCCTGCTCATCGCCGGAATCGCTCTGGTCGCCATCGGCGCGGCCGTCGACGGCATGCTCTACCTGATGTCCATCGGCGTACTGCTTCTGATCGTCGATCTGCTCTACCTGGCGGCCCGCTCCATCTGGCGCTCCACACGGCGCCCGGCCCGCTGACCGGCTCCCGAAAGCCCCCGACCAGTCCCGGCCCCGACCCGATCCTCACGTCACTGGCGGACCTTCGAGCGGTTCGACGACCACGGAGTCCCCGGCCGGCCACGGCTACCGATTCCGCGGCCTGACGGCCAGGGTCCGTCTCATGCGCCGCCACCACCCTTTCCGTACCCAGGGGATCGCCGCGCGTCTGTCCGCCTGACAGCGACCTTGGGTACGAAGATCCAGGTCAGCGGCAGGCTTCAGCGAGGGAGCCGGAGCTCGTCGCGGGCTCGGTCGAGGGTGGCGAGGTGATCGGCGTCGCCGCCTCGCCACTCGATGAGGAGGATGGTCGCGTCGTCGGTCGTGGTGCCGCCGCGTTCCTGTTTAAGGGCGTGGGAGAGCGCTCGTGCCACCGCCCGTACCTCGGTGCGGTCGTGGAGGATCCGGTTGGTCCACTCGATGAGCTGCTCCTCACCGAACTGTTCCCCGCCGGTGTGGTGCTCCTCGATCAGGCCGTCGGTGAAGCACAGCAACCGGTCCCCGGGCTGCAGCATCCGCTCGCTGACCACCGGCTCCTCGCCGCCGAAGCCGACCGGCAACGTGGTCGGGCTCTCCAGCCGGTCCAGCACGGCGCGGTCACGGATCAGGAGCGGGGCAGGATGGCCGGCGTTGACCCACTGCAGCCGGCCTGTGGTGATGTCCAGGATCATCATCTGTGCGGTGACGAAGTGGTCGGGGCCGAACTGATCATCGATGGCCCGGTCCATGAACGCGTACACCTGGGACAGATCCGTACGGGCCCGTCGCGTGTGGCGATAGGCGCCGACGGCCACCGTCGCCATGGTCGCCGCGTCCAACCCGTGACCCATCGCGTCGAGCATGGCCACGTGCAGGATGTCGCCGTTGAGGGCGTAGTCGAAGCTGTCGCCGGCCACGTCGTAGGCGGGCTCCAGGATTCCGGCCACCTCGACCTGCGGAGTGGTCATCGACAGCGGGGGCAGCAACGACCACTGGATCTCCGCGGCCACGCTCATCGGGGCGCTGCGGCGGGCCTGGAAGAACAGGTCGGTGTAGGCGTCCTTGGTGACGATCATGTCCGCGACCAGACCGGCGAGCCTGCGGAGCAACCGCCGGTCGTCGTCGTCGACCCTGTCCAGGGTGACGGCCATCACCCCGATCTGGTCGCTGCCGTCCAGCAGCGGCAGGTACATCCGCACACTGCCGTTCTCCAGCACTTCCACCGTGCCGCGGCTCAGGAACGACTTGCCGGCGGGGGAGTCCTCGACCGGCTCCGGGCGGCCGACCTTCAGCCTGTGGCCCGGCAGCGGTACCAGCAGCACCTGTTCGTAGTCCTGCAGGAGGATGGAGACGTCCCGGCCCCCGACCCTGGCCACCTCTTCCGCGACGAGTGGGGCGATCAACTGCGGCGGCATCTCGTGGGCCCGGTCCAGCAGCGCACCCAGCAGTCGTTCGCCAAACCCCTCCGACCGGTCCACCCCGATCCGGTCCGGCTTCCGTCCACCGTCCGTCATCGCTGCCACTTCCCTTCGTCCCGGGGCATGGGGAACTCATCTGGGTGGCTGCGTCCTCGCGGTGTTCACCAGGGGGCCCGGTGCCCTGGCCTCGTCGAAACCGCAGCCGGTGCGGGCGGTGCCGGCCGGAATGGCACTGGCGCCTCCGGCACCGCGTATCCCGACACGGTGCCCGTCGCAATGCACACCCCGCCCCTCTTGGATCCACCCGGCAGGCAACGGCGATCAGCGTGGCACGACGCTGTCCACCAGCACAGGCTCGCATCGCCGACCGGTCCAACGAGCCGATCACGTCATGGCCGGCACGTCGCCCCAAACGCCGGTCATCACAAGGGGCTTGGTTCGACGGGGACATGGGCACGTCGGCCGGTTAGCGGGCCAGGGTGAGGGTACTGGTCTTGATCGAATGGGCAGACGGTGGCCATGGCCGGTTGGTCGGTAGTGGTGTTCGCGTAGACCGCTTCCAGAGTGCCGATCCTGCGCCCCCTTCGGGTCCACGACGTCGTGGGTCGCGCCACTACCGGACATCGGCGGAACGGATCACGCCCTGTCCCCGGCGGCCGCGTCCGTCGTGCTCCAACGACCCCGGCGTATACACACCGGGGTCGCCCTTCCGGGCCGGTCGCACGTGAGAGTGTGCCGACCCGCTTTCATGCTATGCCTGGTGCACAATTCGGGCATCCGGTGTCTCGCGGTTCTCGTGTCCATCGGTTCCGCGCGGCCAGGAAGGGCTTTCGCCCTGCGTCTGATTTCAAGGAGCCGATTACCCTCCGTGGCCTCGTACAGGGCTTCAGGATCGCCTCACGGTAGTTCTTCCGCTCGCTCAGTGTTGCCATGGGAACACCGCTTCAGATTTCGTCCGTCTGTGTACGGCCGTCCTCTGAGGACTGACTGGTGACCAGCCAGGTGCGGGCAGGCTCTGCTGCGCGGGCGGTGTCCACCGTGAGGTAGAGGCGAGTTCCGCCGGCCACCGTGCCGACGGGGTAGCTGCGCTGCTCGGTCGAGGCGAAGCAGCGACGGAGAACCTCCGCGACCTGGCGGGTGGCCTCGGGGGACGAGGCGACGAGGCGCACGTCGACGTTCCCGGCAGAGGGCAGTTCCGGTGACTCCGCGGGGTGACGCCGTCCCGGCCTGCCCACTGCTTCCACCGGGGTACGGGCCGAATCATCCGTGGCACCGCCCGGCTCGAGGTCGTCGGCAGTCGGCGAAGTGGGCGATGTGGAAGGCTTTGCCGCTCGTCGGTTCTTCGCCCGCAGGCGGCCGATTCCTGGCTGCGCATCGCTGTAGCGGTAGGCCGCGATCCTTGCGTCGTGCTGCGCGTTGAGCTGATGGATCAGGGCGATTCCCATGGTGATCACGGCGATGATCAATGCCGCGGTGACGAGGGTCTCCACGTCCTTCACCTCCCTCGGGCGCGCGCGGGGCCGGCCGTGTTCAGTGCCGGCTGTACGTCTGCTGGTCGCGGTCATGGCGCGAACCTGTCCCCGGACTCGTCTTCGACGATCCGGTCCTGTTGCGCGCGGAGAACGGCACCAGTGTCTGATCTGGTGTGCGAAACGCTCTCGGTATTTCGAGCCTACTCCGCTCGGGATGCCTGGGGCTGGGACGTATGACAGGCATTTTCTGGGCGCACCCGCCGCGTGGAGCCGCCGTAAGGGGACTTCGCCCTCGTCATCAGGCATCGTGGGTTTCTGGCTTGGTGATCCTCGTCCTCTCCGGACAGCGCCTTGGGGTCGGGCCTGTCCGGAGGGGGAGTGCAAGGGAATGATTTATCCGCCGACGGCACGATCCATTCGGTTTGGCCGAGGAGTACGCTAAAAGTGCCGAGGATATTTCGCGCATCGGTTACATGCCCATGTCGTTTTCGGCGATCGAATAGGCCGGGCCGACCGCGGTCGGCCCGGGGCAGGGTTCGCGTCATGACTGCGACCATTTCCCGCTCGCCGACACTCGAAGACCGGCTCTCGTTGGCCTCCCCCACCTCTTCCCCTCTCCGCCTGTCGCTGGCTCCCGTCGGCGCCGCGCCGGCTCTTCTGGACGGCGCATGGTGGCCCCGCTCCCGCGATCTCGGGGCGGAACTCCCGGCCCTGACAGCCGTACTGGAACCGCTGTGGGGGCGGATCACGCGGGTCACGGTGAATCCCACCCACTGGCCGGTCGTCCCGCGCAAGGTGCCTGTCGCCGGGCATGTCGTGAAGGTGGGCTGGTTCCTGCCTGAGCAGGATCCGCACGAACTGCTGCTGCTCTCGTACCACGTGGGCCGCTGGAACCTGCTGGTGGTCCCGCCGCAGACGGACCCCGTCTCGGCCGCCTGGCTGATGGCCGCCGCGAGCGACCCCCTGGGCAGGTCGACTGCGAGCCGGTTGATGGAGCAGGCCGCGCGCCGGCGGACGGTGACGGAGACCGATCGGGCCGTGGAGGCGGTCTGGGACTCCGAGGGAGGGCACGGGGTCCGCGATCCCGCCGCACGGCCACGGATCCCGGCAGCCATGCCCGAGGGCGGAGATCGAGCCGCTGCACCCGTCGCGACCCCGAATCGGCCGATGGGGATGTGGGGACCATGGAGACCTACGTGACTGTGGCGTGCTCATGACGGTGATCGCTCTGGGCGGGCTCCTCATCCACTTGGCCAACGGGCAGCACAAGCGACCGCACCGTCGCCTTCCACCACGGCCGCTCCTGGGCCATCGCGAGGGGACGCAGCACCCGGAAGGGGAGACAGGGCAGCGACCTGGTCCTCGAACTGCTCGCCGTCGGGGAAGCCGCGGTACCTTGCCAGGCGTGCCAGGAGCGTGTCTCCCGCGGTGACGGCCTGCTGCGGTGATTCGACGAACTGCTCCTGGACAGTGGTTCATTGAGTCACGTAGTGCTCGCGGGCAGTTCCGATCTCGGGGACTACCGGGACTACCAGGAGCGCCGGAATCGTCAGGAACGCCGGGACCGCCGCTACAGCCGTCAGATCCACCAAGGTGACGCCGAGCGAAGCCTGATGGTCGGCGAGCAGGCGCTCCTGCAGGCGGCGAGCGAGCCCGTGAGCGTGCTCATGCGGATGGACAACGGTTTCAGTGACGGCGAAGACATGTCCGGAGGCGGTCAGTTGCTCGAGGTTCTGCGGCAGAGGTCCCTCGAACTCCCGCCACCCACGAGCCCTCGCGCGGCATGGGGAATCCGAAGACACAGCCGGTCAGGGACTGCGCCTCGGCGACCAGCATGTCGAATCCGGGCTGTTGGACGTCGTGTGCCAGACGGCGCAGGAACTCCTGCCGATCCTGGAATTCCTGGCCGGGCGGGGTGGCGGAGGACTCCACGTAGAGATCCGCCAGGTCCTCTCGCATCCCCTCGGCCTGCCAGCGGTTCAACCGGCGCAGCCGCACCGTGTCCATGGCGGACGGCTTCGAGCCTTCGGGTTCGTGGGGTTGCCGCGGAGTCTGCATGGGGCGCCTCGGTTCAGGAGACCGGAAACGTGCGGGAGTGCCATCGTGGCCGATGGGCGGTGCGGCGCCTGGGTCTGGGACGTCTGCTCAGCAGCACAGCCCCCGACAAAGTGTCCAGACCGGGCCCCTGCGGCCGTGCACGCTGGTGGCCCTGCCGTGCTGTGACGCCGGTCAGGCCCCCAGACCGGCGAGGGGTTCGGATCCGCTGATGAATGCGCGGGCCACGTCGGCCAGGCGCCGGTTGTGGGCGCGGGCGTAGCCGCGCAGCGCGGTGAACGCCTGCTCCATGTCGATGCCCTGGCGTTCGGCGAGTTTCCCCTTCGCCTGTTCGATCAGTACCCGGCTGTTCAACGCCGCCTGCAGCTGTTCGTTGAGTACCGTGCCGCGGTGGACAGTGCGTTGTTGCAGCAGGCTGATGGTGGCGACGTCGGCCAGCGCCTGGGCGATGAGTGTGGCGGGCAGGTCGAAGGGGCCGGGGGCGGCACGGAAGAGGTTCAGGGCGCCCACGGTCTCGTCCCGCAGGCGCATGGGCAGGGCCTGGACGGCCCCGAATCCGCTGCGGTGGGCCGCCGTGACGAAACGCGGCCAGCGGTCGACCTCCCGGGTCAGGTCGTGGATGATCACCGGTGCGCCGGTGCGGAAGCACTCGAGGCAGGGGCCTTCGTCGTTCTGGAGCTGGAAGAGCTCCAACAGCCGCACCTGTTCGTCGGAGGCGGCCATGACGCGGAGTCTGCCGTCACGGTCGGCGAGCAGCACCCCGGCGGCGCTCGCGTCGAGCATGCCCACGCAGCGGTCGGTCAGCAGGCGCAGGAAGTCGATGAGGTCGAAGTCGGCGACCAGATTGTCGGCCAGCTCGACGAAGGTCTTGGCCAGAAGCTGTTGATCCATCGTGGACACCCTCGATTGAAACTAGTCCCTGCCTGAAGGGGCGGGAAGTACGGCATGTTCGTCGGTCGGCACCCATGCGTCAGGTTTCCTCATCGGTCTGGTCCGGCTCCGCGTCCGGTGAGAAACGAAGCCGACGGGCCACCACGTCCGCGGCCACGTCGGCGAGCCGGCGTCCCCGCGCATAGGCGTAGGCACGAAGCCGGACGAAGGCTTCATCGATGCCGACGCCGAGCTGGACGGTCAGGATGCCGTTGGCCTGGTCGATCTCCGCCCGGTACGCGCCCAGGTCCTCGAAGCTCTGTTCCGGAATCGGTCCGCCGGTCGGCGCGCCTGTCTCGTCGATCCTTGTATCGAGCAGGATCAACGTCGCCAGATCGGCGAACGCCAGTGCGTCGGCCAGTTCCTCCGCGTCCAGCGCGGTCGGCACGTTGGCGTACAGGTCCAGAACTCCCGGGCTGATCGCCCCCATCTGCAGGGGGAGCGCGAAGACCGCGCGGGCTCCGGCTTCCAGGGCCGCGTCGGCGAACACCGTCCAGCGGTCCTGCAGGTCACGGGTGAGCAGATCGGGTGTCAGGACGGCCGCGCCGTGCAGGAAGGCGTCCACGCAGGGCCCCTCGCCCAGGGTGAGTTGGAGCTCTTCCAGTTGCTCGCTGATGTCGTCGGTGCTGCACAACGGATGGCTCGGCGCGGACCGGAACATCGCCGACAGCCCGGCCCCGCCGACCGGCAGCGCGGCCACGGCCGCGGTGCACACGTCCACCACACCGACCCGGGCGCCACGCCGGACCGCCTGCTCGGCCACCAGCATCCGAATGCGGGCCGACCGCCTGTCAGGCCCCACCCGGGTCACCGCCTCCACGCGTTACGACAAGGCCGTCCACCCTCGCCCCGGTTCGTTCCCCGACGGGAAATACCAGCGCGCGGAACGTGGTGGGACCGGCCGGCCTGCGAAGCTCTCCGACGTCCGTCCACCCCCAGGAGCGGAGCGCAGCGAGAGTAGGGCGATCGGTCCGGTCCACCAGCGTGGCGCCGAGTGATGCCTGGTGGTCGGTCAGCAGCCGCTCCAGCAGACGACGGGCCAGAGCTCGGTCCTGCGGGTGCGGCCGGATCATGATGCCGCCGAACGCGAAGACACCGCCGGACACCGTGAGTTGATCGATGCGGCACGGCAATGCTCCCTCGAAGTTGAACCACCAGGAGCCGTCGCCGCGTACCGGGAATCCGAAGGCGCATCCCATCAGTCTGTCCATCTCGCCGATCACCATGGCGAATCCCGGCCGGCGCATGTCCGTGGTGAGACGGGCCAAGAAGTTCTGGCGGCCGGGACGGCGGCATGCGTCACCCGGCGCCGTTACGCGGGACTCCACATACAGATTCGCCAGTTCTTCACGCAGGCCCTCCACCAGCCAACGGTTCAGCCGACGCAACCGCACCGGAGCCATGGCGGAGGGCTCGCCCTCCGCCGGCTTCCGTGACTGTCCCCGCCCGGGTTCGGCCGTCATCGCACATCGCCCGAGAGAACAGGCGCAAGCGGGACAGACCCGTGCGGCGGGACTGGAGCGGGTGCGGCAGGGGTGCCCCTGAGGGGAGGTGACAGCCGGTCGGGCGGAAGGCCGAGGAGGAACCCGCAGTCGGTGAGGTCGAGAATCCGAGCCAGCGTCGTCGGCGGATGGTGCAGTCGCAGGGTCCCGCCGATCACGGTGGCCTGCTGCGCGGCGCGGAGGAATGCGTTGAGTCCGCTGCAGTCGCAGAAGGTGACGGGGGTGAGGTCGACGTCGATGGCGCGGATACCGTCCCGCAGGCACCGCTCCAGGGACGCGCGCACCAAGGGCGCGGATTCCAGGTCGATCTCACCGGACAGGGTGATCAGTGCCCGATTCTCTCGGTCCTGGCGGTACACGGTGAGCTGGGGAAGGGGCATGACGCCTCGGTTCAGAAGACCATCCGGCAGCGGGCGCGGTGGTGCCGGAGTCCCGGCATCCTGGGCGTGCTCCCGGCAGGGGCGTACGTTCGGCGGAGGCGGAGCAACGGCCGGTCCGACAGTCTGCGCAGCAGGACAGACAGAGGACCCACCCAGTTCCCTCCAGGGATGCGCCGGGTGACAGACGAACAGTCCGCACCGCAGCCATCTGTGTTCAGCAACAGCATGCCGCCGGGGTCTGGGACGTCAGTACAGCAGCGTAGTCCTCGCGTCGTGTGGTGGACGGTCCGAAGCCGCCCAATCCCAGGATGTGGACGGAGCAGAAAGGCGGTGGCGCGCGCATATTCGATGCATCGCACGGTACTCGGACGTGAAGCACTCGAAGCGATCGCCCGAGTACGGCACTACGTGCGCCGGTCCAGAAGATGGCTCGCATGGACGGAGCCGAACAGTTCCCCCTCGCGGCAGCCCGATCCGGAGAAGCCCCGCACTCGCCCGGACCGACGGCGTTCGTGACGGGTCGGCACATGGCCCAGGCACGAGAGGGCGAGGGAAGCGGGATCCACCTGGAATTCGGGATCTCGGGAAGGCGCCCGACAACTCGACGGCTCCGCGTTCAGAGTCCGGACCAGATGAGGAAACGCATCACCCTGCACCGGGTCTCATTGCCCTCGGTCGCTTTCACCGTGGTTCCCCGCTGTTCCCCGCTCGATCTGGTGCGCTTGTGGTGCGACGGTCGTGTCTTGGCGCGGTGCCGTCGACTCGTCGGCTCCGCCGTACAGATCGGCGCGGAGACGCTCCTTGGCCGCTTCGAGGCGTGGGCCGTAGTCGGGCATGAAGATCTCGCTCAGCGTCTTGTCCAGCGTTCCGGAGATCGCGTAGATCGTCGACCAGACGGCTCGGTCGTGCACGATCCCTTCAAGGTCGTCGGACTGGAACATGACTTGGTAGAGCCAGTCCGACAGCACGAACGCTTGATCGCGCGTGAGCCTGATGGTGATCGCTTCCTCGTCCACACTCTTAACCTAGCTGCCTCGACTGGCCGCGTCTTGAGACCAAGCTTCCGTGCTGACCAACATGCTTTCCAACTGTGGTGGTGGCCCCAGGGGCGTTGGACGGGGCCGTTCACCTGCGTTCATGGGCGGCCGGTTGAGCTAGCGGTACTGGCTCCGGTCTCGTCTGAACGTCCGCGAACGACACTGAATGAGACGGAAACTGAGACGGAAACTGAGACGGAAGAGGGCCGAACCTCGCTCCTGACGCGGTGGCTGTCCCGCGTGCCATCATCTGCACGTGCTCAAGATCCCCGGATACGAAGGCGGCCCCTTGGTTCGGGGCGACGCCTACCTGGACGACCCGTTGTTCTGGCCTGTGCACCTCGGTTCCTGCCTGCGTGGGGAGGACGCACAACGAGCCGCGTTCGGCGCCGACTGGGATGCGGCCATGGAGCTGTATCGCACACTGTCCGCCGAGCATGAGTGGCCGGTGTTCAGTGTGCCGCTGCGCTCCGGTCACACCATCTACGTCGTCTACCGCAACTTCGTGGACGAATGGGGTGTGGACTATCTGATCCATCAGCCGGCTTGGTCCGAAGCGGAAACCCTCGCTGTGGTCGACGGTCACTTCATGGGGCCCGGCATGGCCTGGCCGGAACTGCTGTCCGCTGCTCGGCAGTCGGCGACAGAAGGCATTGGTGATGCTGACGCCCGTCTCCTGCTGCTCTTCCCCACACTCGGCGACGCGCTACTTCCCGACGATGCAGCCGCGGCTCTCACCACTTCGCTCGCGGCTCTCACCCTGATCGAAGAGCCCGCCGAGGTGGCAAGGATGCTCCTTGAGAACCAGGGCCAATGGGCTCCCGCTCGGTGGAGGTCGGCAGGCGGCGTCTGGACCAACGACGGTGGGCACTCCTACCGGAACCCAAGCAACGCATTCGCTCTGCCCGAGGGGCGCCTTCTGGAGATCAGTAGCGCACTGCACGGCGGGAGCTGAGCACCACTTTAGGAGCGAGGTTGGGTGGCGGCTGGCGTGACCTGCGGGTTTCCTGCCTTTGGTGGTGGTCGACCATGCCCGCAAGGTCGCTGCCGAACACCACACCCGCACCGGTACACCGATCGACACGCCAACCCTTCGTGCCCGCCTCGGCATTCCGGTTCCCATGGCCGAAGCCATCGCCGCCCAGCTCTGAAGGCGGGCCCTGTGGGGAGGCTTTACCGCTTCCGCAACACTCGCCGGGTTCCGATAACGGCCGAAATGATCAGTACCTCAAGGCAGCACGTGGTGATCACGGTGGCCCAGGACTCGTCCAACCACCACCTTCCCCCAACACACGCGAGCCCAAGTACCAACGCGGCCGAACCGAAGGCGGCCAGCCGCCGCGCCCCTTGTGACATGCCGCTCATCTACGCACGTCCGCGCGCCCCAGGCAAGCGAACAAAGGAAAGGAACCCGGCTGTGCCAGTCAACCGCCGCTTCCGCAACGTCACCCGTATCGGCCCGGTGCAGGTCGGCACCGCCTACGACCACCGCGGCCGCGAGAAGCACACCGCCGTCTGCACCGCCCCGCGCTGCAACTTCTGCGCCGACTACGACAGCCGAGCCGCCGCTGAGCTGGCCGCCCGCACCCACCGCTGCCCCGTCCGCTGAAAGGACCCCGTACCCGTGACCGTCAGCCTGCCGCTCGTCGTCGTCCTCGGCTTCTTCGCCTGGGCGGCGGTCAAGTTCCTCGGCGTCCGCGTCTGGATCGTCGTCCTGATCACCCTCTTCGGCTGCTGGCTCTCGCGCACCTTCCTCGACCCCGCCATCGAGTCCGGCACGCGTACCGGCGTGGACGTCGTAAACGGCTCACATGCCTAGACGAGTAGATAAGAAGTTCGCCGTGTTCCTGCCCAAGTACCCGGACAACCCCACCCCGCCGCCCGCGCACACCCATACCCCGACCGACCCGGAACCCGTCTCGGTCCGGCGCTCGCTCGCGTCGGTGTCCATCGATCAGAAGACCGTCGTGGCCGTCCTCGTCGGCGGAGTCGTCCTCACCGCGCTCCTGGCCGCCGTCGCCGTCACGGCCATCTCGGTAGCCGCAGCCGCCGTAGTCCTGCGCTCCCTGCTCCGCGAACACCACCGCCGCTGACCTGCGGCCAGACCTCCGGGGCGGCGCGACACCGCCACGCATCCGCCGCCCCGGCGGCCCACCCCTCCCGAAGTGCCCGTCAGAAGGAGAACCGCCATCTTCACCCGCGCCACCCCGCCCCCCTTCCCGGAACTCAGCAACCTTGCTGCGTGCGGCACCCTGCCCGGTATCCTCCGCCAGCTCTCCGGGCTCGGCGGCTGCACCCACCCCATCCGCCTGGACGGCCACACACCGAGTACGACGTCGACACCACCACCGGCGAGATCGGCCGCATCCTCCACCACCTCGACTCGACCGACCTCCCGGCCGGCCAACTCCTCGTCCGATGCAACAACCGGCGCGGAGACGGCCACGGGAGCTCTCGACCGGCCGCTCAAGTTCGTCGCCGAACTCGCTCAGCTCGACATCAGCGAGCACGCCCGCCGCCTCATCCGAACCGCCTGGGCGCTCGGCGCACGCAAGGACCTCGAACACCTTCGCCTGCGCGCCTGGGCCCACATGCTCGGCTTCCGCGGCCACTTCTCCACCAAGTCCCGCCGCTACTCCACCACTCTCGGCGCACTCCGCACCGCCCGCGCCGAATGGCGACGAGCACAAGCGGCGGCCACTGCACCCGACCGCGCGCCCGAGACGACGTACGTCCTCGCGCACTGGGTCTTCGCCGGAACCGGCCTATCCGACGCCGAAGCCTGGCTCGCCGCATCCCTCGAACCCGCCCCCGGAACGGAAGGAGAACCCACCCGTGGCTGACCGCTACCTCACCGTGGCGCAGGTGGCCGAACTCCTCGGCACCACGGAGCGCTTCCCGCGCCGTCTGATCGCCGAACGACGCATCACGTTCGTCAAGGTCGGCCGTCACGTCCGCATCCCGGAGCGTGAGCTGAGCGCGTTCATCGACGCCAACACAGTGCAGCCGATCGGCCACCGGCGAGGCTCGCTGCGGAGGGCTGCCTGATGGCCAACAAGAAGGGGCAGCGCAGAAGCTTCGGGTCGGTCCGACAGCTCAAGTCCGGTCGCTGGCAGGTCCGCTACCGCGACCCCGAGACGGGGCTACTTCGTCCGGCCGAGAAGACTTATCCGACCAAGAGCGACGCCCAAGTCGCCCTCGCCCAGATCGAGGCCGACATAACGCGCGGCCAGTGGTCGGACCCGGACGCCGGGGCGGTGAACTTCGCGGAGTACGCCACGGCATGGCTGCGGGACCGGAAGCTTGCCGACCGCACCCGTGAGCGGTCTGAGTCCGTCATGCGGCTGCACATCCTTCCCACCTTCGGTGCCGGGACCATGGCTGACGTGACGACGGCTCGTGTGCGGAGCTGGCGGGGAAAGCTCCTCGCGGCCGGCGTCGGTGAGCCGACGGTGGTCAAGGCGTGCCAACTGCTGCGGGCTCTGATGAACACGGCCGTGGACGACGAACTGATCCGGCGCAACCCGTGCCGCATCAAGGGCGCCGATCGCTATGACGTGCCCGAGCGGCCGGTCCTGTCGGTCGCCGAGGTCTTCGCCGTCGCCGACGCCATTGCGCCGCGCTACGGGCCCTCACCGCCCGCGCCCGAGGGCGACGCGGCAGTGCGTGACCGTGCGACCCACTGGCGCAGCGACTCCGGGTTGACACCCAGCTCGCGCGCCACCGACGAGATGCGTCGCCCGCTGGACTCCACCAGCGCGACGGCGTCCCGCCGTTGACACCCAGCTCGCGCGCCACCGACGAGATGCGTCGCCCGCTGGACTCCACCAGCGCGACGGCGTCCCGCTTGAACTCCCCCGAGTACCTCGCAGTACCCATGAGGACATCCTCTCCACGGACCCCAAGATCCGCTTCTCAGAAGTGTCCACTGTTCGAGGTGAAGCCCACTCACCGAGGTCACCCCAACTGCCGGACAAAAGCAGCGGTGTTGAGCAGGCCATCAACCCCTACGACAGGCCTGTTCCCCGCCTCAGGCTCATCTATGTCGGCATTGCAGCTTGCTCCTTGAGCGCGCCATCAACCGGCTCAAACAGCACCGAGCGGTGGCCACGCGCTACGACAAGCGCCGCTACGTCTACCCAGGCACCGCCACCGCCGCAGCCCTCACCATCTGGCTCCGAACATGATCGGCCGGACAAGTCCGTGCGTCGGGCGACGAAGACGAGTTCTCTGCCCGGGCGGTCGGGGGCGTCGCGTACGGCCTCGACGGTGTAGCCCTGGGCGGTCAGTTCCGTCTCGATCTCCCGGCGTTCGCGGAAGCGCAGGGTGGAGTCCGAGGTCAGTACCCGGGTGTCCGCGGTGAAGATGTACGTCTGGCGGAAGCTCACCAACGGGCCGTGCACCTCGGCCAGCTGGACCCAGTACTCGACCGCGCCGACACCGGAAACGTCCGTCACCCGGTACGAGGTCTCACGGTTCCACTCCTCCCAGGCGCGCCTGGCCGGGTCGCGGGTCTCGAACACCAGGTGACCGCCGGGGCGCAGGGCCTCGTAGGCGCCTCGCAGGGTCCGGCGCCAGGTCTGCGGATCCACGATGGCCTGGGCGACGTTCGCCGTCATGGTCGCCAGGTCCACCCGGAGCGGCGGAAGTGTCGCCGCGGATCCAGCGCACCCGCTCGGCGCCCGGCTTGCCCCGGGCCACGTCGAGGGAGGCCCCGGCGGGATCGACGCCGACGACCTCGATGCCGCGGTCGGCCAGCAGCAGCGCGAGGACACCGGTCCCGCAGCCGATGTCCAGAACGCGGCGAGCCCCGACCCCCTCCGCCATCCGGAGGTAGGGGTCGAGGTCGCCGCGATCGGGGTCGAGGGCGTCGTAGATCTCGGCGAGGCGTGGATTCCCGAAGCATTCGTCAGGTTCGTCAGCCATGCCATGGAACCTACGGGGGGACCTATGTCAGGAGGTATGCCTTCAGGATCGTCACCGTGTACGTGTTGCCGGTGGTGTCGGTCAGGGTGGCCTTGAAGGAGACCGACCTGGCCGTCTTCGGGTGGGTCAGGGTGAGGGTCTTCTTGCCGTTCCTGGTGGTGACCGGGGCGTTGGACCAGGTCGTTCCGCCGTTGTAGGAGACCTTCACCGCGAGGGACTTGAGGTGGGTGGCGGCCGGGCCCTCGATGGAGAGGGGGACCGTGGTGCGGTGGCCGGCGCGGGCCGTGCTGGCCGGGGTCAGCTTCGGGTGGAAGCGGACGGTGGAGAGGGGCATCGCCTTCGAGTCGGCCGGCTGGGCGGGCTGCTTCGAGGTGAAGGTCCAGGCCGCGGTCAGACGGCTGGTGGTGCCGGCGACCGTGGCCGGGCGGGTCAGGTCCGTGCGGATCGTGTAGCGGGTGGACGTCGCCGGGAGGTTCTCCACCGTCTGGCAGAGGTCGCCGTCGTTGTCGAGCAGGGTACGGCCGCCCGCGGTGACCGTCGTGTGCCGTGCGGCGACGGAGGACGCGGGGTGTCCGGCGCCGTCGACGAGGTCGGGGACACACAGGTCGAGGGTGTCGCCGACCCGCTGCGCGCCCCACCCCTGGCCGACCATGGGGCTGAAGACGCCGACGTTGTACGTCGACTCGTACGTCCGGCCCGCCCGGTAGGACACCCGTTGGTCGTCGTAGAACACGTCGGTCTCTTCACCGGCGGCGTTCAGCTGGCCGACGTTGACCGTCCACCGGAAGCCCTTGGGCGTGGTGACGTACGTCTTCGCCGTCGTCGGCAGCGGGAACGGGTCGCTGATCGTGCCCAGCCCCAGCTCGGGGCCGTACCACAGGGCGTTGACGGAACCCTTGCGGTGCGCGACGGAGGAGCCGATGTTCCGCTTCAGCAGGGCCAGTTCGCTCATCCGCGCCGTGTGCTGGTAGCCGGTGGGGAAGCGGTCGGGCAGGTTGTAGAGCAGGTTGTAGGTGGTGCTGCCCTTCTGCCACAGGCCGCTGAGCTGGGTGCTGAGCCTCCCCGCGGCGGGCGCCGGGCCCAGGCTCGCGGTGCGCAGGTCGGTGAAGGAGTCCGAGAACAGGAGGGTGGTGTTGTAGCGGGTGCCGCCGGTGTCCATGCGGTAGTTGAGGTAGCCGGCCGACATCTTCGCGCCGCCGGGGGCGGTGATCCGGACCGGCTTGGTCTTACGGGCGTCGAAGGTGACCGTGGTGTCCTTGGTGAGCGAGAGCTTCGGCCGGACGAGCGCCGAGGTGCCCTCGCTGCCGCCGTCGCCGATCAGCGTGTCCAGGACGTAGTCGCCGCGCGGGACGCGCACCTTGTAGACGCCCTTGGCGATCTGCTGGGAGTCCTCCAGGACATTGGTCTCGTACTCACCCGAGTAGCCGATGATCTCGGTCAGCGGCGAGCTGACGGGCTTGCCGCCACGGTCGAGGAACTTCAGGGTGAGCTCGTACGCCTCCGCCTCGCGGATCACGCCGAAGGAGGTCCGCACGGACCTGCCGTCGCCGTCGCCCTGCGCGGTGGCGGCGACCGTGCCCGAGTACGCGCCGTCCGCCGCCTCGGTGCGGGTGTCCGAGGTGAGGTCGACGCTCGCGGTGCCGCCCGCGGGGACGGTGAGCTGCCGTGTGCTGAGCGTGAACATGCCGTCGGGGGCGGTGCTGCCCCCGGGGCCGGTCGCGGTGGCCGTCAGGTCCAGGGTGACGGGGTGGTCGCCGTCGTTGCGGTAGGTGACCCGCCGGGTGGCCGGCCGGTCGTCGGTGTGGGGCCACAGCTGCTTGCCGAAGGACACCGACATCTGCTCGCCGACCACGCTCTGGCCGAGCGCCCGGGCCACGTCGAGCCTGCCGGTGCCCTGCTGGTAGCCGGTCAGGCCGGCGGTCGGCGTGGCGGACGCGGTGAGTGCCTGCTTGATCCGCGCCCCCGTCCAGTCCGGGTGCCGTTGCGCCAGGATCGCGGCGGCGCCCGCGGCATGCGGTGTCGCCATCGACGTACCGGACATGGAGACGTAGCCGTCGGCGGCCGGGTCGCCCAAAACGCCGTTCGCCGCCTTCGCCGCGACGATGTCGACGCCCGGCGCGGTGAGGTCCGGCTTCAGCGCGCTGTCGGCGGTCGGGCCGACGCTGGAGAACTCGGCGATCCGGTCCTCGCCGTCGACCGCTCCCACGGTGAGCGCCGACTCCGCGGCGCCCGGGGAGCCGACGGTCCCGGCGCCCGGGCCCTCGTTGCCGGCCGCGGCGACGGTGAGCATGCCGGTGCTCTCGGAGAGGGCGTTCACGGCCGTCTCCACCGGGTCTGCCCCCGGGGCGTCCGTCTGGCCGAGGCTGAGGTTGGCCACCTCGGCGCCCTGCGCGGCGGCCCACTCCAGGCCGGCGATGACGCTGGAGTCGGTGCCCTCGCCGTCGTCGTTCAGCACCTTGGCGTTGAGGAGCCGCGCGCCCGGTGCGACGCCCTTGTAGAGGCCGTCGGATTTGGCGCCCGAGCCGGCCACCGTCGCCGCGACGTGCGTGCCGTGGCCGACCCTGTCGTCCGTGCTGCCGGTGCCGCTGAAGTCCTTCGACTCCGTCACCACCGAGGCGAGGTCCGGGTGCGTGGTGTCGATGCCGGTGTCCAGGACGGCGACCTTGACGCCCTTGCCGTCGTACCCGGCGTTCCAGGCGGTCGGCGCGCCGATCCGCGTGACGTTGTCGCTGACCTTGTCACTGT
The DNA here is from genome assembly GCF_044460385.1 of Streptomyces sp. NPDC050121. Lineage (NCBI taxonomy): Bacteria > Bacillati > Actinomycetota > Actinomycetes > Kitasatosporales > Streptomycetaceae > Streptomyces > Streptomyces sp. NPDC050121. The sequence goes on along the minus strand of NZ_JBITJV010000061.1, from coordinate 4,790 downwards.
CACCCTGGGTCTCCGCCTTGAACCGGCCGTCCAGCCAGACCCGTTCGACGCCCGGTGCGGATGTGAGGGCCTGCCAGGTGTCCTCGGCCTCCTCCTTGCGGACGCTGAGCGCGGCGCCGTCCACGCTGGGCAGTTCACGGCGGACGGTGACGGCCCCTTGTCCGTCCGCGAGCAGCGACCTCTGGGTGTTCCTGCGCTGGGCGGCCTTCCCCTCGTACGACACGATCAGGGGGAGTGTGCCGCGCCGGGTGTCGTCGTAGCCGGCCCGTATCAGACCGCTGACGTCGAACAGCCGCTTGTCCAGGACGCCTTGGCCGATGAGGGCGGCGGCGTCGGCGGGGATGACGTACTGGTCGTCGCCGAGGCGGCGTACGGACAACGGGACGTGTCCACGGCCAGGGGCCCGCCGGACGCCGGTCACCTGGCCCCGGGCATCCAGTTGGACCCGGTCGCCGGTGACGAGGGTGACGTACCGGGCCGGGGAGCCGGTGTCCGGCCGGGCGGCGGTGGCCGCCGCGGCGGTCCGCACGCCGAGGCCGGAGCCGGTGGCCGACACCGAGACGCCCGTCATCACTCCCGCGACCAGCAGGGCGGCCAGCGCCGCCGAAGAGGAACCGAGGCGCACGTCAGCTCGCCTTCCCGGGGACCTGCTTGTTGGCGTCGACGACCGCGCGCTGGGTGATCGCGGAGGTGAACAGGACGGTGCCGGGCTTGAACTCCCCGTCCTTTTCGGCCTTGACCTGGACGGTGCGGTCGCCGAGCAACTGGAGGGTCTTCTTGTCGAAGATCCACTCGGTGCGCTGGCCGTCGGTGTCGTTCTGCCGCGCGATGGCGACTCCGTGGCGGCCCAAGGCGTCGACCGCGTCGTCCACCGCGACGACCCCCGGGATCTTGGCGGCGGCCTTGTACAGGGCGACGGCCACGTCCGCGGGCGGGTAGCTCTCGTTCAGCAGATCGCCGATGGCGACGAAGGCCGCCTGGTCGCGGGGGACTTCGGGGTCCCGGACGGCGTCCGACTCCTTGTAGATCTGCTTCAGCAGTACGTCGGGGTCGGTGGGCAGCTTGACCAGGCTGTCGTACGCCCCGGTGAGCGGGGTGGACCCGGCCAGGGTGATGTCCTCCTCGCCCGCTTCGATCAGCCAGCCGTCCTTCCCGTCGGTGGACATCCAGACCTGGCGGGAGTGCAGCTCTTTGCTGACGATCGTGGTCTTGTCGTCGACGGTCTTGGAATAGGTGCTGGCCACCTTCGAGGCGATGTAGATGTACTGGCCGTCGTGCGCCGTCGGTCCGGAGGTGTCGGCGGCGGCGAGCGAGATGCGGTCGAGCAACTGGGGGGCGCCCTTGGTGTCGACGGCGCCGATCTGGGTGGTCAGGGCGGGGCCGGCGGCCACGGCGGTCCTGCCGCCGTCTCCGTCGCCGCCGGACAGGGCGAGGCCGGCCACGACCGCGCCGGCCACGGCGAAGGCGGCGGCGGGCACCAGGATCGCGCGGCGCAGGAACGGGTTGCGCTGCCGCTGCGGGGCGGGGGTGCGGCTGCCGCGGAGGTCTTCGTGGATCTGGGCCATCATGTGCTCCTTGTGGAACTGGTGGCGGCCCGCCGGCAGATCCCGCTCGACGGAGGGCAGGAGGTCCTGGGTCTCCGTCCACTCAGCCGGGTGCGGCTGGGAGGGGCTGGCGTTCATCGGTTTCCTTCCTGTGCGGACCGGATCACGTATCCGCGATCACCTGTTATCTGCCGGTCTGTGGGGGTGAGTTCCCTTTTTTTTCGGAGCAGTTCCGCGTCGGCGAGTTTTCGCAGCTTGCCGCGGGCGCGGGACAGCCGGGAGCGGACGGTGCCGACGGGGATGCCGAGGGCGCGGGCGGCCTCGGCGTACTCCATGCCCTCGCACAGGCACAGGGTCAGGACCTCGCGTTCGGGGCGCTTGAGCGAACTGAGCGCGGTGAGCGTGGCGCTGATGCGGCGCCGGTCGTCCAGCCGGCCCGCGGTCTCCTCGGCGTGGTCCTCGACGTGCTCGTCCGCGGCGTTCGCGGCGGCTGCCGCGCTCGCGGCGTTCCGGTAGCGCCGGTTGCTGCGGTACTGGGCGCGGGCCACGTTGGTGGCGATACCCAGCAGCCAGGGCCGCAGCGAACCCCCTTCGGCCTCGACCGACGCACGGCGCCGCCACGCCTCCATGAACGTCGTCGACATGACGTCCTCGGCCGCGGACCAGTCGGCGGTCAGTCTGAAGGCGTGGTTGTACACGGCGCGGGCATGGTCGTCGAAGAGTTCCGCAAACGCGTTCGGATCTCCGGTTCGCACCCGGGTTCGCATATCTGTGGTCACGTTATGAACTGACTGTCGGAGCAGGCGAGTTCCGGTGACCTACGTCACATCAGCCCCAGGCGTCCCGTACGTCACCAGGGAAGCGCGCGGGCGTGCACCACGTCCAGCAGGGACACCGCGCGGGTCAGGACGACGTACAGCCGGTTCAGGCCGCGCGGCTCGGCCTCCGCGATGGCCGCCGGCTCGACGGCGACGACATGGTCGTACTCCAGGCCCTTGACGAGGGTGGCGGGGATGACGGTGATCCGCGGGGAGGGGGTGAGACCGGCCGCGTCGAGGGCCTCGCGCACACGGGACGCCTCGGCGTCCGCGGCCACGACTCCTACCGAACCTTCGTGCGCGAGCGCCTCCCGTACGACGGTGGCGACCGGGTCGGCGGCGGCGTCCGCGTGGCGGATGCGCAGGGCGCCGTCGCGGCGGAGCGAACGGGCGCGGGGTATGTCGGTGCAGAGGCGGTCGAGGAGGCGGTCAGCGAGGGCGAGGACCGCGCCGGGGACGCGGAAGCCGACGGTCAGCGGGACGACCGTCGCGTCCGGCTTGCCCAGGTGGGCCAGTTGGAGCGGCCAGGAGCGGGCGGCCCAGGGGGTGGTGCCCTGCGCGAGGTCGCCGAGCACCGTGAGCGACCTCGACGGGGCAGCCGAACACCCGCTCCAGCGCCGCGCATGTACGGCCGATGGGGCGGCGGGACGTTCCGTTCAGCAGGTTGCGGACGGTGCGGGCGGAGACGTCGCCGGGCCTGCCGGTGATCTCTGCCAGCGCAGTGTTCATCCGACCAGCCAATTCTTCCTGGGTGAGCCCGAGTTCATCCATCCGGCTCTTGAGGATGGCGTTCGCTCCCATGCCACTGACCGTAGACCGGCGGTCACCGACCGATCCAGACCCCAGGTCACGGAAACGCAAAGTCTTCCGGGTCGGGGCGACCAGCGCGGTCACGACTTTTCCTGTTCCTCACGGGCCACAGGCCGTTGACTCGGTAGCAGCCCGTCGAGGTCCTGATTCCCCTTTCCTCGACGGCATGGAGGAGAGCCCGCCCCGGCGCCACCCCGTCGCGAGGGCGGGCGTCCACCCCCGGAGGGATGTTCCTGTGACCATGACCGCAGCCCGACCTACTGCGACCGGCACCCCCGGTTACACCGAGACGATGCCGTGCGAGCCGGAATCCGCTCGCCGGGCCCGCATGCTCGTCTCCGCCGCACTGAGCACCTGGGCCATAGGCGAGTTGGCTGAGGCCGGGGTGCAGATCGTGGCTGAGCTGGTCAACAACGCAATCGACCACACCCGGTGCCGGAACGTCCGTGTCCTGGTCACGCGTCCCAGCCAGGGCGTGGTGCGTATCGGCGTCGCCGACACCTGCAGGGAAGGCCCCGAGCTGGGCAGCCCCGACGACGATGCCGAGGAGGGGCGTGGCCTGCTTCTGGTCGAGGCCCTTAGCTGGAGATGGGGATACGACCGGAAGCGCTGGGGCAAGGTCGTGTGGGCCGAGCTGGAAGTGCCGGCCAAGTGCTGAGACCTCGCGTGCTGTTACGGCTGATGCCTGCTGACGAGCTGGTGGACGATCCCAGCGCGGAAGCGTGCGTGGAGCTCATCATCCTCGGCCCCCTCCGCTCGACAAGTGACCCCGGCACCGCGATATTCGCCGAGCCCTTGCGCATCACTCCAGTGGATCTCTTCAGGCTGCACATGGAGTCGGCCTATGCACTTGCGGAAATCCGAGCCGAAGCCACGGGGGCGGAGATCGAGTACAAGCGGCGTCTCAACCGGTGGCATGAGGACGGCCGAGTCGCGGTCGAGTCCATGGAACCGGAGGTAGTGCTCCTTGCGCGCGTGATCGAGGCACTGCGCCGGCAAGCTCTCGCGCCGGGCTGACCCGGTTCCAAGGGGCGACCGGCGCTCCAGGACTTCCGCTTGGCGACTGGATGTCCGAGGCGCTGGGCGGACGAACAAGGCAGGCCAAAGTTCAGAACTTTCCCGGAGAAAGGAAGACCGTGTTCAACTACATGGATCGATTCCCCACCGGCAGCCCGCTGCCACAGGGACACCTGACCGCCGCTCCTTGGGGCCTACGTCGCATCGCCCCATACCCGCCCGTAGCGGCGCCGGACTACGTGACGGTGGAACTGGACCCGGCGACGCAGATCGCCCGGTACCTGGACGCGTCCGGAGCGCCCACCATGTCTCCGGGGCACGGCACATCGTCCGGTACCAATCCGTCTACTGGCACCACGGGCCAGGGCGACCGCAACAGCGACTCCCCGGACAGCGACACGGGGAACGACACCGACCAGTGACTCCATTGACGAAAGACGATCGTCCGGTTCTGGTCGTCACGAACCTCGACGACCCGACCGCAGACATTGTGATCACCGAGCTGCTGTTGCTCGACGTTCGTTTTGACGATGACGGCGACATTGCCGCTGCGGTTGGGCGCCAACCTGTAGGCCCCACTGGATCTTGATCCAGTGGGGCC
>NZ_JBITJV010000060.1:0-44233 GCF_044460385.1 Streptomyces sp. NPDC050121 | reverse complement strand
ACCCCCCACACACCACACCCCCCCCCCCCCCCCCCCCCCCCCCCCCCCCCCCCCCCCCCCCCCCCCCCCCCCCCCACGGCCCCGACCCACCCACCCACTGACTGACTGACTGACCCACGCAAAACAAAACAGCCGAGCCCCGCCCGCCCCGCCTACCCCCCGTAGAACAACTCGTCCACCACACCCCGAGCCCGCCGCGCGGTACGCCGATAGTCGTCCAGCATGTCCCCCACCCGCCCCGGCCCGTACCCCAAGTACCGCCCCACAGCGACCAGTTCACGAGGATCGGACGGAAACGTGTCCCCCGCCCGCCCCCGCACCAGCATCACCGCATTACGCACCCGAGTAGCCAACACCCACGCCTCGTCCAGCGTCCCCGCGTCCTCCTCCGAAACAAGCCCGGCAACACAAGCAGCAGCAAGCGCCTCCCGCGTACGAGTGGTCCGCAACCCCGCCTCCGTACAGCCGTGCCGCATCTGAAGCAACTGCACGGTCCACTCCACGTCGGAAAGCCCACCCGGCCCGAGCTTGGTGTGCAGCTTGGGATCGACCCCCCGAGGCATCCGCTCCGCCTCCATACGGGCCTTGAGCCGCCGGATCTCCCGAACGGCATCCTCGCCCAGCCCACCCACCGGATACCGCAACGGATCAACGAGCTCAATGAACCGCCGCCCCAACTCCTCATCCCCGGCGACGAGTTCAGCCCGCAGCAACGCCTGCGACTCCCAGACCAGCGACCACCGCCGGTAGTAGGCCTCATAGGACTTCAACGACCGTACGAGCGGCCCGGACTTGCCCTCCGGCCGCAGATCCGCGTCCACGAGAAGCGGCGGATCGGCACTGGGAATCTGCAGCAACCGACGCATCTCGGAGACGACCTTGTTCGCGGCGTCCGCCGCCTCCCGCTCATCGACGCCGTCCCGGGGCTCATGCACGAACAGCACATCCGCATCGGAGCCGTATCCCAGCTCATGCCCTCCGAACCGTCCCATCCCCACCACCGCGAAGCACGTGGGCAGCGTGTCCCCCCACCCCTCGCGCACGACCGCCCGCAACGTCCCGGCCAGCGTGGCAGCCGTGAGGTCCGACACGGCCCCGCCCACCAGGTCCACAAGGGCCCCCTGGTCGGCCTCGACAGGCTGCGCCTCGGTGCCGTACGAGCCGACGATGTCCGCGGCGGCCGTACGGAACAGTTCACGCCGCCGAACCCCCCGCGCCGCGGTGACCGCCTGCACGACCCCGTCGGCCCGCCCGACGGCGGCGAGTATCTCCTGCTCCAGCTGAGCCCGCCCCCGAGGTTCGAGCCCCCCACCGTCCCCGTCCCCCAGCAGCGCCACCGCTTCCGGTGCCCGCATCAGCAGATCGGGGGCGAGCCGCCCGGCGGAGAGGACACGCGCGAGATTCTCCGCGGCAGCCCCTTCGTCCCTCAACAACCGCAGGTACCAAGGCGTCTTGCCCAACGCGTCCGACACCTTGCGGAAGTTCAACAGCCCGGCGTCCGGATCGGCGGAGTCCGCGAACCACCCCAACAACACAGGCAGCAGAGTCCGCTGAATGGCAGCCTTCCGCGTCACACCGGAAGCCAACGCCTCCAGATGACGCAACGCGGAGGCAGGATCGGCGTACCCGAGCGCGACAAGCCGTTCCCGAGCCGCCTCAGGACTCAACCGGCTCTCACCAGGGGCAAGTTGAGCGACGGCATCGAGCAACGGCCGGTAGAAGAGTTTCTCGTGCAGCCGCCGCACCACAGCCGCATGCCGCTTCCACTCCCGCCCCAGTTCCACCACGGGATCGGTCCGCAGCCCGAGCGACCGGCCGAGCCGCCGCAGTTCCGCCTCACTCTCCGGAACCAGATGGGTCCGCCGCAGCCGGTACAGCTGGATCCGATGCTCCATGGACCGCAGAAACCGATAGGCGACGTCGAGCTGCTCGGCATCGGCCCGCCCGACATAACCTCCCGCGGCCAACGCCTGCAGAGCGTCCAGCGTGGTCCCGCTCCGCAGCGAGACATCGGCCCGCCCGTGCACCAGCTGCAGCAGCTGCACGGCGAACTCGACGTCCCTCAACCCCCCGGGCCCGAGCTTCAGTTCACGCTCGATCTCGGCGGCCGGGATGTTCTCGACGACCCGCCGCCGCATCTTCTGCACGTCGGTGACGAAGTTCTCCCGCTCGGCGGCCTTCCACACCAGCGGCTCGACGGCGGCGACGTACTGCGCCCCCAGCGCCAGGTCCCCCGCCACCGGCCGCGCCTTCAACAGGGCCTGGAACTCCCAGGTCTTGGCCCACCGCTGGTAGTACGCGAGGTGACTGCTGAGCGTCCGCACGAGCGGCCCGTTGCGCCCCTCGGGCCGCAGGTTGGCGTCGACGGGCCAGATGGACCCTTCCACGGTCGTCTCGGAACAGATCCGCATCATGTGCGAGGCGAGCTTGGCAGCGGCCCGCAACGCCTTCCCCTCATCGGCCCCGCCGACAGCTTCCCCCACGAAGATGACATCGACGTCCGACACGTAATTCAGTTCATGCCCACCGCACTTTCCCATGGCGATGACAGCGAGCCGGCACAACGCAGCGTCATCCGGCGCCGCGGCCCGAGCCAGCCCCAGAGCGGCCCGCAAGGTGGCCGTGGCGAGATCGGCGAGCTCCGCGGCCGTCTCGGCGAGATCGGTCGTCCCGCACACGTCACGCGCCGCGATGGACAGCAGACACCGCCGGTAGGCGACGCGCAGCAGCACGGGATCCGTGGCCTCGGACAGCCCGCGCTCGAACTCCTCCACCCCGGGGTGCAGATCCCGTGGCTCGTACGTGACCAGCGCCTCCCAGTCCCGCGGATGCCGGGCAAGGTGATCGGCGAGAGCGGCGGACGCCCCCAGCACCCCCAGCAGCCGGTCCCGCAGCGGCTTGGCCGCTATCAGCGTGTCGAGCAGCTCCCGCCGGGCGGTGTGCCCGGGCTGCGCCTCCAGCAGCCGGACGAGACCGTGCAGGGCGAGGTCGGGATCGGCGGTGCCGCCGAGGGCCTCCAGCAGAAACGGATCACTGCGCACCGGGGACAGCTCGGGCCCGTCCAGGAGCCGCTCGGCGGCGGACGGATCGGTGAAACCGTGCCGCAGCAGCCGTGTGAAGGTACTGCTCCTGCGCCCCGGCGCCATCCAGGCCTCCTCGATCAAGGTCGTCCGCACTTGAGCGTAACCCTCACCCCACGGTGGCGCTCCGGGCCGGTTTCAGGTTCTGTGTTAAGTGGCGAGCAGTACGCCGTCGGAAGAGCCGGCCCGAGTCCGCCGCCCATCATCCTGCTCCCCTCACCCCCACCGGAGGCTGATGTGTCCAGCGGTTCCGGCAGGTCCCGCAGTTCCGGCAGATCCCCGTACCGCCGCACCCGCCATGCGGTCGTGGCATCCGTCGTCGCCCTCACGGCGGCCGCCGCGGGCCTGTGGTCCGGTCTCGGCGGCTCCTCCCCGCCCGCACGGGCGGTGGCCGGCGTGCCGACCCCGGACCACGTGGTCGTCGTGGTGTTCGAGAACCACGCCTACGGCCAGGTCATCGGCGCCTCCAGCGCCCCGTACATCAACTCGCTCAAGACCGGCGGGGCCAACCTCTCCCAGTCGTACGCCGAGACCCACCCCAGCCAGCCCAACTACTTCGCGCTGTTCTCCGGCTCCACCCAGGGCATCACGGACGACAGCTGCTACGCGCCCGGCTTCTCCTCGGCCGCGAACCTCGCCTCGGAGCTGCTCGCGGCCGGCCGCACCTGGGCCAGCTACAACGAGACGTTGCCCGGCCAGGGTTCGACGACGTGCGGCAGCGGCGAATACGCCCGCAAGCACAACCCGTGGTTCGGCTTCAGCAACGTCCCGACGTCGACGGCGAAGACCTTCGCGCAGTTCCCGACCGACTACTCGACGCTTCCCCAGGTGTCCTTCGTCATCCCCGATCTGTGCAGCGACATGCACGACTGCCCGGTGGCGACGGGCGACGCCTGGCTGAAGAACAACCTGGGCGCCTACGCGACCTGGGCCAGGACCCACGACAGTCTCCTCGTCGTCACCTTCGACGAGGACAACCGCCTGGCCGGCAACCGCATACCGACGGTCCTGTACGGCCGGCCGGTGACGCCGGGTTCGTCCTCGTCGACGAGGTACAACCACTACGACCTGCTGCGCACCCTGGAGGACAGCCAGGGCCTGACCGCTCACGCCGGCAACGCGGCCTCCGCGACGGACATCACGGGCATCTGGGCGCCCTGACGTGTGCCGTCGAGGCGGGTCTCCTCGCCGATTCAAGCCGCCGAGACGCCAAGACGCCACAGGGCCGACGGTGTCCTCACCGTCGGCCCTGCGTGCCGCTCCAGCGGAAACAATCCCGACCAGCCCCTACAGCACCGGCAGGTTCTTCCGCAGCTCGAACGCCGTGACCTCGGAGCGGTACTCGTGCCATTCGGCGCGCTTGTTGCGCAGGAAGAAGTCGAAGACGTGTTCGCCGAGGGTCTCGGCGACGAGGTCGCTGCGTTCCATCAGGCTCAGCGCCTCGCCGAGGTTCTGCGGCAGCGGCTCGATGCCCATCGCGCGCCGCTCGGCGTCGGACAGCGCCCAGACGTCGTCCTCGGCGCCCGGCGGAAGCTCGTAGCCCTCCTCGACGCCCTTGAGGCCTGCGGCGAGCAGCATGGCGTACGCGAGGTACGGATTGGCGCCGGAGTCCAGCGAGCGGACCTCGATGCGGGCGGAGCCCGTCTTGCCGGGCTTGTACATCGGGACACGGACGAGCGCGGAGCGGTTGTTGTGGCCCCAGCAGATGTACGAGGGGGCCTCGCCGCCGGCGCCGGCCGTGCGCTCGGAGCCGCCCCAGATGCGCTTGTAGGAGTTGACCCACTGGTTGGTGACGGCGGCGATCTCGGCGGCGTGCTTCAGCAGGCCCGCGATGAAGGACCGGCCGACCTTCGACAGCTGGTACTCCGCGCCGGACTCGTAGAACGCGTTGCGGTCGCCCTCGAAGAGGGAGAGGTGCGTGTGCATGCCGGAGCCGGGGTGCTCGGAGAACGGCTTCGGCATGAAGGTCGCCTGGACCCCCTGCTCCAGCGCGACCTGCTTCATGACCAGGCGGAACGTCATGATGTTGTCGGCCGTGGAGAGCGCGTCGGCGTAGCGCAGGTCGATCTCCTGCTGGCCGGGGGCGCCCTCGTGGTGGGAGAACTCGACCGAGATGCCCATCGACTCCAGCATGGTGATCGCCTGGCGGCGGAAGTCCATGCCGACGTTGTGCGGGGTGTGGTCGAAGTAGCCGGAGTTGTCGGCCGGGGTCGGGCGGGAGCCGTCGGTCGGCTTGTCCTTCAGCAGGAAGAACTCGATCTCCGGGTGGGTGTAGAAGGTGAAGCCCAGGTCGGAGGCGCGGGCGAGGGCGCGCTTGAGCACGTAGCGCGGGTCCGCGAAGGACGGCGAGCCGTCCGGCATGAGGATGTCGCAGAACATGCGGGCGGTACCAGGGGCCTCGGCGCGCCAGGGCAGGACCTGGAACGTGGACGGGTCCGGCTTGGCGATCATGTCGGACTCGTAGACCCGGGCGAAGCCCTCGATCGCGGAGCCGTCGAAGCCGATGCCTTCGTCGAATGCCTGCTCGAGCTCGGCGGGGGCCACGGCGACGGACTTGAGGAAGCCCAGCACGTCCGTGAACCACAGCCGTACGAACCGGATGTCGCGCTCCTCCAACGTCCGGAGCACGAACTCCTGCTGTTTGTCCATCTTCCGCTTCCCCATCCTTGCTGGTCAGGCCGCCTGTCTCCCGTCCCACGAAAGAGGTGGTCGGGCACCTGAGCATCACACCACAACACCATTTCGTGCGCGTTGCGGACCATGATCGCCTCGGCGACCCGGGCCTGAACGCCGCACGTCCGGCAGATGTACTGCCCACACGTCCGGCAGGTGCACTGCCGCACGTCCGGCAGGCGTACTGCTCTGCCGCCCATCTTGCCTGCTCGGACCGACATCCGTAATGCCCGACCTCCCCCGTCTCTGCCCGCCCGCTTAATTTGCATCTCAGATGCAACTTTAACTAGCGTGCCGGACAGCCGAGCGACGAGTCGCACGCCGTGGTGTCGCCGCCTCTCGGCGGCCCCTGTGCTGCCCCGAATCCCGAGGAGTCCCGATGCTGTCCGAACAGTCCGCAGCCACCGTCCGCGCCACCCTCCCCGCCGTGGGCGCGGCCATCGGCGAGATCACCGAGCGCTTCTACGCCGGCCTGTTCGCGGCGCACCCCGGCCTCCTGCGTGACCTGTTCAACCGCGGCAACCAGGCGGCGGGCACCCAGCGCCAGGCCCTCGCGGGCTCGATAGCCGCCTTCGCCACCCACCTCGTCGACCACCCGGAGCACCGCCCGGACGCCATGCTCGGCCGCATCGCCCACAAACACGCCTCACTGGGGATCGCGCCCGAGCAGTACAAGGTCGTCCACGAGCACCTCTTCGCCGCCATCGCCGACGTCCTCGGCGAGGCGGTCACCCCCGAGGTCGCGGCGGCCTGGGACGAGGTCTACTGGCTGATGGCGAACGCCCTGATCGCGATCGAGCGCCGGCTGTACGAGGAGAGCGGGCTCGGCGACGCCGACCGGGGCGCCGGCGCCTGGCGCGAGTGGGAGGTCGTGGAACGCGTCACAGAGACCGCGGACGTCGTCTCCTTCCGTCTGCGGCCGCTCGACGGCGCCCCCGTACGCGACTTCCGCGCGGGCCAGTACGTGTCCGTCCGCACCCGGCTTCCCGACGGCGCCCGTCAGATACGCCAGTACAGCCTCTCCGGCACCCCGGGGTCGGACCTGCGCCGGATCAGCGTCAAGCGCGTGCCGGGCGGCGCGTCGACCCCGGCGGGCGAGGTCTCGAACGACCTGCACGCGCGCGTGCGTGAGGGCAGCGTCCTGGAGCTCTCCGAGCCGTACGGCGACCTGGTCCTGGACGACGTCCAGGACGCCCCGCTCCTCCTCGCCTCGGCCGGCATCGGCGTCACCCCGATCGTCGCGATGCTGGCCCACCTGGCGGCCGCCGGCCACAGCGCCCCGGTCACGGTCGTCCACGCGGACCGCTCCCCCGCGGAGCACGCCCTGCGCGCGGACCACGAGACGTACGCGGCGAAGCTGCCGGACGCGTCCGTGCACCTCTGGTACGAGCGCGAGGCCCCGACGGACGCCCGGACCGGGCGGGCCGACCTCACGGACGTCCCCGTCGCACCGGGCACGCGCGCGTACCTGTGCGGCCCGCTGCCGTTCATGCGCGCCGTGCGGGCACAGCTGATCGAGAAGGGGGTCGCCCCCGCGGACGTGCACTACGAGGTGTTCGGCCCCGACCTGTGGCTGGCCCAGGCCTGACACAGGCGGACCCCGAAACCGAATCCGAGGGCCGGACGTCACGGGTGGATGGGCAGCCCGGGCGGCCGGCCGGGGTCGTAGTGCGCGCGGGCGAAGGCGTCGTCCGCGCGGTGGACGACGTCCGGCAGGGGCGGGGCGGGCCACACGCTCACCCGGTGTTCCTCGACCACTTCGTCCCCCGCGTTCGTGGCGCCCGCGTCCCGCCCACGCGCCCGGACCCGGACCCGGTACCAGCCGGCCCCGGCGACGGCGAAGTTCCCGGCGTCCTCGACGACGTCCCCGCCCCACCTGAACAACCGCAGCACCCCGCTGGTGCTGCAGATACTCACGTCCACGACGGTCTCCCACTCCTCACCTTCCCCCTCCGCGCCCTCCAGGCCCTCCTCTCCGCCCAACGGCGGCTCCTGCGGGCACTGCTCGGTGGTCAGCCGGATCCACCCGGTGTGCGTGCCGGCGAACATCGTCAGGTGCTCGGGCCCGCCGGCGGCCAGACTGTTGCCCTCGAAGATCCGCTCGACGGTGTCGGCGTCGTCGTACTCGGTGAGGAACTCGTCACCCTGGAGGTAGTACTGGCAGTACGAGACGAACATGCGGTCGGACGTCCAACGTATGTAGCGCATCTGCCAGATGATGCCCGGGCCCTCTGACATCGAGCCGTGACCTTCACCCTGTCCGGCACCCGTACGTCACGAGTTCGCCACTTTCCGTGAAGGCTCCCGGCGTCGAAGAGTGGATGTGGTGGCGGACGACCGCAGCGATCGGACGCGCGCTGGCGCATACTGGGGGCAATGACAAAGCCAGCTGCCCCGAAGCGTTATTTGCCTACCAGCCCCTTCAAGGCCCCGGTCGCGCCGGTTCCCAAGCAGTTCGCCGTGGGGGACCAGGTCACGCATGACATGTACGGCCTCGGCCGAGTGGTCGGCATCGAGGATGGGATCGCGGTGCTCGTCGATTTCGGCTCGGCCCAGGAGCGGATCCTGAGCCCCTACGCCAAGATGAGCAAGCTCTAAAGCCGCGGCGCCCGGTCACGGCAGACCGGGTCCCTTCATGACCCTGTAACGATTGGGAGACCTCTCATCGACCCGACCTCGTTGTTCTCCGCTCCGGAGGGGGCGCCTCGCGGTGCCGCCACGGCATCGCCGCCTCCGACGACGAACCCCTTCCAAGCCCCCGACTTCGGTGAGAACGACACGTTCTCGTACGACGATGCGCAGGCATCGGTCCCGGGCATGGGCACGGCTCCACACACGGCGGGCTAAGGCCTGTCGCCGAGAACCGTTCGACAACGTCCGAAAGGGTTGGGAAGGGTTCAGCAAGGCGGACGACGTCGTGCGCACGCAGCGTCCCGTCAGCCGGAAGCAGGGATACTCCGGCTGCGGGAAGTGATCACGCCCGATGCGGGTCACTCCCTTGATGATCAACGGGGAGCAGGCACAGCGGGCTGCCGGACTCAGTAGGGCCGCGGGATGTCGTGCTCCTCCAACGCGGTCGCGTAGCGCTTCAGCAGGGCGTCGAGACCGGCCAGAAGAAGGCCGGCGGTGTCGCGGGCGTCGCTCAGGTCGCCGCGGTCGCATGCCTCCACCAGCTCGGCCGCGTCGGTGCGGAGGATGTGCAGGGAGTCGCCCTGCACCAGCACTCCGGGGAACCGCCGACCGGGCAAGCGGACTACGGCGTCGTTGCCGCCGGCGGTGAACAGCTCTGCTTCGATGCGTTCCATCGGGCCATCCAATCCGGCACGACCAGATGTTTTCAATGGGGTTGCGAGGCCGGTGGTCACTCGGGTCGTCCCGAGATCCCCACAAGCAGCGGGCCCGTCGGTTCCCGCACGATGTCCGTGATCGTGATCGGGTCCAGGGAAGCGAAGAACGCCTCCTGGGCACGGCGGAGGGCGCCGCGGAGGCGGCAGGCCGCGTTCAGTGGGCAGGGGGTGGCGCCCTCGCAGTCGACGACGTCGCCGTCCCCCTCGAAGGTGCGGACGAGGGCGCCCACCGACGCCGTACGGCCCTTCTCGGTCAGGGCCAGACCGCCGCCCCTGCCCCGGCGGGCCTCCAGGAGGCCCAGGTGCTGGAGCTCGGCCACGACCTTGGCCGCGTGGGTGTAGGGGACCTCCATCGCGGCCGCGACCTCGCGGGTCGTGGGGGTGGTCTCCGGGTTCTCGTCCGCCACCGCGAGCCTCATGAGGACGCGCAGTGCCAGGTCGGTGGATCGCAGCAGCCGCATGTGAGGAAGCGTAGATAATGCGCATCTCCGCTTCAAATTATCCGGGAAATTCTTCCGTCCACCGCTTCCCCCACCGCGCCGGCGCCTCGGTTGGCTGTGACCTGCCTACGAGAACCCCTGCCCTCCCCATTACGATCAGTGGACCCGGCTCAAGCAGAAGCAGCAGTGCCCCCCTCCCGTCCCGCCCCTTTCCCCCAGAAGGACAGGTCTCATGGGTTCCGCAAACAAGACCAGCAGCGCGACGCGCAAGGCGCGCATAGAGGAGATGCGGCGGGCCGAGCAGGCCCGGGAGCGACGTAACCGGTTTCTCGCGATCACCGGCAGTGTCGTCGCCGTCGCCGCGCTCATCACCGGCGGTGTGTTCGTCGTGAAGTCGCAGTCCGGCGACGACTCCTCCAACGCCGCCGACGCCAAGGCCTCGGGGAAGTTCGTCACCGGGTCGGACGGGGTCAAGACGTGGAAGGGGACGCTCGGGCGTACCCACGTCGCCAAGACGGTGAAGTACCCGACCGAGCCCCCCGTGGGCGGCGACCACAACCAGGTCTGGATGAACTGCAACGGCGACGTCTACACCAAGGCGCTCAACAACATGAACGCCGTGCACTCGCTGGAGCACGGCGCGGTCTGGGTGACGTACACCAGCAAGGCGAGCAAGGCCGACGTCGACGCACTGGCCGCCAAGGTCAAGAAGACGCCCTACACCCTCATGAGCCCGGACGACGCCCAGGCCGACCCGATCATGCTCACCGCGTGGGGACACCAGCGCACGGTGACGAGTGCGAGCGACGCGAACGTGGACAAGTTCTTCGCGAAGTTCGTGCAGGGCAAGCAGACGCCCGAGCCGGGCGCGGCCTGCACGGGCGGTCTGTCGCAGTGAGGTACGCGGGAGTGGCGGTCGCCGTGGCCGGAGTGCTCGTCGCCGCCGGAGCCGTCACCTACTCCGTCGCCGAGGACGGCTCGACGGGCGCCGCGCCCCCCGCCGCCGACTCCGCCGACGCCGGATTCGCCCGGGACATGGCCGTGCACCACCAGCAGGCCGTCGAGATGTCCTACATCGTGCGTGACCGGACGACCGACGCGGACGTACGACGCCTCGCCTACGACATCGCGCAGACGCAGGCCAACCAGCGCGGCATGCTGCTCGGGTGGCTCGATCTCTGGGGACTGCCGAAGGTGTCGGCCGACGCGCCCATGACGTGGATGGGCATGAGCGGGATGAGCGACGGCGAGGACGGCGCCCTCATGCCCGGCATGGCCACCAACGCCGAGATGAAGAAGCTCGGCACGCTCAACGGGAAGCAGGCCGAGGTCTTCTTCCTCCAGCTGATGACCGACCACCACAAGGGCGGTGTCCACATGGCCGAGGGGTGCGTCGCCAAGTGCACCGTCGGCGTGGAGAAGCGACTCGCCCAGGGCATGGTCGAGGCGCAGCAGTCGGAGATCATGCTGATGGCCGACATGTTGAAGGAACGGGGCGCCCGAGCGCGCTGAGCCGTGTGCCTGCCCCTGACGGGGAGGCCTGACGGGGTGGCCTGGCAGGGAGGCCTGACGGGGAGTCCGGCTGAGGCCCGCGGCCGGGACCTGAGGATTTTCAGCCTGCCGTAACGCTGCCGAAAGGATCTAAACCCCAAATCGCCGCCGACAGCGGTTACTTGGGATCTTCTTGGGTTTCGCATTCCCCTGGCATGAACGGTTCAGGGCCAGAGTGGCCGAGGCGAGTGATCTACTCGCGTCGAACCACATACAGGGGGTCCTATGAGATCCAACCGTGCCGCGCTGCGCGCCGGAGCGAGCATGGCAGCGACACTGCCGATGATCGCCGGCGCGCTGGCGCTCGGCATACCCGCGGCGCACGCCGCGGACAGCCCCACCCGTGACACGCTGGCCGGGACCAAGCCCGCGTGGGCCACGGCGAAGGCGGACAAGGGATCGACCGCGGACAGCGCCCAGGTCTCCGCCCGGGTCTACCTCGCGGGACGTGACGCCGCCGGCCTCGCGCAGTACGCGAAGGCGGTTTCCGACCCGAGCTCCGCCGCCTACGGCAAGTACCTCTCCGCCGGTCAGGCGCAGGCCCGCTACGGCGCGACCGCGGCGCAGGTGGCCGCGGTCAAGTCATGGCTGACCGCGTCCGGCCTGAAGGTGACGGGCACGACCGAGCACTACGTCTCGGTCAGCGGTGAAGTGGCCGCCGCCGAGAAGGCGTTCGGCACCCAGCTGCACAACTACGCGAAGAGCGGCAAGACTTACCGCGCGCCCGCGAAGGCGGCCTCGGCTCCCGCGAGCCTCGACGGCGCCGTCCTGACCGTCACCGGCCTGGACAACGCTCCGCACAAGGCCAGCGCGAAGGACCAGCTGCCGCCGCCCGACGCGGTGTTCAAGAACGCCGGGCCGTTCTCCTCGTACTACGGCTCCAACACCGCGAGCACCCTGCCGTCGGCGTACGGCAAGAAGATCCCGTACGCCGTGCAGGGGTACACCGGCAAGCAGCTGCGGTCCGCCTACGGCGCCGGGAAGTACACCGGCAAGGGCGTGCGCATCGCCATCACCGACGCGTACGCCTCGCCGACCATCGCCTTCGACGCGGCCACCTACGCGAAGGCGCACGGGGACGCGGCCTGGAAGACCGGTCAGCTGACCCAGGTCCTGCCGTCGAAATACACGCACACCGGCGCCGACGAGTGCAGTGCGGCCGGCTGGTACGGCGAGGAGACCCTCGACGTCGAGGCCGTGCACGCGGTCGCGCCGGACGCGAACGTCACGTACGTGGGCGGCGCGTCGTGCCTCGACGACGACCTGCTCGACTCGCTCAGCAAGGTCGTCGACAACCACCTGGCCGACATCGTCTCCAACTCCTGGGGCGACATCGAGGCCAACCAGACGCCGGACCTGGCGGCCGCCTACGACCAGGTCTTCCAGTTCGGCGCGGTCGAGGGAATCGGTTTCTACTTCTCCTCCGGCGACAACGGCGACGAGGTCGCCAACACCGGGACGAAGCAGGTCGACACCCCGGCCAACTCGGCGTGGGTGACGGCGGTCGGCGGTACCTCGCTGGCGGTCGGCAAGGGCGACAAGTACCTGTGGGAGACCGGCTGGGGTACCGAGAAGGCCTCGCTGTCGGCCGACGGCAAGACCTGGACGAACTTCCCGGGCGCGTTCACCTCGGGTGCGGGCGGCGGCACCAGCAAGACCGTCGCCGAGCCGTACTACCAGAAGGGCGTCGTCCCGAACGCGCTGGCCACCGCCAACAACGCGGCCGGTAACCGTGTCGTCCCGGACATCTCGGCGATCGCCGACCCGAACACCGGTTTCCGGGTCGGCCAGACCCAGACCTTCCCGGACGGGTCGCAGCAGTACAGCGAGTACCGCATCGGCGGCACCTCGCTGGCCGCGCCGGTCATCGCGGCCGTCCAGGCACTGGCCCAGGAGGCGCACGGCGGCAAGGCGATCGGTTTCGCCAACCCGTCGATCTACTCCAAGTTCGGCTCCCGGGTCTACCACGACGTCACGGACAACCCGACCGGGTCCGGGCTCGCGGTGGCGCGCGTCGACTTCGCCAACAGCATCGACGCGACCGGCGGCCTGCTGACCTCGGTCCGCAGCCTCGGCAAGGACAGCTCGCTGTCCGCGGTGAAGGGTTACGACGACGTCACCGGCGTGGGAACGCCCGCGAGCGGCTACGTGGAGTCGTACCGCAAGCACTGAATGACGGCGTGAAGCGCTGAGACGGAGCGTGCCGGTGGGTGGCGTGAGGTGGACGACATCTCACGCCACCCCATCGCGTCGCTCTGACGATTACACTGGCCCCGTGCCTCAACTTCGTCTCGCTCTGAACCAGATCGACTCGCGCGTCGGCGACCTCGTCGGCAACACCGAAACGATCCTCCGCTGGACCCGGCACTCGGCCGAGCAGGGAGCGCATCTCGTGGCGTTCCCGGAGATGGCGCTGACCGGGTATCCCGTCGAGGACCTCGCCCTGCGCTCCTCCTTCGTCGAGGCCTCCCGCACGGCCCTGCGCACGCTCGCCGCGCGCCTGGCCGACGAGGGCTTCGGCGAGCTGCCGGTGGTCGTCGGCTATCTCGACCGGTCCGAGGGCGGCCGGTCGAAGTTCGGCCGGCCGGCCGGTTCCCCGCGCAACGCGGGCGCGGTGCTGTACCGCGGCGAGGTGGTCCTGTCCTACGCCAAGCACCACCTGCCCAACTACGGCGTCTTCGACGAGTTCCGCTACTTCGTGCCGGGCGACACCATGCCGGTGCTGCGCGTCCACGGCGTCGACGTGGCCCTCGCCATCTGCGAGGACCTCTGGCAGGACGGGGGCCGGGTGCCGGCGGCGCGCTCGGCAAAGGCAGGCCTGCTGCTCTCCATCAACGCCTCGCCCTACGAGCGCGACAAGGACGACACCCGGCTGGAGCTGGTCCGCAAGCGGGCCCAGGAGGCGGGCTGCACCACCGCCTACCTCGCGATGATGGGTGGGCAGGACGAGCTGGTCTTCGACGGCGACTCGATCGTCGTCGACAAGGACGGCGAGGTGATCGCGCGGGCGCCGCAGTTCTCGGAAGGCTGCGTGGTCCTGGACCTCGACCTGCCCGCGGCCTCGGCCGACGCGCCCACGGCCCGCGACGGAGTCGCCAATGGACAACGCGTCGACGACGGGCTGCGCATCGACCGGGTCGTCCTGTCCCAGGACCCGCTGCCGGCGTACGAGCCGGAGCTCTCCGGCGGGTACGCGGAGCGGCTGGACGACGCCGAGGAGGTCTACTCGGCGCTGGTCGTGGGCCTGCGGGCGTATGTCGCGAAGAACGGCTTCACATCGGTGCTCATCGGGCTGTCGGGCGGTATCGACTCGGCGCTCGTCGCGGCGATCGCGTGCGACGCGGTGGGCGCGCAGCACGTGTACGGCGTGTCGATGCCGTCGAAGTACTCCTCCGAACACTCCAAGGGCGACGCGGCGGAGCTGGCGCGCCGCACGGGCCTGAACTTCCGCACGGTGCCGATCGAGCCGATGTTCGACGCGTACATGGGGGCGACGGAGCTGACGGGCCTCGCCGAGGAGAACCTCCAGTCCCGCCTGCGCGGCACTCTCCTGATGGCGATCTCCAACCAGGAGGGCCACATCGTCCTCGCCCCCGGCAACAAGTCGGAGCTGGCGGTCGGCTACTCGACGCTGTACGGCGACTCGGTGGGCGCGTACGGCCCCATCAAGGACGTGTACAAGACCTGGATCTTCCGCCTGGCGGAGTGGCGCAACCGTGCCGCCGCCGAGCGCGGGCAGACGCCGCCCATCCCCGAGAACTCGATCATCAAGCCGCCGAGCGCCGAGCTGCGCCCCGGCCAGGTCGACACGGACTCCCTCCCGGACTACCCCGTCCTGGACGGCATCCTCGAGTTGTACGTCGACCGGGACCAGGGCGCGGACGCGATCGTCGCGGCGGGATACGACCGTGAGCTGGTCGTGAAGACCCTGCGCATGGTCGACACGGCCGAGTACAAGCGACGCCAGTACCCGCCGGGCACGAAGATCTCGGCCAAGGGCTTCGGCAAGGACCGCCGCCTGCCCATCACGAACGGCTGGCGCGAGTCGGTCTGACGACCGTTGCACCGACCGACCCGCCCTACCCGGTTTGAAGTTGGTCTGGGGTTCGCCTGGAACGCGGACTGGTGGACTGCTGTCATGCTCATATCGGGGAGGCAAGGGGAGGCGTTCAAGGACTCGTTGGCGGCGAGGAGGAAAATGCTGATCGAGACGGTGTTCCGGAGTGAGGACCTGCCGACAGCGGACCGGTTCGACGGCTGGCGCGAACTGGTCGGTCAGACGCATGCTCCGTTGGAGTTGCGCAGTGACCACCGGGAGGATTTCCGGGCTTCTCAACGTGTGCTGGACCTCGGTGCCGCCTTGGTGTGGCCGACACGTTTCCAGCCGGTGTGCTTTCGGCGGACGCCGAAACTGATCCGGCAGTCCGATCCCGAGGGATTGCACCTCTCACTGCCGCTGAGCGGGGCGCTGCGCACCGTCCGGGGCGACGAGGAGGCCGTGTACGGCCCGGACAGCCTGTGCGTCATCGACACCTCGCAACCCGTCGACGTTCACGGGGGTGACGACTCGAGCCCGCACACGGGGGTCGGGCTGGAGGTTCCCAAAGCCCTGCTGCCGCTGCCCCGTCACAAACTCGACCACCTGGCCAGGCTGCGGCTGCCGGCGCGGGAGGGGTTCGGCGCCCTGCTGGCACAGCTGCTCACCCAGCTGGCGGAAGGCACCGATTCCTATCAGCCTGCGGACGCGCCACGACTCGGGACCGTGGTGGTCGACCTGTTGTCGGCGCTGTTTGCCCACGCCCTCGAAGCGGACGACTCGCTCCCACCGGAAACTCGCCGGCAGACGCTCGTCCTACGCATCCGTGCCTTCGTCCAGCAGCACCTGCACGACCCGCAGTTGACACCGAGCGCCGTCGCCGCCGCGCACCACATCTCCACCAGCTACCTGCACCGCCTCTTCGAGCAGGAAGACGAGACGGTCGCTGCATGGATTCGCACCCAGCGCCTGGAACGTGCGCGCCGCGCCCTCGCCGAACCCACAATGCGTGCCATCCCCATTCACGCCATCGCCGCCCGCTCGGGCTTCCCCCGCGCCGCCGACTTCACCCGCGCCTTCCGGCGCGCCTACGGCGTCTCTCCCACGGACTACCGGCGCCAGACCTTGCTCCGAGCCCATGAGTTGACTGGCTGCTAAAAAGCCGGCGGCTGTCTGCTAACGACGCTGCCGTGCTCTCTCGCCATTCTGGTGATGCGTTGGCCGATCCTGCTGCCCCTCCCGGCCAGGAGAGGCAGCCTGTGTGGAGGGAAACAAGACATGCGCATCACTGGGCGAGTCTCCGCCGCGATCGCGGCGGCCGCGTTGATCGGAGTCGCTGCCGGCGCCACCCCGGCCTACGCCGGCACTGATATCGGATGGACCGAGGTAAACCTGGGGCTTCAGAGATGGCCCGCTTTCAGTGGGGCCGGCTACTTCGAGTCAAATGGCGATTTGGTCACCGTCTGCGATGGAGACGCTGACGGCTTCGGTGTCAGCGGCTGGCTCGTCGACTCGGAGGGCTACACACTCGCGCCGGAAGTGCATGTGGGAGGGAAGGGCGACTGTGCAACCCGGACGCGCAATCTCAGGGAAGGCACGGCCGTCAAACTGCTGGTATGCCTCACCAAGGGCTCACGCGGCTATCCGTGTAAGACGTCCGGGCTGGGAGCCGCCTAGGTGCAACAGGGGCTCCTCATTCGGCGAGAACTCCGATTTGGCGGATCGTGACCGCCGCGCGGGCGGAGCGGTTCAGTTTGCGTCCGAGCCGGGGAATCTGCAGAAAGACTGACTTGTATGACCGACCAGCGCAGGGAAAATACTGCCCATGACGCCCCAGCAGAGAGGCATCGCCGGTTCCTCCAGGACGCACCGCGGGCGAGGAGACTGGTGCGCGACCTGGTGGGCGGCCTCGCCATCCTGTCCGCGCTCTGCGTGGCCGCCGGCGCCGGCATCCCGATCGCGTTGGCTGTCTGGCGGCAGGAGCCGTGGCTGCTGAAGCAGTACGAAGAGCACTTCGCCGCTGTCGTCGGAATGCCGGCCTGCGCACTTCTCGCATTCCTCCTTGTCGTCTTGCTGGAAGCCCGTTACGACAGGGTGGAGATAGAGTTTTTCGGCATTGTGCGCTTCCGGGGCGCCGCGGGCCCAATCATTCTCTGGGTATTCTGTTTCTTCATCATGGCATGCGGGGTGAAGATGCTCTGGTGACTGCCAGTCAAGCTGGCCTTGGAGCATCCGAACGGAAAATGAGCGGCAGCCGCGGATCTGGATCGCAGTCCGGCTGTGGGCGCGTGGGCGTTGGCGTTGACGGCTGCCCGGCCCCCGCCCAGACCCCATCTACGACCGCCTCTCGTGTCCTGTTCAGGCGCGGTCCGTCAGCTCCTCCGCGAACACCTGAGACAGAGGCTGCGGTCCCACGTA
This sequence comes from Streptomyces sp. NPDC050121, assembly GCF_044460385.1. Lineage (NCBI taxonomy): Bacteria > Bacillati > Actinomycetota > Actinomycetes > Kitasatosporales > Streptomycetaceae > Streptomyces > Streptomyces sp. NPDC050121. The sequence goes on along the minus strand of NZ_JBITJV010000060.1, from coordinate 26,688 downwards.
CTGCTGGCAGTTGCACTGGCCGGCCTCGTACCGCAGCGGTTTCTTGTTCTCGTCCCAAGCCGTCGGCACCTCGACGCGCTCGTGGCACCGGCCCTGCTTGTCGTGCTTGGCGAGATGGTGCGTGCATCCGCACACCGGCTCCGGAGACCTGTTGGCTGCGTCGATGGCGAGACGTTCCTGTTTCGCCGCCTCCAGCAACTGCAACTTGCGCTCATGCCGATTGCGCAGTGCGGTGCGGACGTTGTCCGTCGCCCATGCGAAGCCACCCGTCCAGAAGACGATGAGAACCCACCAGAACCAGTCCATCTGCTGTCCCCTTCCCCTGTGCCGTCGCGGGTCGTCGTAGACGGCTCACTCATCCCAAGTGCCTTCACCTTGCCAGCACTTGGTAAGTCGCCACCATGCTCCACTCCGATCAAAGCCCGCCCACGGGCGGGACCGATGGCGTCCCGCCGGGTGGTGTAGCCGATCAAGCCGCCGGAATCCGCAGGTCGGGGACGGTGGCTCCGCCGGACCGGGTATTCAACTCGCCTCAGTAGGGCGCCTCGTGGGCCACTGCCTCTGCGGAGATCGTCAGGGGCCTCGTACCGGAACGCGTGACGCTTGATCCCTTACACCACGACGTAGGACACGACCGCGGGACCGGTCCTGCGCCGGGAGCCACGTAGCAGACGGCATCGATGCACTGCCCTCTGCCGAAGTGGTGCGCGACGCGCCCCGTACTGAGCCAACCGAGCCGCTCGTAAAGGCGTATGGCGGCCGCGTCCTTGACCATCACGTCCAGGACCAGGCGGAGGTCGTGGCTCAGCCCGTATCCCATTGCGGTGCACACCAGTGAGCGAAGTTTCCCCGTGATCTTGGACACTCGATGGTTATGCGGCGAGGGCGTGCTGTTGCCGCTGCCTGGTCTCAGCTGGGGTGAGGTAGCCGAAGATCTTGTGCTTGCGCAGGCGGCGGCGGTTGTAGAAGGTCTCGATGAAGTTGAAGACCTCGGCGCGGGCGGTGGCCCGGTCGGGCCAGGTCCGGGTGCCGATCTCCTCCTTGAGCAGGGCCCAGAAGCTTTCAGCGGCGGCGTTGTCGAAGCATGATCCGGTGCGCCCGCAGCTCTGCCGCAGTCCCAACTCCCGTATTCGGTCCCGGAATTGGGTCGATGTGTACTCGCTTCCGCGATCACTGTGGATCACGCAGCCGGGCTGCAGGTGGCCCCGGCCGTGGGCCATGTCCAGGGCGTCGACGACGAGTTCGGTGCGGTGGTGGTCAGCCATGGCATAGCCGACTACCTCGCGGGTGGCCAGGTCCAGCCAGCAGGCGAGGTAGAGCCAGCCCTCGGCGGTGGGCAGGTAGGTGATGTCGCCGACCAGTTTGGTTCCGGGCGTATCGGCGTGAAAGTCGCGGCCGATCAGGTCCGGGGCCGGCTTCGCCTTCTTGTCCGGCCGGGTCAGTGAGCGGTGCTTGGAGCGGGTGACGCCGCGGATGTCGCGCTCGCGCATCACCCGGGCTATGCGCTTGCGGTTCACCCGCCGCCCGAGGCGGCGCAGCTCGGCGTGGATGCGCGGGACACCGTAGGTACGGCGAGGTGCAGCACGGTGATCTCGTGCGCGAGTGCGTCGTCGGCGGCTTGGCGCCTGCGACGGGCGGCTTTGCCCTCGCACCAGGCGTAGTAGAAGGAGCGGGCCACACGCAGCACCCGGCACAGCAGGGCGATCGGGTAGTTCGCCTTCTCCGCATGGATGAACCGGTGCAACTCGCTCACCGGTCGTTCTCCTTCACGAAGAAGGCGGTCGCTTTTTTCAGGATCTCGATCGTCTGCTGCTGTTCGCGGTTCTCCTTGCGCAGCCGCCGCAGTTCCTCGCGCTCGGCGCTGGTCAGCTCGCCGCTCTGGCCCTCGCCCCGGTCGGCCTTGGCCTTGCGGTGCCAGCCGCGCAGGGACTCCGAGCTGATGCCGAGCTCCCGGGCCACCGCGGTGACCGTCTTGCCCGAGAAGTCGACGAGCGCGATCGCGTCCCGCTTGAACTCCTCGGTGTACCGCTTCGTGTACTTGCTTCCCACCTGGTGCTACTTCCTCTGGAACCTCAGGTCCCAGTCTCCAGGTGTCCACGATCAAGGGGTGCCTCTGTGTCGTGTCAAGGCGCTGCAGCGAGAAGTTGAGTTCGGCGTTCGTCGGCGATCATGGTCCGCCAGAGGTGATCGGCCAGCCGTCGCTTCAGGCAGCGCTTGGCTTCCTTGCTGGTTTTCCCTTCGGTCAATTTCCGTTGGTAGTACGCGTGTCCGGGAGAGTTGGGCATGCGGATCTGGACCACAGCAATGGTGTGGAGCACCGAGTTGAGCTGCCGGTCTCCGGACCGGGAGAGTCGGTGGCGGGCCTTGTCGGCGCTGGCGATCTCCACTGGGGCGGTGCCGGTGTAGTTCGCGAAGGCCGCAGCGCTGGGAAAGCGGCTGGCCCACCCGACACGAGCGATCAGCCGTGCGGCAAGCACCGGACCGATGCCGGGAGTCTTGCTGAGAGTGCTGCCCGAAGCCGTCACGAGCGCCTCGAGGCGCGCAGCGTTGGAGGCCAACTGCTTCTCAATGGCGCGAAGTTCGACCGCCAGTTCGCGGGCCAGGCCCCTGCGGACCTTCTCCACCTCGCCAGCTGGCCGCACTGTACGCAGGAGCGCGGTGGCCTGGTCGGCGGACATCTGCGCCGGGGCTCCGCCGGGCAGCAGGTCCCGTAGCAGCGCGTGCAGCTGATTGACTGTGCGTACCCTGGCCTGGGCGAGGTTGACCCGCCGTTCGTCGAGCAATGCCAGGGCGGTGCAGTGGTCCTCGGCCCTGACTTCCCGGCCGTCGCCGTGCAGGTGGGCCACGGTCGCGGCGGCGGCAGCATCGATCTGGTCGTTCCTCCGGCCGCCTCCACGGGACAGTTCGCGGACTCGGCTGGTTGCTGTAGCCGGGACGTCGATGACGTGCTCGCCGCGGGCGATGAGCCACTGGACCAGGCGCCGGCCCAGTCCGCTGGCGTTCTCCACTGCCCAGGAACGCTGCGACCACTGCCGGGCCCAGCGCAGCAGGCGCCGGTACTCCGGCAGGCTCGACCGGACTGTCACCGAGGACAGCTGCTGCTGATCGTCGGTGGTCACGGCGACGGCGGTGTGTGTGGACTTGTGTGGATCGACTCCGAGTAGGACCACGGCAGAGTGCTCCCAACAGGTGCGTGACAGCAGGGACGTCCACGGCCGACACTCCGACTTTCGGAACCACCTGGAGCAGGTACACGCCTCTGTTGAGTCAGACCGTGGGCGGACGCCGGGCCGGTGGCACACCCCTTGAGAGCCAGCCCCGGAAGGCGGCAGAAGCTTCACGAGCCATCCGATCCGGCGCCCTACGGAGACGCTACGAGCGGCCAACTCGACCGCGCTCCGCTATCCCCATATAAGTCGGAAGCTTCACGCACAAGCCCGGACATGATCCTGGACACGGCTCTGACCAGCCCGGACAGCATCAGACTGTCCGGGACAGCCAGTTGCCGTTGCCTCGGCCCGTCAACGGTCAGCAGAGTCTGTGGTGGCCCGGCCGGACGAACCGTCGCCACGACCGGCAAGACACACAAGACCCGCAGAAGGCTTGGCCGCCAGGCCATACCAGCTTCCCGCGACCGGCGCACAGCCGCGCTCGCGGACGGCTCGGCGGGTGGGGTGAGGGCCACCAACCCGCGAGGACGAGCCGTGGCATTCCCCGTGCCCCGGGGCCGCCCCTTCGCACCAGCTCGGCGACATAAGCCCCCTTCGTGGGGGTGTACATGACACAATCGCCCTGACCTGGATGGAAACATGGGTATGCCCGAAAGATGTCCACCCCCTTTACCGGGGCGGGGAGATGCCGTGCGGGTGGCCACTCGCTCTCCCGAAGCCTTTCACGGTCCCGGTGCGCACGGCGAACGGCTCCGACCGCACCGGGCGGTGTTGGACGAGATCACCGGGCTGTGGCACGTGCCGGCCCTGCAGTCAAACGGGCCGATGCGGCTTCGCGCGGGCCTGCGGGTCCTGCATCTCGGCGGCGTGTGGGTCGCGGCACTGGTCTGCCCGCGGATCAGCTTCGCCCGTACCGTGCGGCTCATCCGCCGAAGCGACCCTCGGGCCTTCCACGTCCTGCACATGAGGAGAGGTCGGGCCACCTTCAGCGACGGGCGGCGCCACACCCGTGTCGGAGCCGGGCAATTGGTGTTGATGGACAGTGCCAGCACCTACCGCGGACGGTTCGACGACCCGGCCGGGGTCCACTCCTTCGAGATCGTCCAGTTCCCGCGCGCCGTGCTGCGGTTGACCCCGCGCACCGTGCAACGACTCCACGTCGTTCCGGTCTCCCTCGGGCCGGGCATGGGCGGCGCACTTTCGCGCTGGTTGGCGGACATCACCGGCCGTGCGTACGAGTTCGCGCAGGCCGACGGCCCCTTCCTCACCGAGGTCACCACAAGCCTGGTCACGTCGGTGCTCAGCGGGGCGGTCGGTCCCACCGCAGGCCTGGACTCCGAGGACCGCAGACAAGCGCTGCGCACGCAGATCCGGCAGTTCATCCGGCACCATCTCGCCGATCCGCTCACCCCGGAGAGCATCGCCGCGGCACACCAGTTGTCCCGCCGCTCCCTCTACACCCTGTTCGAGGAGGACGGCCAGACCGTAGCCGCCTGGATCCGGCAGGAACGGCTTGAGCGGTGCCGTCGTGATCTCGCCGATCCGCGGCTGGCGGGGCAGCCGATCCACTCCATCGCCGCGCGCTGGGGGTTCCCGGACAAGGCACACTTCAGCCGGGTCTTCCGGTCCGTGTACGGGGCTTCGCCGCGCGATTTCCGTCGGCGGGCGACGCCGCACGGACCGACAACCATCCCGCACCCCGAGACAACGACAGCACCGCGGACATCCAGCACTCTCGTTGCCGAGGGCACCGTTCACGGCGAGCGGCCGTGAGCCTTGCCCCGCCGTCCGCCCGGACGTGGCCGCGCCGCGTCCCACGTACGGGCATCCGCGCACGGCCACGGCGGAGACGGTTTTCCATTCGATCGCGAAGGAGCGAGACATGCTCACAAGGCTTGAGGGACTGGGCAGCAGGATGCTGGACCTGCTGGTACCGCGCGTGGACGCGTCCGCCGCCGAAGCGTCCTGCATGTGTTACCAGTGCGTGCAGGGCTCGTCCGGCTGTGCGTCGACCGGGCACCGGTGGTACCGCAAGCAGCCCTGCGGTGGCGGCACCTGGGTGTTCGACCGCTGCGCGAACTGCAGCCCGGGCGCCGGCTACTGCTTCTGACGGCGGTTCGTCCCGTCGCTACCGCCGTGCGGTGGGTGGTCGCCCGCCGCACGGCTCCATCCCGCTCCCTACGCGCCGGAGGCAGTTCGATGGAGTACCTGGTCGCGGGAGCCCGCGGGGTGCTGGGGCTGGTGTTCCTGGTGTCCGTCGTCGGCAAGGTCGCAGGACGCCCCGCGTTCACCGCCTTCGTCATGTCCGTCCGGTCCCTGGGCGTGGTGCCATCCGTCCTCGTCCGCCCGGTGGCTCGGACGGTGATCGCCGGGGAGGCGACTGTGTGCGTCCTGATGACCGTACCGGCGCGGGGTGCCGCGACGACCGGGTTCCTCGTCGCCTCCGCCCTGCTGGCTGCCTTCACCGCCGGTATCGCGGTGGCCGTACACCGGGGAACCACAGCCCCCTGCCGCTGCTTCGGCCCTTCGACGACGCCGCTCGGCACCCCGCACATCGTGCGCAACGTCGTGCTCTGTGCCGTCGGCGTGTCGGGTGCGCTCGCCGTACCGGTAGACGCCGGCGCCCGGCCAGGCGGTGTGGTGGTGGCCGGGGTCGCCGGGCTGTTCGCCGGGGCCGTAGTCACCCAACTCGACCACCTGCTTTCCCTCTTCCGTCCGCAGCCCGCCTCTGGGCGCGCCGACGTGACCGACGCACACCACCGGTCGGCCTGACCGGTCGGCGCGGTCAACCCGTACGCACACCAAGAAGCCAAGGAGCCGCCATGCCCGTCCTGATCGCCGTCGTGGCCCTCGTCGGAGCACTCTGCACGCTGAACCTGGTCCTCACCCTCGGCGTCGTCAAACGGCTGCGGGAGCACACGGAGATGCTCGGAGCCGTGCAGGGAGATCCGGTCCGCCTCGAAGTGGGCCAGGAGGTAGGGGAGTTCGACACGTCGACCACCCTCGGGGAGCCCTTGATACGCGACCTGCTGTCCGGGCCGGCCCTCTTCGGGTTCTTCTCCCCGACCTGCGAGCCCTGCCGGGACAAACTCCCCCGCTTCGTCGAGTACGCGCGGCAGGAGCCCGGCGGCCGCTCCTCAGTGATCGCGACCGTCGTCGGCAACGCCGACGCGGCGGCCGAGTTCGTGACCGAACTGACCCAGGTGGCGCACGTCGTGGTCGAGGACTCCGGCGGCGCGATGACCACCGCGCTGGGGATCCGCGCCTTCCCGAGCGTCCTACGGGCCGAACGCGAAACCGACGGGCGACTCGTCGTCGTGGACGACGACGTGGCGCTCGGCCGCTCGACCAGCCTGACCGCGTGACCGGGGCCTCGTCCCGCGCTCCCGGCCCGGCGTGGGCGGGGAAGCGCACCGGCCGGGAGCGGCAGGAGACCCGCCCGGCGGGTCTCTCGCGCTATCCACGGCACGCGGCGGCGGCGATCGCCCTGGCGGCACGGGCGGCTCCGGCGGCCTGCACCGGCTACGTGCTGCTGACGCTCGCGACGGGTGCGCTCCCCGTGGCGGCGGCCTGGCTGACCAAGCTCGCCCTGGACAGCCTGACGGACGGCGGCAGCTCGACGGCCGCGCTCGTCGGCTTGGCAGCGGGACTTGCGGGCGTCGGAGTGGTGACCGCGGTGACCACACACACCAACCAGTACCTGCAGTCGCAACTGGACCGCGCCATCGGCCTGCTGACGCAGGTCCGGCTGTTCACGGCCGTCAACGGATTCGTGGGCCTGGAGCGGTTCGAGAGCCCCGCCTTCCTCGACCGGCTGCGGTTGGCGCAGCAGGCGAGCGCCGTCGGACCCGGCCAGGTGGTCAACGGGATACTGGGCCTGGCCCAGGCCGCGATCACGGTCACCGGCTTCCTGGGCTCCCTCTTCGTCCTCAGCCCCGCTATGACCGTGCTGGTGCTGGCGGCTGGGGTGCCCACGCTGGTCGCCGAACTGATCCTGTCCCGACAGCGGGTGGGCCTGCACTGGGACCTCGGGCCCACGGAACGGCGCGAGATCTTCTACAGCGAGTTGCTGTCGACCGCCGAAGCCGCCAAAGAAGTACGACTGTTCGGCATCGGCTCCTTCCTCCAAGGCCGGATGCTCACAGACCGGCGCACGGCCAACGCGGCCAAGGCGCTGCTGGACCGGCGGGTCGCGCTCGTCCAGTCGGGGCTGGCGCTGCTCGCCGCGCTGGTCTCCGGCGGCGGGGTGATGTGGGCCGTGGTGGCGGCGCGGTCCGGTCATCTCTCGGTGGGCGACATCGCGATCTTCATTGCGGCTGTCGCAGGCGTACAGGGCTCGCTCACCGCCGTCGCGGGGCACGTCGCAGGCTCCCACGAGGCGCTGATGCTTTTCGAGCACTACCTGGACGTCGTCCGCTGCGAGCCCGATCTGCCGGTCCCCGCCTCTCCGGCCCCGCTGTCCGCGCTGCGAGAGGGCGTCGAGTTCCGGGACGTGTGGTTCCGGTACTCCGACGAGCATCCGTGGGTACTGCGCGGGGTCAGCTTCCGGCTGCGGCACGGGGAGGCGCTGGCGCTCGTAGGGCTGAACGGCTCAGGCAAGTCCACCCTGGTCAAACTGCTGTGCCGGTTCTACGACCCGACGCACGGGGCGATCCTCTGGGACGGCGTCGACCTGCGGAGCGTCGACCCGGTTCAGTTGCGTACCCGGCTGGGCGCGGCGTTCCAGGACTACATGGCGTACGACATGACGGCGGCGGAGAACATCGGACTGGGCGATCTCGACGCCTTCAACGACGCGGAACGGATCCGGGGAGCGGCGGAGCGGGCGGGCATCCACCGCAAGCTGTCCACGCTGCCCCGGCGGTACGACACGCTGCTGTCCCGCCGCTTCCCCGCGATGTCGGAGGACGGCGAGCCGGCCACCGGTGTCGTGCTCTCCGGCGGACAGTGGCAGCGACTCGCGCTGGCCCGCGCGTTCCTACGGGACGAGCGGGATCTGATGATCCTCGACGAGCCTGCCTCCGGGCTTGATGCGCAGGCGGAGGCGGAGATCCAGGAGGCGCTGCGGACACACCGGCGCGGCCGGACCAGCCTGCTGATCTCCCACCGGCTCGGCTCGGTCCGGGAGGCCGACGTGATCGTGGTGCTGGCGGCGGGGCAGGTCGTCGAACGGGGCAGCCACGCTGCCCTCATGGCGGCGGACGGAGAGTACGCGCGGCTGTTCGCCCTCCAGGCGTCCGGCTACCTGGCGGAGGACAGCCGGCCCGGCGTCGAGGAAGCCGGCCGCCGGTGAGGCGCCGCGGGTACTGGGCCGTGTCCGCCACAGCGCTCGGCCTGGCGGGCGTCGCCGTGCTGCTGCGGTACACGGTGGTCCGGGTGACCGTGCGGGGCAGCAGCATGGCCCCGGTGTACGAGGACGGTGCCCGGGTCCTCGTACACCGCGGTGGCCGGATCGCAGTGGGGCGGGTGGTCGTGCTGGAGCGCCCCGCGCCGGGCGTGAGCTGGCCTCTGCCGTCGGTGGACCGCACGGCATCTTCCCGTGCGGTGGTGGCCCGGCAGTGGATCATCAAACGCGTGGCGGCGGTCCCCGGCGACCCGGTCCCGCTGGACCGTCTGCTGGCCTTGGACCGTACGGCCGGCCCTGTCGTGCCGCCTGGTCGACTCGTCCTTCTCGGCGACAATCCGGCCAACAGTTACGACTCGCGCCAGGCGGGCTACTTCCCCATGGAACGGGTGCTGGGTACGGTGGTCGGGCACTGAACCCCTCTCCCCGCCGCAGTTGGCCGCCAACCGGACACTTCCGGGGTCCCCGGGGCATCGCGCATCGCGGTCCGGGCGTGAGCTTGTCTTTGAACCTCAATGCCATTGAGAGCTCAGTTACTCGCCTACGGCGCGCGTGCGTGCGTCCCTGACGACGAAGAGACGGGCCAGCACCCCGATCTGCCGCTCGTCATCACCGCTCTGCTCGCCCCACAAGGACACGGCACCCTCGCCCCGCGGCCTCATCACCGCCACGTGGCCGACGATCCGCTGCCCCGCCGCCGCGTCCCAGGAGGCCAGTACGTCGTCTGACCGCAACCATTCCTCCGGACGGGCCACTCCCTCGACGGGGTATCCGTCGGTGGCGTGCACGTCCGTCAGGGCCGCTGCCGCGCCGGGGAGATCGGCGTCCTCGAAGCGGCGGATGACGGTGCTTTCCATACGAGGCTCCTGGTGGGCTCGGCGTTCACTCGACGGGCTCAACCGTTCACGATCGCCACAGCCTGACCGACCGACAGCCTGCCTCCACCCCCGAGGTACGTCAGCGAAGGGCTGGCATGGTGCCGTTTCGCCAGTCGTTCAGCCGTTTGCGGATGCTTGGAACCATGGGAAGTTCGTCGACGTCGGCGGGCTCGAACCAGCGGACGTCCGTGGATTCGTCCGACACGGCCAACTCGCCGCCGACGGGGCGGGCCAGGAAGCAGACGGAGAACTCCTGGCGTACCTCGCCGTCGTCGTAGGCGAAGACATGTCGAGGATCGGTGTAGGTGCCTACGATGCCAGTGACTTCGACCTCGATCCCGGTCTCTTCGAGGGTTTCCCGGGCGGCGCAGTCGGGGAGGGACTCGCCGATGTGCATGACACCGCCGGGCAGGGCCCACATGTCGTTGTCACTGCGGCGCTGGAGCAGGATGCGTCCCGAATCGTCGACCACTACAGCGGAGGCCGCAGGGACGAGGCTGTTCGCCTCCGGGGCGTTCGGGTCGTCCTCGTAGTCACGCCTGCTCACGGGTCTGCCTTTCCCATACCGGGGTGCCACGGTTCCATAGTTCCTCGGCATGCGAGGCGAAGCGGTCGAACATACCGTCGTCCTGGTGGCGGTGAAGATGCAACGTCGGCGCGTCGTGGCCCACGCTGTGCGTCAGAAGTGGTGTCACGATCATGTCGTCGTCGAAGCGGAACACCGACAGGTGGGCGTGTCCAGCGCTGTACCGTGCATCGATGCCGGCCTCGGTTTTGATCTTCGCCAGTTCGGCGATCGTCACCCGGATGCGGGTGGACAGTGTGAGAGCCACCCCTTCGTCCTCTTCTCGTGAACGGGTCACGTCACTGTCGGGGTCACCGATCAGGAACCGCACCCGGCACCCCTGCGCGGCCTTGCGTCGCAACATACTGCCGAAACGGGCGTGTTCGAGCCACAGGAAGTAATTGGTGTAGCCCGCGAACGTCAACTCCCGCTCGGCGTTCATGATGAGCGATCGCCACAGTGCTGCGGGGCAGGAAGACCGGTACGGATACGCGGAGACGATCTCGCGGTCCGGGCCGACCTTGATCGCCTTCTTCGCTGCTGTTGGCCACAACACTGTTTCGTCCTCTCCGAGTGCATCGCAGACGGCCCACCGGTGGCGTGCCCGAGGGATCCGACCTGCCTGCGTGATCCACCGGCCGACCGTCTTAGCGTCGACGCCGCACCGCTCTGCCAACTGCCGTTCGTTCAAGCGCGCTTGAGCCATCGCGCGACGAAGAGCCTCGTTCACGGGTACCCCCTGGGACGTTAGGGACGCCTTATGAGCGTATTCCAACTCCGTACTCAACGTCCCTCGCGCGCGGTGGTAACGCCCCGCTCAACTCGCGAATGTGAGTGAGCTACAAGGCTCGACCCCGGCGACCGCGCGAACGGCCCCGGGGCATGGCCAACGCTCAAACCTGAGAGGGAGCGTCGACATGACGAACGGTACCGCCCCGCCCGTAGAGGACACACGGGGAGCCAAGATGACGATCAGGGTGTACAAGGTCACCCGTGAAGGGGTGGTCACACCACCCCGCACAACAGTGGTCGTCCCCCGCGAGTTCGAAGTACCGGCATTCGCCGTGGACATCGCCGTGATGCGCGAAACCGTGGAGATCGTGCTGAACCCGGATGCCGCCCCGGAAGCGCTCGCTCTGCCTGCCGATGAGGTGGTCACGCTGACGAAGACCCTGCGTGGGCACCTCGACCTGCTCATCCCCGAGGTCGAGCAGGCTGCTGGAAAGCTGGACGACACCAGCGTCCCCCGCTACTGCGCACTCGCCTGCGTAGGAGAGGCCCGTGGAAAGCTCCGCACCGGGCCGAGTCCGCGACTCGGCGGGGACATCGGCCATGCGCGACGGCTGGCCCGCGTCGTCGGAGGCGGCTGGCACGCTCACCAGCACGGCCCTCTTCGCCTGTGGGACGCAGTGGAGGACGCCCTTGCCGCCTGGCAGGACGCGGGATCGCCTCCGCAGTCCGACTTCGGCATGACCGTGGACATCGACGGCACCCAACATGTCTGGGCCGGGAATCCCGCCGGGCCCTCCTGGCGACTGCCGGTCTGAGGGCGCGTCGTTCGGGGTGCGGGGCTGCGTGTGCCTCGATGTCCGACGTCAGTGACGGTCCCCCGCGTGCGCCGTCTCCCCCGCCCGCGCCGGCTCCGCCGCTCGCGGCAGATGGGTCGCGACGACCCGTTCCCGGCCGGGGGCGCCGGCGCGGGCCCTGCGGCGGTCGACGACGTAGGCGATGCCCGCCACGCCCAGGCCCAGGGCTGCCAGTGCCGCGCCCGCCGTCGCCGGGGAGGTCGCGCCGAGGCCGGCCGCCAGGGCCAGGCCGCCGATCCAGGCGCCGCCGGCGTTGGCGAGGTTGAAGGCGGCCTGGTTGGCGGAGGAGGCCAGGGAGGGGGCTGTGGACGCCTTCTCCATGACCATCAGGTTGAGCGGGGTGCCCGCGACGAAGGCCGCGACGCCGAGGAGGACGACGGCCAGGGCGCCGCTCCACTGCGCGCGCATCAGCAGCGGGAAGAGTGCCAGGACGACCGCGAGGGACGTCAGGCCGGCGAACAGGGTGCGCCGCATCGCGTGGTCGGCGAGGCGGCCGCCCAGCAGGTTGCCGATGGTCGCGCCGACGCCGAACAGCGCGAGCAGCAGGGTCACGCTGGAGTCGGCGTAGCCGGCGGCGTCCGTGAGCATCGGGGTGATGTAGCTGTACGCGGAGAAGAGGGCGCCGAAGCCCGCGACGGTGGTCCCCAGTGCCAGCCAGACCGGCAGTGACCGCAGTGCCGCGAGTTCGCCGCGCAGGCCGGTGGCGGGCGTCGCCCCGGGCAGGGTCCGCGGGATGAGGAGGGCGAGCGAGGCGATCGCGGCGAGGCCGATCACGCTGACGCCGAGGAAGGTGGCGCGCCAGCCCAGGTGTTGGCCCATCAGTGTGGCCACCGGCACGCCCACGATGTTGGCGACCGTCAGGCCGAGGAACATCAGCGACACCGAGCGGGCCTTGCGTTCCGGCGCGACCATGCTCGTGGCGACGACCGCGCCGACGCCGAAGAAGGCGCCGTGCGGCAGTCCGCTGAGGAAGCGGGCGGCCAGAAGCGAGTCGTAGCCGGGGGCGAGGGCGGAGAGGGCGTTGCCCGCGACGAAGAGTGCCATCAGGGAGATCAGGACGGTCCGGCGGGGCATCCGGGCGGTCACGGCGGCGAGCAGCGGCGCGCCGATGACGACGCCGAGCGCGTACGACGAGACCAGGTGGCCGGCGGTCGGGATCGAGACGTGCAGGTCGGCGGCGACCTCGGGCAGCAGGCCCATCATCACGAACTCGGTGGTGCCGATGCCGAAGGCACCCACGGCCAGGGCGAGCAGGGCCAGGGGCATGGAGGACTTGCCTTTCAGGGAGAGCGGGGACTGACGTTCATCATACGTTTCGTATGTTCACGTACGGAACAAAGTCTTCCCGGCCCGGTATTCCCCCGGCGTTCCAGCGGATGACCTGCTGGTTACGGTGTGGTGACCTTCACCCGCGCGGCCACCGGGAGGTGGTCGCTGCTCGTCCGGGGCAGGGTCCACGACGTGACCGGGTCCACGCCCTTCACCATGATCTGGTCGATCCGCGCCATCGGGAACGACGCCGGCCAGCTGAAGCCGAAGCCGCTGCCGGCCGCGCCCTGCGTGGAGCGCATCTGGGAGGTCACCGCGTTGAGGGAGCGGTCGTTCATGGTGCCGTTGAGGTCGCCGAGCAGGATCACCCGGGGCAGCGGCTCGTCGGCGATCGCCTCGCCCAGCGCGTCCGCGCTCTTGTCGCGCTGCCGGGCGGTGAACCCGGCCTGCAGCTTCACCCGCACGGAGGGAAGGTGGGCGACGTAGACGGCGACCTGCCCCTGCGGCGTCGCGGCCGTCGCCCGCATCGCGCGCGTCCAGCCCAGCTTGATGTCGACGGGCTTCACCCCGCTCAGCGGGTACTTGCTCCACAGGCCGACCGTGCCCTGCACCGAGTGGTACTTGTACGTCGCCGCCAGCGCCTTCTCGTACACCGGCACCGCCGAGTCGGTCAGCTCCTCCAGGGCCAGCACGTCCGCCTCGGACGCGGCCACGTCACGGGCGGTGCCGGAGGGGTCGGGGTTGTCGGCGTTGACGTTGTGGGTGGCGACGGTGAAGTCGCCGCCGCCGCCGGTCTTGTCGCCGAGGAGCCCGCCGAAGAGGTTCAGCCAGACCACGGCCGGCAGGACGACGGCGATCAGCGCCGTCGCCGACCTGCGCACCAGCGCCAGTACCAGCAGCACGGGGACGAAGACGCCGATCCAGGGCAGGAACGTCTCGGTGAGACTGCCGAGGTTGCCGTAGTGGTTGGGGATGCGCGAGTGCACCAGCATCACCAGGGAGAACGCCAGCGCGAACCCGGTGAGGACCAGGCCCCGCCGCCAGATGCGCGGGTCACCGCGCCAGCCGCCGAAGGCCCGGCCGAGCAGAGTGCCGATCAGGCGCCGGATGCGGACTCCCCGAGGCTCGCGTCCCGAGCCCTTGTTGTCGCCCGTCTCCGTCATGTACGCCTGCTGCGCCATACCGTCGCCTCACTGCCCGCCGTGCACACCGTCCGTCCCCCGGGTACGACCCTAGGGGATGTTCGGGTTCGTTCTCGCCGTCCCGTGACGGCCGTACGGGCACGAGGACGAACGGGCCGCTCTCACGGGTTCCGGTGCCGGGCCACACGGACCGGTCTGTAACGAAACGTGCACATGGGCCGGACGGCCGGGCCCCGCCCTCGGCCCTACGCCGCCGGGGAACTGACGGGCCGTAGTCCCGCCAGCAGTGTGTCGACGATGCGTTCCGGGAGGTCGTCGGGGAGTTCGGCGTCCGGGCGCAGGAGCGCGCGGACCAGCATGGGGCCGACGACGAGGTCGTTCACCAGTTCCACGTCCAGGTCGGCGCGGAGTTCGCCGTTCTCCTGACCCCGGCGCAGGACGTCGATGCCCATCCTGCGCCGGGGCACTATGACCGAGTTGTGGTACGCCGCCCAGATCTTGGGGCTGCTCTTCATCTGGGCGTGGACGTTGTGCAGGATCGCCGAGGAGCGGTTGGCGAGGCCGCGCCGCCGCAGCCCCTCCAGCAGCACGATCAGGTCGTCGCGCATGGAAGTGCCCGGGAGCACCTCGGAGTCCGCGGGTTCGGCGGCGCGCAGGACGTCGACGAAAAGCTCCTCCTTGCCGCTCCAGCGGCGGTAGATGGTGGCCTTGCCGACGCCGGCGGTGCGGGCGATGCGCTCGATGGAGATCTCGGCGAGCGGGACGCCCTCCTCCAGCAGCCTCATCGTCCCCTCGATGATGGCGCGTTCCACGGCCTCGCTCCGGGGCCGCCCCCGAACCGGCTGCTCCGCGGTTCCGTCGTCGGTACCGCTCTCGGCGAGGCTCACGTCCACTGATTCCTTCCTCTGATCCCTTCGTCGTACCGGGGAATTGTCGCCCGGCCTACGACTTCGACTGGACCAACTCCCCCTCCTCCGTCTCCTCCTGCGCCGGCTTCGGCCGGCCCGGCAGGAACAGGGCCACCACGACCGCGCCGAGGAAGGCCACCCCCGCACCGCACAACGCGGTGATGTGCATGGCGTGCAGGAACGCGTCGTTGGCGGGGGCGATCAGGCTCTGGCCGCGCCCGCCGAGCTTGGCGGCGACCCCGAGCGTCGCCTCGATGGACTCGCCCGCCGTCTCGCGCAGCCCCGCCGGCAGCGACCCGAGGCTGTCCTCGATGCCGCCCCGGTACGACGTGGAGAGCACCGAGCCGAGGACGGCGATGCCGAGCGCGCCGCCGATCTGACGGAAGGTGTTGCTGAGCGCGGAGGCGGAGCCGGCCTTCTCGCGGGGCAGGGACTGCATGATGACGACACTGGTGGGGGTCATCACATGGGCCATCCCGGCGCCCATGCAGAAGAAGACGACCTCCAGCAGCCAGATCGGCGTGTCGGCGTCCAGGGTGGCGAACGCGCCCAGGGTCGCCGTGAGGACCAGCATCGCCGTCGTGGTCGTGGCCCTGATCCCTATGCGGTCCACGACCAGCCGGGCGCGCGGCGCGAAGACCAGCTGGGCGGCTGCCAGCGGGAGCAGCAGCAGACCCGACTGCAGCGGCGAGTAGCCGCGCACGCTCTGGGTGTAGAAGACGGAGAAGAAGGTCACGCCCATCAGTGCGAAGAAGACCAGCATGATGACGGTCATCGCGGCCGAGAAGACCTTGTTCTTGAAGTAGCTGACGTCGATCGACGGATGGTCGCTGCGCTGCTCGAACACGATGAACGCGGCGAGGACGGCGAGGCCCGCGCCTATGGTCGACAGCACGGTCGCATCGGTGAAGTCGGCGAGTTCGCCGCCCTTGATGATGCCGTACACGAGCAGGACGAGGCCCACCACGGACAGGACCACGCCCACGGGGTCGATCCGCCCGGGGTTCGGGTCGCGCGAGTCGGGCACCAGCCACAGCATGAGGCCGAACGCGAGCAGCACGATCGGCACGTTGATGAGGAAGACCGAGCCCCACCAGAAGTGGTCCAGGAGGAGACCGCCGGTGATCGGCCCTATGGCGATGGCCAGACCGACCCCGCCGGCCCAGATGCCGATGGCCTTGGGCTGCTCCTCGCGCTCGAAGACGTTCATCAGAACGGCGAGGGTGGCGGGCATCACGAAGGCGGCGCCGAGGGCCATCAGCGCGCGGAAGGCGATGAGCTGGGCCGGCGAGCCGGACTCGGCGGCGAGCGCGGAGCCGACGCCGAAGACGGCGAGCCCGCCGAGCAGGACCTTCTTGCGGCCGATGCGGTCGCCGAGCAGGCCGGCGGAGAACAGCAGTCCCGCGAAGACGAGCGTGTAGGCGTTGATCGCCCACTCCAGCTCGCTCTGGGTGGCGCCGAGCCCGGTCGGGGCGGGCGTCGAGATCGTCTTGATCGCCACGTTCAGGATCGAGTTGTCGAGGACCACGATCAACAGGCTCAGCATCAGCACGCCGAGGATCGCCCAGCGACGCCGGTGCACCGCTTCCGGTATCCGCGGCGCGGTGGGGACGGCAGGAGTAGTCATGCCGCCGAGCCTAGGCCAGTTCCGATACGAGACCGTCTCGTATCGATTTTCTTACCGTGTTTCTTACTGAGGCCTTACCCACAGGGGGCGCTCTGGCCCTCCCTGGCACGAGGTGCCACCATGGGAGACGGTCCGGGGACGCCGTGAGGGCGCCTCGAGATGACGTTAGGAGCCGTTGCAATGACGCAGCTTTCGGCTGCCCAGACTGCGCAGCAGAACACCTCCGACGGCAGCAAGGCGCTGTACGGGGGCAAGGGCACACGCCGTATCACCGTCCGCGACATCGGCCTCGCCAAGGAACGCGGCGAGAAGTGGCCCATGCTCACCGCCTACGACGCGATGACCGCGTCCGTCTTCGACGAGGCCGGCATCCCGGTGATGCTGGTGGGCGACTCGGCGGGCAACTGCCACCTCGGGTACGAGACGACCGTGCCCGTCACCCTCGACGAGATGACCATGCTGTCGGCGGCGGTCGTGCGCGGCACGCAGCGCGCACTGATCGTCGGCGACCTGCCCTTCGGCTCCTACCAGGAGGGTCCGGTGCAGGCGCTGCGCTCGGCGACCCGGCTGGTGAAGGAGGCCGGAGTCGGCGCCGTGAAGCTGGAGGGCGGCGAGCGCTCGCACCGCCAGATCGAGCTGCTGGTGGAGTCCGGCATCCCGGTCATGGCGCACATCGGCCTGACCCCGCAGTCCGTGAACGCGATGGGCTACCGCGTGCAGGGGCGCGGTGAGGAGGCCGCCCAGCAACTGCTGCGGGACGCGAAGGCCGTGCAGGACGCGGGCGCGTTCGCGGTGGTCCTCGAGCTGGTTCCGGCGGAACTGGCGGCCGAGGTCACGCGCGTGCTGCACATCCCGACGGTCGGCATCGGCGCCGGTCCCGAGACGGACGCGCAGGTACTGGTGTGGACCGACATGCTGGGGCTGACCGGCGGCCGGGTCCCGAAGTTCGTGAAGCAGTACGCCGACCTGCGTCAGGTCATGGGCGACGCGGCGAAGGCGTTCGCCGAGGACGTCGTCGGCGGAACGTTCCCGCAGGACGAGCACTCCGTCCACTAGAGCCAACGCCGCACCAGTAGAGCCAACTCCGCACCAGGCAGCCCGCCGAACTTCCCCCGTCGGCGGGCTGCTGCGTGCCCGGCCCATGGTTGTAGGCGGGCTGTCGGTGGTCTGTCGGCGGTTTGTCGGTGGAGGTTGGCACTGTTCCCTGCATGACACGAATCGACAAGAACCCCAGTGGCGCGGGAAGCGCTGTGACCGTTCGGGGGTTGGTCAAGCACTACGGCGAGACCAAGGCACTGGACGGCGTCGACCTCGAGGTGCGGGAGGGAACCGTCATGGGGGTGCTCGGGCCGAACGGCGCCGGGAAGACCACCCTCGTACGGATCCTGTCCACGCTGCTCGCTCCCGACGGCGGGCACGCCACCGTCGTCGGCTACGACGTGGTACGCCAGCCCCGGCAACTGCGCCGGGTGATCGGGCTCACCGGGCAGTACGCCTCGGTGGACGAGAAGCTCCCCGGCTGGGAGAACCTCTACATGATCGGGCGGCTGCTCGACCTGTCCCGCAAGGAGGCCAGGGCCCGTGCCGACGAACTGCTGGAGCGGTTCTCGCTGACGGAGGCCGCCAGGCGGCCGGCGAGCACGTACTCCGGCGGCATGCGGCGCCGGCTCGACCTGGCCGCGTCGATGATCGGGCGCCCGCAGGTGCTGTTCCTCGACGAGCCGACCACCGGCCTCGACCCGCGCACCCGCAACGAGGTGTGGGACGAGGTCAAGGCGATGGTCGGAGAGGGCGTCACCGTGCTGCTGACCACCCAGTACATGGAGGAGGCCGAGCAGCTCGCCTCCGAGCTGACCGTCGTCGACCGGGGCAAGGTCATCGCGGGCGGCGGCATCGAGGAGCTGAAGGCCCGGGTCGGCGGCCGGACGCTGCGGATACGGCCCGCCGACCCGCTCCAGCTGCGGCCGTTGGCCGGCCGGCTCGACGAACTCGGCATCACCGGGCTCGCCACCACCGTCGTGGACGCCGAGCGCGGGTCACTGCTGGTTCCGGTGCTGAGCGACGAACAGCTGACCGCGGTGATCGGCGCGGTCACCGCGCGCGGCATCACCCTCTCCTCCCTCACCACCGAACTGCCCAGCCTGGACGAGGTGTTCCTGTCCCTCACCGGCCACCGCGCCAGTGCCCCGCAGGACGCCCAGCCCACCCACACCCGCGAGGAGGTCGCGGTATGAGTACCGCCACTCTTGACATCACCACGGCCGCCGACACGCGGATCTCGTTGCGCAGCCATGCCCGGCACACGGGTGCGCTGATCCGGCGCAACCTGCTGTGGATCCGGCAGGACCCGGAGTCGATGTTCGACGCCGTCCTGTTCCCGGTGATCTTCACCCTGCTGTTCGTGTACGTCTTCGGCGGCTCCATCGGCCAGTCGCTGGGCGGCGGGCAGGAGGCGTATGTGCAGTACGTCGTCCCCGGGCTGCTGGCCATGATGGGGATGAACATGTCCCAGGGCGTGGGCACCGGCTTCAACACCGACTTCAACTCCGGGGTCATGGACCGCTTCCGGTCCCTGCCGATCGGGCGCGGCTCGGTGCTGATCGCCAAGATCGTGGTGGAGCTGATGCGGATGCTCCTCGCGTGCGCGATCCTGCTGATCGTGGGCGTGCTGGTGGGCTTCGACATCACCAGCTGGCCGGGGCTGTTCGGCGCCGTGGGTCTGGCCACCGTGTTCGGCTCGGCGCTGATGTGGGTGTTCATCACCCTCGGCGTGATGATGAAGAGCGCACAGTCCGTACAGGCGATGGGCTTCCTGGTGCTGATGCCGCTGCAGTTCGGCTCGTCGATCTTCGCGCCGACCCGGTCCATGCCGGGCTGGCTGCAGAACTTCACCGACTACAACCCGCTGTCCGCCCTCGCGGACGCCGCGCGCGGAATGATGGTGGGCGGCCCGGTCGCGCACGGCCTGTGGGTGACGCTGGCCTGGTCGGTGGGCCTGACGGCGCTGATGGCGCCGGTCGCCATCCACAAGTTCCGCACCAAGAACTAGTGCCGCGGCAGGCAACGTTCGCCCCGTCGCGCCGCCCGGCACGCCCTCTCGCCGCACCGGCCGAAAGCCCAAGTACGTCCAGTACGAGGGCTTCCGGCCGGCACGCCGAGAGCACGCACCCAACGCCGCTCCTTGACGGGCAGACATTGCCTGCCGCGGCACTAGCCTGATCCGCCGGACAGGCCCTGACCGGTCGGGTCGGCTGTGGCTCGTCACACCAGGGCGGTGGCCTCCTCGTAGGAGAGGCCACCGCCCTCGGCGTACTCGGCCTCGAAGGCCGTGTCGCCGAGCGCGGCGCGGGTGCGGGTCATGGCCAGATCGCGTGCCTCGCGCTCCCAGCGCGGGGGCACGTGGCGCGACGGCAGCAGGGCGTCGGCGGCGCCCAGACAGCGGGCGCCGGCGGCGGCTCGGCTGCCGCCGTCGACGCTGCTGAGCGCGATCGCCGCGACGCAGAGGTAGACGGAGCGCATCTGCGGGGCGATGGCCGCGGACAGCGGTTCCGTGGCCCGCCGCAGGGCGGTGCGGATGTCGGTCAGGGCCTGCTCGGGCCGGCCGTCGACGGCGTTCAGCCAGGCCTCCGCGCCCAGCAGGAAGGCGTCGAAGACGGCGAAGTGCCCGAAGTCGAACCCCGCGCGCAGCCGCTGGAGTTGTTCGCGGGCCTCGGGGCGGCGGCCGGCGGCGGCGAGCCAGCCGGCGAAGAAGAGACGGGCGGCGGGGACGGCCTCACTGCCGACCTGCTCGGGGCCGTCGATCACCTCGCGCAGCAGGCGCTCGCCCCGCTCCTCGTCCCCCGCCTCCAGCAGCACACTGCCCAGCCGGGCGCGCAGGACCGCCAACTGGGCGCGGGCGCCGAGCCGTTCGGCGTGCTCCATGGCGTCCTCGTAGTCGGCGGCGGCCTGGTGGTAGGCGCCCAGCCGCTCATGGGCCTCGGCGCGGGCGGAGAGCGCCTCGGCGGTGCCCCAGGCGTCGCGCAGGCGCCGGAAGATCTCCAGCGCCTCGTCGGCGTCCCGGAAGGCGTCGTCGGCCGACTCGGAGCGGTTGGCGAGGATGTTGGCGCGCATCTGCAGACAGGAGGCGAGCTCCCACTCGTAGCCGGGCGTGCGGCGGCAGGTGTCGACGTTGGCGTCGACGATGGTGTGGATGCGTTCCAGGTCGCTGGTCATCAGCACGGCGAAGAACCAGAGCATGCCGGGCACCCGGCAGGTCTGCGGGAGGCCGGGCTCGTAGGCGTCGGCGATCAGCCGCAGCTTGGCCTGTGCGGCCGGGGCCTGCCAGGCCTCCATCTCGGTGTCCATGCAGGCGAGATGGGCCAGGTGGACACCGCGCCGGGCCTCCATGAGGATCTCGCCGGTCAGCGGGGGCGGGGTGTCCGTGCAGGGCTTCCACACCGGGGCGGCCCGGCGCAGGGGTTCGGCGAACGGGTCGGGGCCCAGGGCCATGACCTCGCCGCACCAGGTGCGGGCCTCGATGCGCAGGTCGCGCATCTGCCAGTACCAGGCGAGGGACAGGGTGAGGCTGAGGGCCTCCTGCTCGTCAGTTGCGTCGACGGCGCGGCGCAGCGCGGTGCGCAGGTTCTCGTACTCCAGCTGGAGTCGGTCGACGGCGGCGCGCTGACCGGGTCCGCGCAGCAACGGCTCAGTGGTGCGGGCGAGTTCGCGGTAGTACGTCAGATGCGCACGTTCGGCGGCGGCCCGCCCGCCCGACTCGTCCAGCCGCTCGGCCGCGTACTCGGCGACGGTCTCCAGCAGCCGGTAGCGCATGTCGCCGCCGGGGGCGGGGGCGGCGACGACGAGCGACTTGTCGACGAGGGAGGCGAGCAGGTCGAGCGGGTCGCGCGCGGCGGGGCCGCACACCGCCTCGACGGCGGCGAGGTCGCAGCCGCGGGCGAAGACCGACAGCCGGGCCAGGACGTCGCGTTCACCGTCGTCGAGCAGGTCCCAGGACCAGTCGACGACGGCCCGCAGGGTCTGCTGGCGGGGCAGGACGGTCCGGCTGCCGGAGGTGAGCAGCCGGAAGCGGTCGTCGAGCCGGTCGGCTATCTGACGGGGCGTCAACATCCGTAGCCGGGCGGCGGCGAGCTCGATGGCGAGGGGCAGCCCGTCGAGGCGCCGGCAGATCTCGGCGCAGGCTTCGGGGTCGTCCTCGGTGCGGAATCCGGGGCGGGCCGCCGTGCCCCGGTCGGCGAGCAGCCGCAGCGCGACCGGCTCCGGCAGCGGATCCAGCGGGCGCAGCACCTCACCCGGCACGCCGAGCGGCTCACGGCTGGTGGCCAGCACCGTCACCCGCGGACAGCGCGCCAGCAGCTCCTCGACGAGCCGGGCCGCGGCCTCGACGACGTGCTCGCAGTTGTCGAGGACGATCAGCATCCGCCGTCGGGCGCAGTGCTCGACCAGGCGGTCCATGGGGTCGTCGTGGCGCTCCGCGACGGCCCGCATCTCCTCGGCGCCGGCGCCGTACAGCACGGTCTCGCGGGCGCCCACGGCGGTGAGGACGGCCTGCGGCACGGCGTCCGGGTCGGCGACGGGCGCGAGCTCCGCGAGCCAGACGCCGTCGCGCGCCCCGGGCCGTTCCGCGTCCCGTACCGCCTCGGCGGCCTCCTGCGACAGTCGCGTCTTGCCGGCCCCGCCGGGCCCGAGCAACGTGACGAGGCGCGCGCTCGCGAGGTCCCCGCGGATGGCCGCGATGTCGTCCTCCCGGCCGACGAAGGAGGTGAGCCGGGCACGCAGGTTGCCGGGCGTCGTGGCCCGCACCTCGGGGGTCACGGAACCCCCCGGCCCGGAGGACTCCGCCGGGCCGACCGGGCCGACCGGGCCGACCGGGCCGACCGGGCTCGGCTCGTCCGGGTTGAGCAACTCCGCATACAGGGTGCGCAGTTCGGGGCCGGGATCGGTGCCGAGGCGGTCGGCGAGCAGTCGGCGGACGTCGTCGTAGGCGGCCAGTGCCTGGGCGGTGCGGCCCGCCCCGCGCAGGGCGCGCAGCCGCAGGGCCTGGAGGGGCTCGTCCAGGGGGTGGGCGTCGCACAGGGCGGTGAGTTCGGGCAGCGACTGCTCGCCGTGGCCGAGGGCGATCGCGGCGGCGTGCCGGGCCCGCACCGCGTCGAGGCGGCGGGCCTCCCAGCGGGCCGCCTCGACGGCCCGGTCGGGCAGGTCGGCGAGGGCCGGGCCGTACCACAGGGCGAGGGCGTCGTCGAGGAGGGCGGCCGCCTTGGCGGGGTCGCCGTCGGCGAGGGAGCGGGCGCCGTCGACGGTCAGCCGCTCGAACCGGTGCAGGTCGACGTCGTCGGGGGCGACGGCCAGCCGGTAGCCACCTTCGGCGGAGTCGATCGCGCCCGCCCCGAGGGTCCGGCGCAGCCGCCCGACCAGCGCCTGGAGTGCGCCCGCCGCGTCGGCAGGCGGATCCTGGGCCCACACCTCCTCGGTCAGCAGCCCCGCCGGAACGCTGCGCCCGGCCCGCAACGCCAGCACGGTGAGCAGAGCACGCAGCCGCGCCCCGCCGACGGCGACGGGGGTGCCGTCCGGACGAAGGGCCTGGGTGGTGCCGAGGATGCGATAGCGCACGGGGTCATTCTCTCCGCTGGGTTCGGGGACGGTCACGGGGTTCGGCCGGGTGGCGTGGCGGCTCGGTCCACCCTCCTGGGAACCGGTTGCCGCCCGCGAGACGTTTTCTCCGTGCGGCCCGGCCGGGTACGGTCGGGCAGTTCCACACGTGCGTACGAGTTCAGGGGGCAACATGACCACCGCCACCAGCCGCAGCAGCGAGCGGCGGATCAGTCCCGTCTTCCTCGGGATCCTCGCCGTGACGGCGGTCACCGGCTGGGCGACCTGGACGGGGTTCGCCGAGCAGCCGGGTGTGGCGGTG
The DNA here is from genome assembly GCF_044460385.1 of Streptomyces sp. NPDC050121. Taxonomy (NCBI): domain Bacteria; kingdom Bacillati; phylum Actinomycetota; class Actinomycetes; order Kitasatosporales; family Streptomycetaceae; genus Streptomyces; species Streptomyces sp. NPDC050121. Next base: position 3,292 of record NZ_JBITJV010000060.1, on the reverse strand, counting down.
TTCCTGTTCGTGACGGCGGCCTGGATCGTGTCGCTGTGTCTGCACGAGTACGCACACGCGCGTACCGCCCTGCACAGCGGTGACATCTCGGTCGGCTCGAAGGGGTATCTGACGCTCAACCCTCTCGCGTACACCCACGCGCTGCTCAGCATCGTGCTGCCGGTGGTGTTCGTGATCATGGGTGGGATCGGTCTGCCGGGCGGCGCGGTCTTCATCGAGCGGGGGCGGATCCGGGGGCGGTGGCGGCACAGTCTGATCTCGGCGGCCGGTCCGCTGACGAACGTGCTGTTCGCGGTGGTGTGCACGGCGCCGTTCTGGCTGGACGCGCTGGACGGCGTGCCGATCGAGTTCCGGTTCGCGCTCGCCTTCCTCGCGATGCTCCAGGTGACGGCCGCGCTCCTGAACTTCCTGCCGGTGCCGGGCCTGGACGGCTACGGGATCATCGAGCCGTGGCTGTCGTACAACGTCAAGCGGCAGGTGGAGCCGTTCGCGCCGTTCGGCCTGCTGTTCGTGTTCGTGCTGCTGTGGGTGCCGTCGGTGAACCGGGAGTTCTTCGACATGATCGACGCGATGCTGCGCGGCCTGGGAATCAGCGACCTGGACACGTACTGCGGTCAGTACCTGTACAACTATGTATTCAGCTTCCTGCGGGATACTGGACCCAACGTCGGCTGCACCCCCTGACCTGCGGAAACGACGAAGCCCCGCCCACCGGTGGAGTGGTGAGCGGGGCTCTGTGTCCGCCTTCGCGTCCCCAACGGGGGTAGGGTCACGGCTTCCTGGGCGGACGCCTCCCCGTGACGGGCGGGGAGGGGCCAGGACGCTAGCGGGGGTGCGGGTAGTCGGCCGACCTCATTCGACCTCAACCCGGGCCACCCCCGCCGCGCCCTCCGCGGGCGACGCACGGGCGTCACTCGCGGGTCCAGGGGAAGATCACCGGCTCGTCCGGCTCCGTCGAAGGCTCCGGCACACTGAAGTTCTTGATGCTGTGCGTTCGGAACGTGGTGTGCCACGGCCGCAACGCGGTGTGCTTCCTGGCCCACTCGACGGGGTCCACGCCGTCCGTGATGGGCGTCAGATCGACGCACCGCGAGCACTCGACGAATTTTATGGCCTCTACGCCGGCTAGCTCTTCGGCCGTGCTGACCTCAGGAAACACTTTGTTGACCGTCGTCATATCTCCCCCTTGACTGCGCGTGTGTTGGTTGCCGTCGCCTGTGCGCGAGCCCTTTTCGTCTCGGCGTACGTGGCTTGCCGGACGTTCGCGGGATGTGCCTCCCACTGCAGCCCGCCACCGATGGGGCGCAGGTAGTACCACCCGGAGGCGACCCCGTGGAACTCACCGAATCGGTTCGCCGTGACGTCCTTCATGAGTGTTCCGACGGATGGCGGTCGCGTCGTCACTGCGATCCCCCGTGGGAGTCGGCCTTGTGCCGGCGCATCAACACCACGATGTCGGTTGCACGCGACGGATCGTGCGCTTCGCTACCAGGCGTCGTCGCGGCCACCCATGCGTCGTCCATCTCGCGGCACTCTCCGCATCCCGGGAATGGCACGGGGCGAGAGAACACAACAGGCCCGGGGACGAGGTCCGGTTCTCTCAGCGCTTTCCCTATCGCCATCCCTGTACCTCCGTCGGGGCTCCGTGCCAGTGGCTCGAAGGTAGGTCGGGAGGCAAGCGGGATTCCACGAAGTTCTACGAGATTCTATTCCGCTTCATCCGAGCGAGGCAATCGCCGCGGAGATGCGTGACCGGGCGTCAGCACCGTAGACGGCGAGTGACGTCATTTCCTCGAACGCGTTGGCGTACTGAGAGATCTCGCCAGGCGTCGTCACGGTGACAGCCGCCGTCAACAGCTCGACGTGTACCCGGGACTCGTCGAAGACAGTGAACGTCTCCAGCGTCCACATGCCCCGTGGCCGACCGGCGGGGATGATGCCGACAGACACAGAAGGCAGTGCCATGACGGAGAGCAGATAGCCGAGTTGGCCGGCCGTGGTGGCGACGTCTCCGACCACGTGGTGGAGGACGCTTTCCTCCAAGATGATCGCGAAGCGGTGATCTCCTTCGCGGATGATGTGCGACCGTTCGACGCGAGCGGCGGCAGCGTCCGACACGTCGTCCGGCGTGCCGTGCACACGAGCGATATCCCCGAGCAGCGCGGCAGCGTACTCATAGGTCTGCAGAAACCCGGGGATGACGGTGGAGCTGTAGACGCGAAATGTGCGCGTTCGCTCGTAGAGCGGGACGCGGGACTCCTGGAGTCGTCGGAGCCCGGAGCGCTGGACTCGTCGCCACTCCGTGTACATGCCGTCGGCCGTGCGGTTCGCTGCGAGTAGATCCGGGATGCGGTCCTCAGCACCGCAGGCAGCACACCATGCACGGATGTCCTCGTCGGACGGTGGCGTCGTCGCGCTCTGCAGGCGCGACACCTTGGACGGCTGCCACCCTGCGAGTGCAGCCACCTCCCTACCCGTCAGCCCTGCGTCACGCCGAATTTCGCGGAGTTGTTCCGCGACTGCACGACGTGCCGCGTCGAGGCTGGACGAGGGGTAAGGAGATGGCTGCATGAGTGCGGGGTGCTCAGATCCTGTAGTCAGCGTGCGGGATCGCGCGCTCCCACACGGCTTCGAACGCCTCCGCGTGACGCTTCACGACGTCGGCCGCATCCTCCATGACGTCGCCCACAAACCGCCCGTCACCTGCGAACAGGCTGAACCGGATCAATCGGTCGTCGAAGATCCACAGATCGTTGCCGGGGAGGAGCAAGTCCGACGCCAGGCGACGCGGAAGCCACCGGACGTCTTCACCCGCCGTGAGGTTCTGCGGCGTGCACGAGTGCTCGTAGCGGATGTACTCACTCACGGGTTCTGAGACGACGCGGGCGCGACGCACTGCCACGCCGCGCGCCACGGCGTCGGCAACGACGTCATGGAAGCTGTTCCACCACGTCGTGCGGTCGTCGAGGTTGTAGCGGTGCCCCGTTTGCCAGGCCGCGAAATCCTCATCCTCCTCGACGACGCCGTACACGTCGCGCGTCTCCAGATGGACCGCGGAACGCTGGCAGTCAGCGAGCAACTCAGCGAACGGCGGAACCGTCTGCGGCATCGAGCGCCTCCCTGATCTGCTGCGCCATGCGGGCGGGCAGTCGGACGACTGCCTCCATGTCGGGGATTGACCCCGTCTTCAAGCATTCGGAGCCTCCCCCTGAGTGGTGGACACGCTGATACTGGATCTGCTTGATCCGGAGGAAGCGAGAAGACCGCCGATGGCGATGAAGGACTACTCGGA
>NZ_JBITJV010000059.1:0-45635 GCF_044460385.1 Streptomyces sp. NPDC050121 | reverse complement strand
TACTGGTCCTTGGGGTTTTTACTAAATTCGCGTCGCCCCCGGGGTGGGGGGGGCCCGCGGCGTCTGGTGCGGTGCATCGCAAGGCGGAGGGTCGTCCGCGTACTGGGCGTACGCGGACGATCCCGACAACGCGGCGAGGCGCCGTGCCAGGCGTCGCGGGCCAGACGGGACTTTCGAACACGCCCTAGGGGCCCGGGCAACCCCGCCCGCGCCCCTGAAGGCGTCTCACCTACATGTACTTCTCCAGGAACTGTTCCAGTACCTCCACCACGAAGCGGTGGTCCTCCAGCTGCGGGAGGCCGGACACCGTCACCGCGCCCACGATGCCCACGCCCTCCACGTTGATGGGGAAGGAGCCGCCGTGGGCCGCGTACGCGTCGGGGTCCAGGCGGGAGGACTCCTCGAACGTCGTGCCCTTGGCGCGGTGGCGGGCGCCCACCAGGTAGGAGGAGGCGCCGAAGCGTTCCACCACCCGGCGCTTGCGGGCGATCCAGGCGTCGTTGTCCGGGGTCGAGCCGGGCAGGGCCGCGTGGAAGAGCTGCTGGCCGGCGCGGTGGATGTCGACGGCGACCGGCGCCTGGCGCTCGCGGGCCAGCTCCACCAGCAGTGAGCCGAGCGCCCACGCGTCGTCGTTCGTGAACTGGCGGAAGACCAGCCGCCGCTCCTGACCCTGGAGCTCCTCCAGGGTCGGGGTGATCTCCGGGGTGAACTTCGGGGTGATCTCGTGGGTGCCCATTACAGCGTCACCGCCACCTTGTCTCGTGCCGAACGGCGGGCCGCCTCCAGGACATCGAGGGCGGCAGCCGCCTCGACAGCGGTCACCGGGTTGGGACCGCCGTCGATCAGTGCCTTGGCCACCGCAGCGTAGTAGGCCGGATAGTCGCCGGGGAGGGTCCGTACGGGTCGTCCGCCGCCGGTCAGCGGCGACTCTCCGGCGCCGAGACGGCCCCACAGCTCCTCGGGCTCCGTGCCCCAGACCGCGTCCGCCGTCCCGCCCGGACGCCTGCCTTCCCTCAGCGCCGCCTCCTGCGGGTCCAGGCCGTACTTCACATAGCCCGCCTTCGAGCCCAGCACTCGCAAGCGCGGGCCGAGCTGGGCGGTCGTCGCGGAGACGTAGAGGTGGGAGCGGACGCCGTTCGCGTGCGTCAGCGCGATGAACGTGTCGTCGTCGGTCTCCGCGCCCGGGCGGCGCACGTCCGCCTCGGCGTAGACGGAGACCACCGGGCCGAAGAGGACCAGCGCCTGGTCGACGACGTGACTGCCGAGATCGTAGAGGAGACCTCCGATCTCTGCCGGGTCGCCTGACTCCCGCCAGCCGCCCTTCGGCAGCGGCCGCCACCGTTCGAACCGGGACTCGAAGCGCCAGACATCGCCCAGTTCGCCGTCCGCGACGAGCCCTCGCAGGGTCAGGAAGTCGTTGTCCCAGCGGCGGTTCTGGAAGACGGACAGGAGCAGGCCGCGCTCCTCGGCGAGGGCGGCCAGCTCACGCGCCTCGGCCGCGGTGCCGGCGACCGGCTTGTCGACGACGACCGGCAGACCGGCCTTCAGCGCGGCCGTCGCGAGCGGCACGTGCGTCTTGTTCGGGGACGCGATGACGACCAGGTCCAGCTCGCCGGCGCGGGCCAGCAGGTCGTCGGGCGTGGCGGCGACGCGTACGTCCGGGAACTCGGCGCGGGCCTGCTCCTGCCGCTCGGGGTTCGAGGTGACCACCGTGTCGAGGACGAGGTTCTCGGTCGCGGCGATCAGCGGGGCGTGGAAGACGGAGCCTGCGAGGCCGTAGCCGATCAGGCCCACGCGGAGAGGAGTACCTGTCATGGCATCCACTTTCGCAACGCTGTTGCCAAAGTGCAAGCAGAGGGGAGAATGGGGGCGTGAACAGGACGGACGGCGGCGGTCGCCCCACAGGCGCAGGGGTGAACCTGCTCGCCCTGCGCAGCCACAACACCGCGCTCGTGCTCGACCTGCTGCGCACGGCCGGTCCGGTCGGCATCAGCCGGCTCGAACTCGCCGAGCGCACCGGGCTCACCCCGCAGGCGGTCAGCAAGATCACCGCGCGGCTGCGGGAGGAGGGGCTGGCGGCGGAGGCGGGCCACCGCGCCTCGACCGGCGGCAAGCCGCGCACGGTCCTGCGCCTGGTCCCCGACGCCGGCCACGCGGTCGGCGTCCACCTGGACCGGGACGAGCTGAGGGTGGTCCTGGCCGACCTCGACGGCCGGGTGGTGGGGGAGCGGATCACCTCTTTGTCGCTGGGCGCGGGAGCGGAGACAGTGCTGGACGCGGTGGTGAGGGAGGTGACAGCGGTCACCCGGGAGGCGGGGGAGGCGGGGGAGGCGGTCGGGGGTTTCGTGGGGGGCGGGTCCGGGGCGGCTGCCATGGGGGGCGGGCCCGGAAGTGCCGCGGGGCGCCTTGCGCTGGGCACGCTCCTTGGGGTCGGGGTGGCTCTTCCCGGCCCCCTTGATCATGCCCGTGGTGTGCTGCAGCGGGTCACCGGGTTTCCCGAGTGGGACGGGTTTCCGTTGCGGGACGTGCTGGCGGCGCGGCTCGGGGCGCCGGTGGTCGTCGACAAGGACACCAACGCGGCCGCGCTCGGCCTCGCCGTCGGCGGTGAGCCCGGCTCCTTCGCCTGCCTCCACCTCGGGACGGGCCTCGGCGCCGGCCTGGTGATCGGCGGGACCGTCCACCGTGGCGCCCGCACCGGCGCGGGGGAGTTCGGACACCAGGTCATCCAGCTGGACGGGCCGCCCTGCACCTGCGGCAACCGGGGCTGCGTCGAGGCGCTGTGCCTGGCGGCCATCGGGCGGGGGGACGCGGCCGAGGCGGCACGCGTACTCGGCGAGGCCGCCGCGAACCTGGCCGGACTGCTCGACATCGACGCCGTGCTGCTGGGCGGTCGTACGATCGCGGCCGACCCGGAGCCGTTCGTGCACGGCGTCGCGGCCGTCCTCGACGCTCGCGCCCGCCGCGAGGGGTCCCCGGAGGGCGCCGTACCGGTACGCCTCGCTCCCGGCGGCGCCCGCGGCGTCGCGGAGGGCGCGGCCCAACTGCTGCTGGCACCGGTGTTCGGCCGCGGGGACGGCTGACCCCCTCTCTCCTCGGCTCCCCAGTTCTCGGCTCCGCCCCTCCTCGCCTCAGCCCCTCCTCGCCTCAGCCCCTCAGTCCCTCCGCCCCTCAGTCCCTCCGCCCCTCAGTCCCTCCGCCCCTCCGCCCCTCAGTCCCTCCGCCCCTCAGTCCCTCCGCCGAACGAGGGGATTCGTACGGTCGTGCGGTGTGCCGTGGCTTCTCGCGCCGTTCCTTCGTGCAGGCTCACGTGTTCATGCGACTGTGCCCGCCTGTCTCCCTCTGCCTCGCCGCGGCCGCCGCCTTCCTCCCCGCGTCCGCGCACGCGGAAGCCGGCCCGAGTTGCGCGGGCTCCGGCACCGGTGCCTTCCCCCTCACCACCCGCCTCCACGGCGGCCCCGCCTCCTTCCGGGCCGGGGGCGGATTCGGCACCTGGTATCTCGACCTCACCAACACCACCCCTCGTGCCTGCGAGGGCGTCCACCCGGTCGTCGTCCTGGTCGACGCCCGACGCGCCCTGAAGCCGTCCCAGCCGCACCTGGAGTTCTACGCCGGCGGAGAGCCGCACCCGGTCCGCTTCGTGCACACGGAAGACGACGAACTGGTCGGGGCGTTTACCGACGAGCACGCCGATGAGCACGCCGACGAAACCGACGACTTCCCCGGCTTCACCGTCGGCCCCGGCCGCACCCTCACCGTCAAACTGCGCCTCGCGCTCGGCTCGGACGCCGTCCGGAACACCGTCACCGCCAACGCGGCCGTCGTCCAGCGCCACGGTGACGACGGCGACTGGATCGGACAGTCGAACGACTACCGCTTCGCCATCGAGTCCGACGCCACGGCCACCGCCACCGCCACCAGTGACAGCGACACCGACGCTGACACCGACATCGAGGCCGGCACCGCCCCCAACTCGGGCGCCCCCACTCCCGCCCCCACGGGCACTTCCCTCCCCACGTCCCTCCCCACCTCCCTCGCGTCTCCCCTCCCCACCCCCACCGCCTCCGCCACGGACTCCGGCGACGTCTCCCTCGCCGACGAGGCCGCGGAACTCGCCCGCACCGGTCTCACCTCACCTGTCGGCCTCGCCGCGGTCACCGGCTGCTTCCTCGCCGCCGGAACGGCCCTGCTGCTGGCCCGGCGACCGGCCCGCCGAGCAGCGCGTCGACGTCGTTGACGCTGGGGCGCATCCCAGCCAGTGGACGCCTCGAATCCGGCCATTCCCTCAAGATCGGGCCTGTGGCTAGGCTGGGGCGTCGTACGCGGCAACCGCGTACCCGAGCAGCAACCGCGTACATGCGTACGGCAGGGAGATCCCGCACATGGCAGACCGCAAGCCCATCGAGTCGTGGCTCACCGACATGGACGGTGTGCTCATCCACGAGGGCGTGCCGATCCCCGGCGCCGACGCCTTCCTGAAGAAGCTGCGCGAGTCCGGCAAGCCGTTCCTGGTCCTCACCAACAACTCGATCTACACCCCGCGCGACCTGCACGCCCGCCTCCAGCGCATGGGCCTGGACGTGCCTATCGACAACATCTGGACCTCCGCGCTGGCCACCGCCCAGTTCCTCGGCGACCAGCGGCCCGACGGCACGGCGTACGTCATCGGCGAGGCGGGGCTGACCACCGCGCTGCACGACATCGGCTACATCCTCACCGACCACGAGCCCGACTACGTCGTCCTGGGCGAGACCCGCACCTACTCCTTCGAGGCGATGACGAAGGCCGTCCGGCTCATCAACGACGGCGCCCGTTTCATCTGCACCAACCCGGACGAGACCGGCCCCTCCGCCGAGGGCGCGCTGCCGGCCACCGGAGCCGTCGCCGCGTTGATCACCAAGGCGACCGGCAAGACCCCGTACTTCGCGGGCAAGCCCAACCCGCTGATGATGCGCACCGGGCTGAACGCCATCGGCGCCCACTCCGAGACCAGCGCGATGATCGGCGACCGCATGGACACCGACGTACTGGCCGGCATGGAGGCCGGGATGCAGACCTTCCTCGTGCTCACCGGCCTGACCCGGCCCGAGCAGGTCGAGAACTTCCCGTACCGGCCGTCGAAGGTCGTGGACTCGATCGCGGACCTCGTCGACCGCGTCTGAAACCCGCACCACGGCGGAACCCACCCATACGGAGCAGTGAGGACCCGTCTGCGGATGCGCATCGGGTTCGGTCGGGGGACTCTCCAGACAGCTGGAGGTTCACGATGGGCTCACTGAAAGTCACACTGTGTGCGGGTGTCGCGGTCGTCGCCGCGGTGCTCGTCCCCACGGCGTACGCAGCGGGCGAAGGCGGCCAGGACGGCGGCGGGAGCGGGAGCGTCTCCGTGACGCCGTCCGCGCCCTCGCCCGGCGCCGACGTCACGCTGAAGGTGACCGGCTGCGGCGGCAGAACCGCCACCGCGGCCTCGGACGCCTTCGTCGCGGACGCCCGACTCGTCAGCACCGGCGACACCGGCGACACCGGCGTACTCGATGTCAGCGGTAGCACCGGTAGCACCGGCGGCACCGGTAGCACCGGCGGCACCGGTAGCACCGGCGGCACCGGTAGCACCGGCGGCACCGGTAGCACCGGCGGCACCGGCGGCACCGGCGGTACTGGTGGAACCGGCGGCACGTTCGTCGGCGACACCCGGATCCGCTCCTCGCTGGAGCCCGGCGGCTACGACGTGCGGATCACCTGCGTCGACTCACAGCTGAAGGGCCGGATCGAGGTCGTCGCATCGTCGCCGTCGCATCCGTCGGCCGCGCCCGCCACCGCCCCCGTCGCACCTGTCCAGGCGGGCGGCGGCGGTGCCGCCCCGCTCCGTCCGCTCGCCGCCGAAGGCGAGGTGCGGGCGGACGTCCGCGGCCCCGGCACCGCGCAGACGGTCGTCGGGCTGGTGCTCGCGGGCGTCGCCGCGACCGTCGTCGCTTTCCGCGGGATGCGCAGCAGACGCGGGGCGGAATAGGCGATGTCCGACGGCGAACGCTCTTCCGGTCGCTTCCTCACCGGCCTGGCCTGGGCGGTGCTGCTGCTCGGGCTGTGGCTGTGGGGGCGCGAGGCGACCGACGTACGGCACGGCATATCCGCCCCCGCGACGGGCGACGTCGCCGCGGTGGGACGCCCCCCGGGCGCCGAACTCCCGCCCGCGGCAAAACCGTTGGGGCAGGCGGTGCCGCAGCGCGTCGACATCCCCGACCTGGGCGTCCAGGCCCCGGTCGTCGCGCGCGGTCTCGATGTCCGGGGGGCCGTCGACCCGCCGCCCTTCGACCAGGCGGGCGTCGTCGGCTGGTACGCCGGCGGTGCGAAACCCGGCGCCAAGGGCACCGCCCTGCTGGTCGGACACGTCGACACCGAGACCCGGCCCGCCGTCTTCTACCGGCTCAGCACTCTCAAGGCCGGCGAGACGGTCCGGGTGGTCCGGGACGACGGCAAGGTCGCCGAGTTCACCGTCGACGACGTCGAAGTCGTCCAGCGCGACCACTTCGACGCCCGACAGGCCTACGGCCCCCGTCGGCCGGACCGCGCCGAACTGCGCCTGATCACCTGCGGCGGCACCTTCGACCGGGCGACCCGCAGCTACACGGCCAACGTGATCGTGTCGGCGTACCTGACGGGCACCGCCGCCTGACGTGACGTGACGTGACGTGATGTCACGTCACGTGCCCCGGCCCGGTCGACGGTCCGCTCCCCCGGAAACCGCCGACCGAGCCGGTCCTCGACCGCGCGCGCTCGGGTTGCGGGAGTAACCCGGCGACAGGCGCGGGAGGCTGTGAGGTTCACCTACCCCGTTGGCGGCCGTAAAGACCGCTTTCCGGCGCTCTCGTGGGCAGTGCGGGTCTTATGTCAGGATTGAGACCGGGGCAGGGCCGATGCGGAAGCCCGGCGGAAGGCCGTGCACAAGTCCCGTGAGCAAGTCCGTGCACCCAAGGGGGAGTTGGATGTACGTCAGGAGGGGGGCCGCGTCCTTGTTGGGCGCGGTGCTGCTGCTCGCCGCATGCTCGTCGGGCGGCGACGGCAAGGCCGAAAGGCCCACGAGCGGACCCGTGAAGAACCCGGCCCCGAGCGAGTCGGCGAGCGGGCCCGCCGTCACCCAACAGCCCAAGGAGGCGGACCCGTTCTGGGTCAACCCGGACGGCTCGGCGGCCCGTCAGGCGGCCGTCTACGAGCAGGCCGGGGAGAAGGACGAGGCCGCCGCGGTCCGGGAGATCGCCGAGCAGCCGGCCGGCCAGTGGCTCGGCCCGGAGAACCCGGAACAGGAGGCCCGCGGCTTCACCGAGGCCGCCGACCGGGTGGGCCGCACCCCGCTCCTCGTCCTCTACAACATCCCGCACCGCGACTGCGGCCAGTACTCCCAGGGCGGCGCATCCGACGGGGCCGCCTACCGCACCTGGGTCGCCGCGGTGGCCCGGGGCATCGCCGACCGCCCCGCGATCGTCGTCCTCGAACCCGACGCCCTCCTCCACCTGGTCGACGGCTGCACCCCTGCCGCCTTCCACGAGGAGCGCTACGACCTCCTGGACGACGCTGTCACCGCCCTCAAGGCCCTGAAGAACACCAAGGTCTACCTGGACGCGGGCAACGCCGGCTGGGGTCACCCCGACCAGATCCACGAGCCCCTCCGGCGGGCCGGCCTGGCCCACGCCGACGGTTTCGCCGTCAACGTCTCCAACTTCTACTCCACCGAGGACTCCATCGCGTACGGCAAGCAGCTCTCGGCGAAGACGGGCGGCAAGCACTTCGTCGTCGACACCAGCCGCAACGGCAACGGCCCGTACGAGGAGGGCGACCCGGCGGAGCGCTGGTGCAACCCGCCGGGCCGCGCCCTGGGCCCCACCCCGACGACCCGGACGGCGGACCCCCTGGTCGACGCCTACCTGTGGGTGAAGCGCCCGGGTGAGTCGGACGGCGAGTGCAAGGGCGGCCCCAAGGCAGGCGAGTGGTGGCCGACATACGCCCTGCGGCTGGCCCGCGGCTGACCGTACTCGCGGACTCGGCGCTGGGACCCAGCTGCTCGACGTCCCCGCGCGACCCGTACGTCGACAACAGCACACGCGCTTGGTGACTCCCCTTGTCCCGCAGAAACCGGCTTCGGCCGGTGATTCTGCGGCACGGCGGGGGCCTTGCCGCAAGGCCCCCGGTGCGCTGTACGTTGGCTACGGCACCTTCACCCACCGCGCCTCACTGGGAACCCCACGGCTGTCGTCGGCGAACAGCATGTACCAGCCGCTCGGCACCAGATTCCGGTTCGTCGGCACGGTGACCCGTACCTTGTTTCCCGTGACGGTGAATTCGGCCGCGACCGACCGCTGATCCACGTCCGTCACATGCGTGGACGCACTCGGTCGAATCAGCCGCACTTTCCGAAGGGACGAAGCATCCGCCGACGTGAACACCCCGGACGCGCCGCGGGCAATACTCTTCGGCCCGCCGGAGAACTCCGGCCGCTTCCCCCGATACAGATAGGGCGGCGAATAGATCTCGATCCGCTGCTCGAACTTTCCGGGTTTCGTGTTCGCCGCGTCGCCGTACAGTGAGTCGGAGCCGAAGAACATCACCCGGCCGTCGGGCAACAGCAGCGACCCGGAATGGTAGTTGCGGCCCACCAGCGGATCGGCGACCCGCTCGAACGAATTGCTCCCCGGGTGATAGAGACGGGCCTGCAGAATGTTGGAGTCGCCCCGTCCCCGGTAGTCCTCCGAGCCGCCGGACACCAGCACACTGTCGTCGGGGAGCACGGAAACCTGCGGATACCGTGTCCCCTTCTCCAGCGAGGGGCCGTCCACGAAGCGCGGGCTCTCGGCCAGCAGGTCCACGAGCCGGGTGCGCGCGCTGGAGCGCGGCGACTCCCCGACGCCCCCGCCGCCGACGACCATGTACCGCTCGTCCTGCGCGGGCGGCAGCAGCACGGTCGCCGAGGTCTCCATCAGGTCCGGGTCGCTCAGGCCCGGCAGCCTGGTGAAGCCGTTGCCGGTCACGTCCCAGATGCCGGGATCGCGCCCCACGTCCGCGGGCCCGTACCCCGCGTTGGAACCGGAGTAGAAAATCTTTCCGTCCTGCATCAGGAACAACGCGGGATACGTGGGAAACTGCCGGACCTTCTTCGTGTACGTCCATTTCCGGGTGGCCGGGTCGAACACCTCGTTCTTGCCCGGCACCAGCTGCCCGATGTCGTCGAGCCCGGAGACGCTGAGGATCTTCCCGTCGCTCAGGGTCGTGAGCGTCGGATACCAGCGGGCCTCGTTCATCGGATCGACCTTGATGTACTTCTCGGCGACCGGGTCGAACTCGTAGGCGTCCCGGATCCCCTGGAAGTCCTTCTTGTCGAGAGCGAGTTTCTGCGCGATGCCGTAGGTGTTGCGCGCGTCGACGCCGTTCAGTCCCCGGATGCGGTAATTGTCCTGGGTTCCGGTCTCGTATGTCGTGCCCGACTTCTGTGCCTCGACGTAGATCCGGCCGAGGCCCGGGTCGTTGCGCAGGAACTTACCGGTCTTTTGGTCGAAGACCTTCGTCGCGCGCGGCACGAGGACCGGGTCCTTCGACACGAACGTCTTGCGGTTCTCGCGCCCGGTGAACGCCGTCCCCGCCGGCAGGGTGATCGGTTTGTCCGGGTTCTCGTTGTGGACGATCATCAGCCCGCCGGCCTTGGTGACGTCCCCCTTCAGTTTCTCGTACCGTTTCGTCCCGCCCGCGATGAGGACGGAGCCGTTCGCGAGCTGGGTGTGGCCGGTGCAGAACAGGTCGTTGGGGGTGGGCACCTTTTTCACGGTGCCCTTCGCCGGGTCCCAGATCCGGGTGTCGAACTTCTTCGCGTCGAAGTTGTCCTGGTTGTTGCCGGAGCCCGCGACCAGCAGCACCTTCCCGGTGTGCAGGAGTACCGCGTGGATGGTGTCCTGGCGGTACGCCTTCGGGAACTCGACGATCTGCCAGTGGCCGTTGGCCGCCTTGTACTCGGGCTTGTTGATCGCGTACTGGTGGTACTGCTGCGTCCCGAAGCGGTAGAGCCACGGCCCGTTCGTCCCGGCCAGCACGACGACGACCGCCGTGGTGATCGCGAACCTTCGGGCACGCCGATGGACGACGAAACGGCCGACCCCGTCCCTCATTCCTCACATCCCCCCAGCCCGCCCGGTCCGCCCAGCCCGCCCGGTCCGCCCGGACCCCCCACCGGGACCTCCCAGACGGTCTCGACCGCAGGAACCGTGCCCTGCGCCGGCACCCGCTCGCCGTCCCGCTCCTCCTGCGCCGGCCGCGTTCTGACCTCCCGCGATTTCTCCTCCCGCGCCCTCGCTTCCCGCGCCCTGGCCTCGCGTACCTTCCCCTCCCGTACGACCACCCGCCACGCCACGATCGGCGAGGCGGTGACCAGCAGCGCGAACGAGGCCCAGACGATCATCGCGGGCTGGGCGTGCCCGAACACGAACCCGGCGACGATGGACACGGCGAAGACGAGCACGAAGAACAGATGGATCCGGAAGGTCCCGAACAGCGTGTCCGGGCTGGCGGAGTCCCCCTTCGGCGTCACCACGAACCTGCTCCTGCGGCGCAGTACGGCGTCCATCAGCGAGCGGGCGTACACCGGCGCCGACAGCGCCGACATGGCCATGCCGGCCACCCCGCCCGACCCCTCCGGCTCGTGCGGGGAGACGTTGTGCCGACGGTTCCACAGGTACAGGCCGATCTGCAGCGCCGAGGCGTTGCCGTACAGCATCAGCCACACCGCCGGGTCGATGTTCACGCCCGAGGCGCCGAGGCCCAGGAACAGCGCGCAGCTCAGTGCGGCCAGGATCCAGTTGAGGGCCGACATCGGGTAGAAGACGATCATCATCGTGTAGTTGAAGAGCTTGCCCGGCGGCATGCTGAAGAAGCCCTTCCAGTACTGCTTGAGGATCGTCTCGTAGGTGCCGCGGGACCAGCGCAGCTGCTGGGTGAAGAAGTCGGTCCAGGCGGCCGGGCCCTCGCCGACCGCGAGCACGTCCGGGGTGTAGACCGACCGCCACCTGCGTCCCGTGGCCGGATTGCGGGTGCGGTGCAGCTCGAAGCCGGTGGCCATGTCCTCGGTGATCGAGTCGTACAGCCCGCCGATCTGCTTCAGCGCGCTGATCCGCACGGCGTTGGAGGTGCCCACGAACATCGGGGCGCCGTAGCGGTTGCCGGCCCGCTGGATCAGGGCGTGGAAGAGGAACTGCTGGGACTCCGCGGCCTTGGTGACGAACGTGTCGTAGTTGCCGTAGACCTGCGGTCCGATGACGAAGCCGACGTCCGGGTCGCGGAAGTAGCCCAGCATCCGCTCCAGATAGTTGGGCAGCGGTACGTGGTCGGTGTCGACGGAGGCGAAGTAGTCGTAGGCGTCGCCGTGGGCCTCCAGCCAGGCGTTGTAGTTGCCGTGCTTGGTCTTCGCGCGGTGCGGGCCCGACGGCCGGTTCCAGCGCTCGACGCCCTTGCGGCTGAAGTGGTGCACGCCCAGGCGCGCGCAGACCTCCTTCACCTCGGGGTCGTCGCCCTCGTCGAGCAGCCAGACGTGCAGCAGACCCCGGTGGCGCAGCCGGACGGCGGCCTGAAGGGTCTTCGTCACCATCTCCAGGGGCTCCTTGCCGGGCACGAAGGAGGTGAGGAAGGCGACGCGGGTGCCGGTCTGGGGCACCACCGGGACGGGGTCGCGGGCGACCAGGGTGGCGTGCGCGTTGGACAGCACGTTCAGACAGCGGAAGAACTCGATCAGGCCGATCGACACCAGCATCACGGTGTCGAGGGCGGGCAGGAAACCGTGGGCCGGGTGGTCGCGCTCGGTCCAGTGCGCCGGCCGCAGCAGCCACACCAGCAGCACCACCGACAGCAGCGGCGCAGCGCAGAGCATCAGCGCGGCCCGGATCCGGTGCGGCTCCTGGGCCAGCAGCGAGCGGTAGCGGACGGTGTACGGTCTGCCCGGCTCCGGCTGGGTGAGGGGCCCCGCCAGTCGGCTGTAGTGCTCGTAGTCGTACTTCGGCAGAGACCTTCTGAGGCGGCGGTAGGTCACCGTGCCGCCGGAACGTCCCGCATGGTGGTGCGCAGGCACCGTCATGAATCATCCCCCCACACGCGGCTCGCACCGCGTGTAAATCCCCCCAACTGCCGCGAATCCGCAGCATCTTGAGAACCAGGGTTCTATGGGGTTCAGCATGATCGCAAGATGTGAAACGCTCTGTTTACCGGTCATACGGTCGCAATGTGGCGCATGTGGGAGTGTGGTGCGTTTCGTGAACCCGCTGTGGGTATTCGCACGCGGATACGAACGAAGGCCCCTCGCTTTCGCGAGAGGCCTTCGGTGTCTGTGCGCCGCCAGGGACTCGAACCCCGGACCCGCTGATTAAGAGTCAGCTGCTCTAACCAACTGAGCTAGCGGCGCCTGCTGACGAGAGAACTCTACAGGACCTCCGAGGGTGCCCAGGACCACCCGTTCCCGACCCCGCTCCCCGCCGCCCCCGCCATGGGCGCGGGTACATCATTCGGACCGTCAGCATGCGCGTCGGGAAGACGGTTGAGAAACTGCCCTGTGTGCACAGTCGCGGACATTTCCAGCTGGAGTGTGAGGGGAATCGCATGGCGGCTCCGGTATTCGAGGAATTCGCTCCCGCGAGCGACTGCGAATGCCCCGGATGTGTAGCGCGGCGGCGGGCGAGCCGGCATTCCCCGCCCGCGCCGTTCGGCGGTCGCCCGGCCGTCCACCGTGCCGTTGCCGTCGCCGCCGTGACGGCTGCGGCGCTCGGCGCGGGCCATGCGCTGCCCGCCGTCGCCGCCGCGCAGGCCCCCGACGGGCCCGGCGTTCCCGCAGGTGACGAGCCCGACACGCCCCAGGGTGGCAAGGCGCCGCTGCATGGACCGGCCGGCCAGTCGGCGCACCCCGGGGGCCTGACGGGACCGGTCAGAACGCCCCCGACGACCCGGGCCGACATCATCAGACGGGCCAAGGAATGGGTTTCCGCCGAGGTCCCGTACAGCATGGACACCTACTGGTACGACGGTTACCGGCAGGACTGCTCGGGCTTCGTCTCCATGGCCTGGAACCTGCCGGGGAACGAGTGGACGGGCAGCCTCAACCAGTTCGGGACGCGGATTTCCAAGGAGGAACTCCGGCCCGGCGACATTCTGCTGTTCCACAATCCGACCGACCCCGAGAAAGGCTCGCACGTCGTCCTTTTCGCCGGCTGGACGGACTACACCCACAGCTACTACGTCGTCTACGAGCAGACCCGCCCGACCACTCGCCGCCAGGCCACTCCCTACGCCTATTGGAGCAATTCCGACCGATACGTGCCCTATCGCTACAAGGGCCTCACGGCGACCACACCGGGCACCGGCACCGCGGCGGGTACCGGCACCAGCACCAGTACCGGTGTCAGTGCCGGTGCCGGTACCGGGACACAGGCCGGCAATGCCGGTGGCGACGGGAACAGGCCCGGGACCGGGGACGTCGCCTCGACGCCGTATCCGGGGCGGGCGGCTTTCGGGCCCGGCGCGAACAATCAGTACGTCACCCTGCTCGGCCGGCTTCTCGTCGAGCGCGGCGGCGCGCGTTTCTACGCCTCGGGCCCCGGTCCGCGCTGGTCGGCCTCCGACGGCTGGGCCACCATGGCCTTCCAGCGCGCCCAGGGCTGGAGCGGCCCCGACGCCGACGGCATCCCCGGCCCGCGGACCTGGGCCCTGCTCGTCACCCACCAGGGCAGGAACATCGAGGCCTCGCTGCCTCCCGGGACGACCACCGGCAGCGGGGGCAGCCCCGCCACCGCCGTCGGCCCAGCCACCACCGCCGGAAACGGGGCGGCCGCCGGAAACGGGGTGGTCGGCCCGCCCGCCGCTTCCGTGACGCCGCGCATTCCCCCGTACCCCGGCCGGGCCGCCTTCCGCCCGGGTGCGCAGAACGCGTACGTCACCCAGTTGGGGAAGCGGCTGGTGAAGAAGGGGTTCGGCAGGTACTACACGTCCGGGCCGGGGCCGCGCTGGGGCGAGGCGGACCGGCGCGGAGTCGAGGCCTTCCAGCGCGCCCAGGGCTGGCGCGGCGGCGCGGCCGACGGCTACCCGGGCCCGGAGACCTGGCGGCGGCTCTTCCTGTGACCGCGGTTCCCTCCCCACAACCCACTCACTGTCATGGCGTATCTGGTGCGGAGGCTGGAGGCACGCAATGCACACGACCACTTCACAGACGCCCGAGTCCGACGGGCCGTCCAGGCCCGGCCGGCTCATCCAGAACGAGGCGACCACCGAGATCCCCGTCCACCTGCTGTTCCGTGACGAGCCCGAGCCGCGGCCGGTGCCGCTCGGGCCCGCCGTGGTGGGCAGCCGGGCGGGCACCGGCGAGCAGCCGCGGCTGCGCCGGCCGACGCCGGCCGTACCGCGGCCGGTGGCGCAGGTCGACCCCGAGTTGGCGGAGCGGCGGGCCCGGGTGCTGCCGGGCGCGGTGGGAGTGTTCGCCGGGGCCTGCGGGGCGGCGGGCTGTGTGGCCGCCTCGTGGTGGGCCGGGGTGCTGCCGCCGCTGGCGGTGCGGGCGTTGCGGCTGCCGGAGTTCGCGGGCGCCGGGCTCGGTCCGGCGCAGTGGGCGGCGTACGCGGGTGCGGGCGCGCTGGGTCTGTTCGGCTTCGGCGGTCTCGCCCGGGGGCGGACGGGGCGGGCCTGGGTGCTCGATCTGTTCGGCCGCTACCGGGGGACCGTGCGGCGCACCGGTCTGCTGTGGGTGAACCCGCTGCTGCTGCGCCGCCGGGTGGACGTACGGCTGCGGCACTGGCGCAGTGAGCCGATGCCCGCCGCCGACGGCAGTGGGGTCGCGCTGCGGGTGGTGGCCCTGGTGGTGTGGCGGGTGCGGGACACCGCGCGGGCCACGCTCGGCGTCGACGACCACGAGACGTATCTGCGTGAATGCGTCGAGGCGGCCCTCGCCCGGATCCCGGTGGAGACGCCGGGCGCGGGACGGGGTTCGGTGGAGACGGCGGGGGAGGCGCTGACGCGGCAGGTCGCGCAGGACGCGGGCGCCATCGGTCTGGAGGTGTACTCCGTTCAGCCGCTGCGCATCGAGTACGCCCCCGAGGTGGCCGCCGCGATGAACCGCCGCCGGATCGCCGCGCTCGACGCCCAGCACCGGGCGACGGTGCTGACGTCGGTCGTCGACTCGGTGGAGGACACGGTGACCCGGCTGACCATGCGAGGGCTGGTGGAGCTCGACGACTACGAGCGCAAGGCGCTGGTGAAGGACCTGACCGTGGCCTTCTGCGCGGGGCGTTCGGAACAGACGCCGTGAGGGGCGCCATGAGGGAGGCAGGCCGTGTCTTTGATATGGACACAGCCAAGAAACGGCAATAATCTCGAACTTGGTCTAGACCTGCACGGCTCAGCTCAGTGAACTCCCCACGTTCTCCAGGAGCGACAGCATGCGCAAAAAGACCAGGCTCCACGCCGCCGTGCTGGGCCTCGCCACCGCCGGAGCCTTCGTGCTCTCGGCCGGCGGCGCCAGCAGCCACGGCTACACCGACCTCCCCATCAGCAGGCAGAAGCTCTGCCAGAACGGCACCGTCACGGGCTGCGGCGACATCCAGTGGGAGCCGCAGAGCGTCGAGGGCCCGAAGGGCTTCCCGGCGTCCGGCGCGGCGGACGGGCGGATCTGCTCCGCGAACAACACCCGCTTCGCCCAACTCGACAGCCCGAAGACCCCCTCGGGCGGGGCATGGCCGACCACCAAGGTGACCGGCGGCCAGAGCTACACCTTCCGCTGGCAGTTCACCGCGATGCACGCCACGACCGACTTCAAGTACTACGTCACCAGGCAGGGCTGGAACCGGAACCACAACCTGGCCCGCTCCGACCTCACCCTCACCCCGTTCCTGACCGTGCCCTACGGCGGTCAGCGGCCCCCGGCCACCCTCTCGCACAGCGGCACGCTGCCGTCCGGGCTCAGCGGACGGCACATGATCGTCGCGGTGTGGACGATCGCCGACACGACCAACGCGTTCTACGCCTGCTCCGACGTCACGTTCTGAGCATCGCTTGAGCTCCTCCGGGGTCCCGCCCGGGTACGTTCCCTGCACGCCGGCACGACCAGGCCGGCGCCGGAACCTCGGGGGAGCTCATGGAAGCCTTCTTCTACCTTGTGCCGTCGGTCATGATCGCCGGCCTGCTCTTCGGCGTGTTGGGTCTGCTCCGCCGCTCCCGGCGGGTCGCCCGGGCCTGGAGCGGCGGTCTCACCGCGGAGGCGCGCTGTCTGCGGTCGTACACGACGACCAGCGGCGGCGGCGACACCATGGTCAGCACGACCCTGCACCACGTCTACGAGTTCACCACCCGCGACGGCCGCACGATTCGCTTCGAGGAGGCGAACGGCCCCGGGACGACCCTCGAGGGCGACATCGTGACCGTCCACTACGCGGCCGGGCACCCCGAGGAGGCCACGGCCAAGGCCCCGGCCCCCGGCAGGCTCTTCGCCGAGTCGGGATGCCTGCTGCTCTTCCTCGGCGCGTGCATCGCCTTCTGCGTGTTCTTCATGGTCACCGCCCACTGGATGTTCGCCGAGAGCGACGGCTTCATGCCCTAGCCCTCCACATCTGACGATGCGTCAACTACTGTGCGCGGCCATGGAGTCCACCGGGGATACCGTCGCCGAACTGGTAGCAGCACGGTGGGGCGACCACCGTCCGGGACTGTGGTGTGAAGACCCCGGGAAGCCGGTCCTCACCCACCACGAGGTCGCCGCCGGCGCCGCCGCGCGGGCGGCGCTGCTGGCCGACCTGCTGCCGTCGGACGGCCCGCCGCACCTCGGGGTGCTGCTGGACAACACCCCGGAGTTCCCGCTCTGGCTGTCCGCCGCGGCGCTCGCCGGCGCGGCGGTGGCCGGGATCAACCCCACCCGGCGGGGCCCCGAACTGGCCCGGGACATCCTGCACACCGAGTGCCGCCTCCTCATCACCGAACACACCCACCTCCCCCTCCTCAGGGGCCTCGACCTGCCCGGGGTCCGGCTGCTGATCACCGGCACCCCGGAGTACGACGACCTGCTCGCGCCGTACACGGACGCCCGCCCGGACCCCTCCCGCGCCACTCCCGCCGACCGGCTCCTCCTCTACTTCACGTCCGGCTCGACCGGCGCGCCCAAGGCGGCCCTGTGCACCCAGGGCCGGCTGTCCGCCGCCGGGCGCTCGCTGGCCGGGCAGTTCTCGGTCCGGCCGGACGACGTGCACTATGTCTGCATGCCGATGTTCCACGGCAACGCGGTGATCGCCGACTGGGCGCCCGCGCTGGCCGCCGGCGCGGGCGTGGCCCTGCGGCGACGGTTCTCGGCCTCCGGTTTCCTGACGGACGTACGGCGCTACCGGGCGACGTACTTCACCTACGTGGGCCGGGCGATCCAGTACGTCCTGGCCACCGAGCCCGGCCCCGACGACCGGGACCACGCGCTGCGGCTCGGCTTCGGCACCGAGGCGGGGGCGGTGGACGCGGCGGCCTTCGAGCGGCGGTTCGGGGTGCGGCTGGTGGAGGGGTACGGCTCGTCGGAGGGCGGGGCGGCCGTGCAGTGGTCGCCGGGGACCCCGGCGGGCGCGGTCGGGAGGGCGGCGCCCGGGCTCGTCGTACTCGACCCCAAGACGCGCGCCGAGTGTCCGCCGGCCGAGTTCGACCCGGGCGGCCGGCTGCTGAACGGTGAGCAGGCGATAGGGGAGCTGGTCAACCGGGGCCCGAACCCCTTCGAGGGCTACTGGCGCAACCCGGCGGCGGAGGCGGAGCGGCGCCGGGAGGACGGCGCGTACTGGACCGGCGACCTCTTCTACGGCGACTCCGACGGCTTCCTCTACTTCGCGGGCCGCACCGACGACCGGCTCCGCGTCGACAGCGAGAACCTGGCCGCCGCGATGATCGAGAACATCCTCGCCCGGTACGAGGGCGCGGACGCCGTCGCCGTCTACGCGGTCCCGGACCCGGTGACCGGCGATCAGGTGATGGCGACGCTGGCCGGGACCTTCGACCCGCTCGCCTTCGCCGAGTTCCTGCTCGCCCAGCCCGACCTGGGCACGAAGATGGCGCCCCGGTTCGTACGGGTGGTGGACCGGATGCCCGTCACCGCCACGAACAAGATCCACCGGGCGTTGCTGCGCAGGGAGGGCGTGCGCTGTGCCGACCCGGTGTGGTGGCGAGCGCCGGGGGAGGCGACGTACCGAAGGCTGACGGCGGAGGAGGCGGGGGAGGCCGTGGGAGCCGGACAGGCCGGACAGGCCGAACAGGCCGGACAGGCCGAACAGGCGGGGCAGGCGGGACTGGCGGGACTGGCTGGACAGGCTGGACAGGCGGGGCAAGGCGAAGGGCCCCTCGTGTCCACGAGAGGCCCTTCATCTGTGCGCCGCCAGGGACTCGAACCCCGGACCCGCTGATTAAGAGTCAGCTGCTCTAACCAACTGAGCTAGCGGCGCATGACTCCCGCCCTCCGCCTTCGGCGGCTGGCGACGGAGAAAATACTACCTGGTCCGCGAGGGTGCTTCCGACCACCCCTTCAGATCGCGAGCGACAGCAGTACCGGCGCCGCGTTCCTGTTCAGGGCGTCGGCGGCCTGGCGGAGGCGGTGGGCGTGCGCGAGGGGCAGGGACAGGGCCAGACAGCCGGCCGTGGACCCCGCGGTGATCGGGACGGCCGCGCAGACCGTGCCGATCGCGTACTCCTGGAGGTCGAGCACCGGGACCGTGGGCGGCTGGGCCTCCAGGCGGGAGAGCAGCAGCTTGTCGCTGGTGATGGTGCGGGAGGTGAGCCGGGCCATCTTGTGCCGGGAGAGGTGATCGCGCCGGCCGTTGTGATCGAGCTGGCCGAGGATGCTCTTGCCGAGCGCGGTGGCGTGCGCGGAGTAGCGGAAGTCGACCCACTCGTTGACGGACGGCGTGGCGGGGCCGTCGGCGTACTGGGTGATCGTGACCTCGCCGTCGACGTACCGGCTGATGTAGACGGCGGCGCCGACGGAGTCGCGGAGCCGGTCGAGGGTGTGCTGGAGCTTGTCGCGCAGGGCCTGCTCGCGGTGGTGGGCGGAGCCCAGCCGGGCGAGCGCGTCGCCCGTGACGTACGCGCCGTCGGCGATCTGCTCGACGTAGCCTTCGCGGCGCAGCATGCGCAGGAGCGTGGTCAGTCGCTCCGCGGTGAGGCCGGTCTGGCGGGAGAGTTGGGCGTCGGTGACACCGGTGGAGTGCCGCGCCACCGTCTCCAGGACGCGCAACGCTTCCTGGGCCGAGTGGTACGGCGCGGTCGGCTCGTGCTTCAGCGCCACGGTTTCCCCCCTGGTCGCTTTCTGGCCGTGATCCGTGATCTTGACAGTGATCCTGGCAGCGTGATCCTGACAGCGAATCACCTTCCACGATAACGGCCAAGAGGCCGGGTGGGAGGGGTTGTTGGCGAGAATGTGTTGCACTTACGACTCGCCGAACTGCGACACTGGCCCGCTGGCATATGCCTATGTCATGACCCGCCGCCTAGACCAGCGCTCTCGCTCACCCGGCCGCACCGCACCGGCGTCACCGCACCGGCGTCACCGCACCGACGTCACAGCACCGCGCTCAGGAACTCCCGCGTCCGTTCCTGCTCCGGCGAACCGAAGATCTTCTCCGGCGGGCCCGACTCGATGACCCGGCCCGCGTCGAACATCAGGACCTGGTCGGAGATGTCCCGGGCGAAGTTCATCTCGTGGGTCACACAGAGCATCGTGATGTCGGTGGTGCGGGCGATGTCCCTGAGCACGTCGAGGACGCCCGCGACCAGCTCGGGGTCGAGCGCCGAGGTGACCTCGTCCAGGAGCAGCACCTGCGGCCGCATCGCCAGCGCCCGCGCGATCGCCACGCGCTGCTGCTGCCCGCCGGACAGCTGGGTGGGCCGGGCGTCGGCCTTGTCGGCGAGGCCGACCAGGTCCAGCAGCTCCCGGGCGCGCTCCTCGGCCTCGTCCTTGGACAGGCCGAGGACGGTCACCGGGGCCTCGGTGACGTTCCGCAGCACGGTCATGTTCGGGAACAGGTTGAACTGCTGGAACACCATCCCGATCTTCTTGCGGACCTCCCGGATCTGCTTCTCGGGGGCCGGGAACAGCTTCTCCCCGGCGACCGTGATGGTCCCCTCGTCGGGCTTGGTCAGCGTCATCAGCAGCCGCAGGATGGTCGTCTTGCCGGAGCCGGACGGGCCGATCAGCGTCACGTGCTTGCCGGACTCCACGGAGAAGTCGAGCCGGTCGAGCACGGTGTTCGACCCGAACCGCTTGGTGACCTGCTCCAGGCGGATCAGCTCGCTGCCGTCCACCGGCGGATTGGCGCCTGCGTCGGAATCCTTCATCAGATGGGTGTCAGTGGACAAGACGTCGCTCCAGGGCTCGCAGAAGAAGGGAGGCCAGGTAGGAGATGAGGATGAAGGCCACGCCGATCACGGTCAGGGGCTCGGTGAACTGGAAGTGCTCCTGGGAGAAGAGCCGCGCCTGCCCGAGCATGTCGAGGACGGTGATCGCCATCAGCAGCGGCGTGTCCTTGAGCATCGCGATGACGTAGTTGCCGAGCGCCGGGACGACCCTTCGGATCGCCTGCGGCAGGATCACCACCCGCCAGGTCCGGCCGGCCGGCAGGTTCAGCGCCGTCGCCGCCTCCCACTGCCCGGCGGGCACCCCCTCGATGCCGGCCCGGTAGACCTGCATCGTGTACGTCGAGTAGTGCAGGCCGATCGCGAAGACGCCGGTCGTCAGCGCGGAGAAGGTCAGACCCCATTCGGGCAGCACATAGAAGAGGAAGAACAGCTGCACCAGCAGCGGGGTGTTGCGCACGAACTCCGTGACCACGCCGACCGGCCAGCGCACCCAGCGTGTGGGCGTGCGCATCAGCAGCGCCCAGACCAGCCCGAGGGCGAAGGAGATCAGCGAGCCGAGGGCGAGGGCCTGC
Source organism: Streptomyces sp. NPDC050121 (assembly GCF_044460385.1). Taxonomy (NCBI): domain Bacteria; kingdom Bacillati; phylum Actinomycetota; class Actinomycetes; order Kitasatosporales; family Streptomycetaceae; genus Streptomyces; species Streptomyces sp. NPDC050121. The sequence goes on along the minus strand of NZ_JBITJV010000059.1, from coordinate 24,696 downwards.
AGGGTGACCAGCAGCCCGTCCCAGAAGTGCGGCATGAAATCGGCGACCGCGCCCCAGTCCCATGTCATCAGGAACCTCCTCCGACTCCGACGCCCACCCCGGCGCTGACCGGCCCGGGTTCCGTGACGACCTTGCGCGTGGGCGCCTTCCCGACGCCCGCCTTCAGCCGCTTCTCGAGCCCTCGCATCACCCGCGTCAGCAGGAAGGCGATCACGAAGTAGATGAGCAGCAGATACGTGTAGATCTCCGCGCTCTCCTGCAGTGCGAGCCGCACCAGGTTCCCGCTGAACGCCAGATCGCCCATGCCCATGACCGACACCAGGGCGGTGCCCTTGAGCAGCTCGATCAGCAGGTTGGAGAACGGCGGGATCATCTCCGGCACCGCCTGCGGCAGCAGGATCAGCCGCATCCGCTGCCAGGGCGTGAAGCTGAGCGCGATCCCGCCCTCCTGCTGCGCCGGGTCGACGGCCTTCAGCGCGCCGCGCACGATCTCCGAGCCGTACGCCCCGTAGGTCAGGCCGAGCGCCAGGGTGCCCGCCCACATCGGCACCAGCTGCCAGCCGAAGGCCGGGGGCAGCACGAAGAACACCCAGAAGATCATCACCAGCGCCGAGGTCCCGCGGAACACCTCGGTGTAGAACCCGGCGAGGAAGCGCACGATCCACAGCCGGTGGGTGCGCGCGACACCGGCCACGAAGGACACGGCCGCGGCCAGCAGCGCGCTGAGGACCAGCAACTGGACGGTGGTCCAGATCCCCTTGAGGACGAGTTCCCAGAGCCCGGTGGTCATGGCGCCGTCCCCCCGCCGCACAGCTGCTTCGCGGTCAGGCCGGTCATCTCGGCCTCGGTGAAGCCGAACGGCTTCAGGACGCGGGCCAGCTCGCCGCTCTTCTTCAGCTTGTGCAGCTCGACGTTGAAGGCGTCCCGCAGCCGGGTCTCGGTGAGCCGGAAGGCGAAGGCGCCGCCGTCGACGGTCGGCTTGCCGTCGATCACGGCCGCGAAGGGCTTGGTCGCCTCGGTCTTGCGGGACTTCTTCACCACGTCGCGGGTGGTCACGGCCGTGCCGGCGAACACGTCGACCCGCCCGGCCTCCACGGCGTTCAGCCCGGCGACCTGGTCGGGCACGATCAGGATGTCGCTCTCCTTGTAGCCGGCCGCCACCGCGTGCTGGATCTGCGCGTACCCGGTGCCGGTGGCGAACTTGGCCTTCTTCTTCACGACGTCCTGATAGGTGTTCAGCCCCTTGGGGTTGCCTTTGCGCACCACGAACGAGTCGAGCATCTGGTAGTCGGGGTCGGCGAACAGGACTTGCGCGCAGCGCTCGGGGGTGACGTACATCCCGGCGGCCACGACATCGAACTGCTGTGAGTTCAGCCCCGGGATGAGCGACCCGAACTCGGTGGGCACGGCCTGGACCTTTTCCACGCCCAGCCGCTTGAAGATGACCCTGGCCAGCTCCGGCGCCTCGCCGGTCAGCTCACCGTCCTTGTCGATGTACCCGAACGGGACCTCACCCGCGATGCCCAGCCGGACGACACCGGCCGCCTTCAGCCGGTCGAGCAGGTCGCCGCCGTTCGCGGTCGACGCGGTCGCCACACGGGAGCAGCCGGCGGCGCCCAGCACGCCGACCGCCGCTACCCCCGCGAGCAGCGACCGGCGTGTGGTCCCAGGTATGCGTTCGCGTTCGCGATGTTCCAGTGGTGGAGCCATGGCGGCGCGGCTACCCCGGACCATGCGACTTATGCAGCCCGCTTTGAGCCCCGTTTCCGGCCGCGGCCATCACCTGCGGCGTGGCCCGGGATTTGCTTCCGCTCTTCCGAGAGCGGGGACGTCAGTGTCCGGGAACGTATCCGCGCTGCTTGTCGACCACGTTCTTCAGCGGCCGGCCGGCCGCCCACCGTTCGAACAACTCCACGAACTGCGCGCCGAGCTCGTCCCGCCAGCCGACCGTGTCACCGCTCATGTGCGGCGAGATCAGCAGTCCCGGCACCTGCCAGAGCGGACTGTCGGGAGCGAGCGGCTCGGTATTGAGGACGTCCAGCGCCGCGCCCGCGATCCACCGCCGCTGAAGCGCCCGCACCAGTGCGTCCTCGACGACCAGTTGCCCGCGGCCGACGTTCACGAAGCAGGCCGAGGGCTGCATCACGCCGAACAGCGGGGTGTCGAACATGCCGCGCGTCTGCTCGGTGAGCGGGGCGGCGGCGATGACCCAGTCGGCGCGGGCGAGGAGCCGGTTCAGGTCGTCCGGGCCGTGGATGCCGGTGCGCGGGACCCGGCCGACGACGGCCGTGGTCATGCCGAGCGCCTTCAGCACGCGGGCGATCTCCCGCCCGATCGGCCCCGACCCGACGACGACGGCCCGCGTTCCGGCGACACGTCGGCTCTCCCGGTGCCGCCACTCGCCGCGCTGCTGGAGCTCCCATGTGCGCGGCAGGTCCTTCGCCATCGCCAGGACCAGCGCGGCGACGTACTCGGCGATCGGCTGGTCGAACACCCCGCGGGCGTTCGTCACCACCGTGTCCGACGCGGCCAGTTCGGGGCACATCAGGTGGTCCACGCCCGCGCTCGCCGTGTGCACCCAGCGCGGCCGGGGCCCCTGGCCGGGCCAGGCGGCGCGCACGGCGTGCGAGGTGAAGTCCCACACCAGCAGGACGTCCGCCGTCGGGAGGCGCGCGGCGAGCGAGGCCTCGTCGGTGTGCAGCACCCGGGCCCGCCCGGTGAGCCGCCCGAGCCGGGGCAGCGGCTCGGCGTCCAGGACGAGCAGGGTGGGCAGAGACGCGGCACTGGAGGCGGCGGTGGAGGCGGAGGCGGGGACGACGGTCATCCGGTGCCGCCTCCCTCCGGGTCTTCGTCGCTGGTGACCACGTGTCTGACGTGCACGGATTGACCACGTTCGCACCCGAACCCACCGTCGTCAACAAGGCCGGGCCCACGGCTCGTTGTCCCCGGATCCCAGGCCGGCCGACGCGGCCTGCGACGGCATCCCCCGACCGGAGGCCGAACTGTGCATACCGGTCATCTCGGCCAACCAGGTGATCATGTGGGCGGCGCTGCGCCGACTGGGTACCCGAGCGGTGGGACCGTTCGAGCGCTGCTGGACGCATCGGCGCGCGTGGTCCCCCGTACTGCGGGAACCGCCCGTACTGCGGGAACCGCCCGTACTGCGGGAACCCCCGGTACTGCCGGAAGAAGAGCAGCAGCAGGAAGGCTGGACATGACCGCACTCGGTTTCCTCTACCCGGGCCACTCGGCCGAGGACGACTACCCCCGTATCGAGCAGCTCCTGGGCAGCGACATCCGGCTGGACCTGGTCCACACCGACATCGGAGAGGCCGCGCACCGGGTCGACGTGCTGCGGAGGGGGGTCCCCCCGGGCTCGAGCGCAGTCGAGAGTTTGGGGGAGGGAGCGCCCGAGCGGCTGGCCGACGGCGTCGGGCAACTGCGGCTCGCGGGCGCCGAGGCGATCGTGTGGGCCTGCACCAGCGGCGGCTTCGTGCACGGCTGGGAGGGCGCCCAGGAACAGGTGCGCACGCTGGCCACGATGGCCGGGATGCCGGCCTCCTCCACCTCGTTCGCCTTCGTGCACGCGGCCCGGGAGATCGGCGCCCGGCGGGTCGCCGTCGGGGCGACGTACCCGGACGACGTGGCCGGGCTGTTCGCCGGGTTCCTGCGGGCGGGGGGCGTGGAGGTGACGGCCCTGAGCAGCGCCGGGACCAGCACGGCGGCCGAGGTCGGCACCTGGGACGAGTCCCAGGTCCTCGCCCTCGCCCGACAGGCCGACACCCCCGACGCCGACGCGGTCCTGCTCCCCGACGCCGCCCTGCACACGGCCGCCCACCTCCCCCGCCTGGAGAAGGAACTCGGCAAACCGGTACTCACCGCCAACCAGGTCACGGTCTGGGAGGCCCTACGCCTCGCCGACCGACGCGTGAACGCGCCGGGCCTGGGCATCCTCTTCACCCGGGAGCCGATCGTGCAGGTGTGAACCGGGGGCGGGCGTGCAGGCGGAAACGGTCATGGCCGTCGCGGCGACGGTCGTCGCGCTCGGTTCGCTGTGGGTCGGCTACAGCCAGGGCAAGGCCGCCCGTGTGCACAACCGGCAGTCGCTCCGGCCCGGGTTCCAGGTGGTCGACGCCGGGCTGGGGCCCGCGTCGTCACAGACGGCGTGGCCGCCTGGTGATCACCGTTCACTACGAGTCCGTCTACGGCGGGGAGGATTTCGTCGTCTCCTCGGGCCTCCCGGAATAAACGGGGACACCCTCCTGTTAGCGCGATGAGGACGGCCCACGATCGACAACAGGAGGAACCCGTGGCGGTAGACGAGATCCGAGGCGCGGTACTGGGCAGTGCCCCGACCCCCCTGTCGGTACTGGACCTGGTCACCGTCGGCTCCGGTCGTACCGCCACCGACGCGCTGCGCACCAGCGTCGAGCTGGCGCGGTTCACCGAATCGCGTGGCTTTCTGCGCTACTGGGTCGCCGAGCACCACTCGATGCCGGGCGTCGCCTCCTCCTCGCCAGCGGTGATCCTCGCCCACCTCGCCGCCCACACCGACCGCATCCGGCTCGGCTCGGGCGGCGTCATGCTGCCCAACCACGCGCCCCTCGTCATCGCCGAGCAGTTCGGCACCCTGGAGGCGCTCGCGCCGGGCCGCGTCGACCTCGGCCTCGGCCGCGCGCCGGGCACCGACGGTGCGACGGCCGCCGCCCTGCGCCGCACCGAGCGGCTGCACGAGGGCGCCGACGACTTCCCCGAGCAGCTCGCCGAGCTCACCCGCTTCCTGGACGACGACTTCCCCGACGGCCACCCCTACCGCCGGATCCACGCGATCCCCGGCCCCGTCCAGGGCACCGCGCCCGGCGGGGTGCAGTCGGCGCACCGGCCGCCGATCTGGCTGCTCGGCTCCTCCGGCTTCAGCGCCCGCCTGGCCGGAATGCTCGGTCTGCCCTTCGCCTTCGCGCACCACTTCTCCGCGCAGAACACCGTCCCGGCCCTCGATCTGTACCGGGAGTCGTTCCGGCCGTCCGCGGTGCTCGCCGAGCCGTACGCGCTGATCGGCGTCTCCGTGCTCGCCGCCGACGACGAGCGCGAGGCCCGCCGGCAGACCCTGGCCATGGGCCTCAACATGGTCCGGCTGCGCGGCGGCCGCCCCGGTCTGTTCCCCTCCCCGGAGGAGGCGGAGGCGCATGAATTCAGCCCTCTGGAACGGGAGTTCGTCGACTCCTGGACCGCGAACATCATCCAGGGCACGGCCGACGAGGTCCGCACCGGCCTCGACGACCTCCACAAGCGCACCGGCGCCGACGAGTTGATGCTCACCAGCCACGCCCACCGCGGCGAGCTGCGCCTGCGCTCCTACGAACTGATCGCCGACGCCTACGGGTTGCCGACCGCGTAGGACTCGGTGCCGGACTCGGTGCCCGGCACGGTTCCGGATTCGGTGCCCGACCCGGTGCCGGACCCGGTGCCGGACTCGGTCCCCAGCAGCTCGGAGATACGATCCGGCGACACCGGACGGGAGTACAGCCAGCCCTGCCCGGTGTCGCAGCCGATGCTGCGCAGCCGGGTCGCCTGCGCCGAGGTCTCCACGCACTCGGCGGTGACGGTCAGCCCGAGCCGGTGGGCGAGGTCGATCATCGCCTCGACGACGACCTCGTCGGCCGGGTTCGGCGCGGCGCCCGAGCCCTCGTACTGGAAGCCGCGTACGAAGGAGCCGTCGAGCTTCAGCACCGACACCGGCAGCCGGCTCAGGTAGGCGAGGTTGGAGTAGCCGGTGCCGAAGTCGTCGATGGCGATGCCCACGCCCATGTCGCTGAGCGCCTGCAACGCCTGCAACGGCCGCCCCGCCGAGCCCATCACGGCCGACTCGGTGAGCTCCAGCTGCAGCAGATGCGGGGCGAGCCCGGTCTCGGCGAGGACTTCCGCGACGTCCGCCACCAGGTCGGAGTCCCACACCTGACGCACCGCCACATTGACGCTGACCACCAGCGGCGGCTCGTCCGGGTTGTCCAGCTGCCACTGCCGCGCCTGGCGGCACGCGGTGGCCAGAATCCATCGGCCCAGCGGCACGATCGAGCCGTCCTCCTCGGCCAGCGCGACGAACCGATTCGGCGGCAGCAGACCGAACCGGGGGTGATCCCAGCGGACCAGGGCCTCCACCCCGTGCAGCCGGCCGTCCGACATGCCGACCAGCGGCTGGTAGTCGAGGCGGAACTCGCCGCGCTCGATGGCCGGCCGGAGCGTGGACGCCAGCGCCTGGCGGGTCATCAGATGTGCGTTGCGCTCGGGGTCGAACAGCGTCCAGCGGTCCTTGCCGTCCACCTTCGCCCAGTACAGGGTCGTATCGGCGGCCTGCATCAGCCCGGTCGCGGTGGTGCCGGCCGCGTGCCGCTCCACGACCCCGATCGACGCGGAGACGTTCAGCCGGTGTCCGGCCAGGTCGAAGGGGGCCTGGAGCGTCTTCAGCACGGACTCGGCGAGATCGGCGAGCTGTTCGGTGCCGGTGGAGTCCTCCACGAGCAGCGCGAACTCGTCGCCGCCCAGCCGGGCCACCAGCGGCACGCTCGGCCTGGTCCGCCCGGCCTCCTCGGCACACGCCGTCAGCCGGTCGGCCACGGCGGCCAGCAGCCGGTCGCCGACCCGGTGACCGAGGGTGTCGTTGACGGCCTTGAAGCCGTCCAGGTCCAGGTAGCACAGGCCGATCCGGCCGGTCCCGCTCTGCTCGTACGCCTCCGACTCCAGCGCGGCCGAGACCCGCTCGAAGAACAGGGTGCGGTTGGGCAGCCGGGTCACCGGGTCGTGCATCTGCAGGTGCCTCAGCCGTGCCTGGAGGTCACGGTGCGCGCTGACGTCGGCGACCGACAGCAGCACGCCGGGCGTGTCCGCGTCCAGCGGGGAGACGGTGACCTGCGCCCACAGCGAGCGCCCGTCGGGCTGTTTCAGCCGCCGGGTGCAGCGCAGTTTCGCCTGCCGGCCGCGCAGCACCTCGCGGTAGGCGTGCCAGGTACGGGCGTCGGAGGCCAGGTCCAGCAGGTCGGAGGCGACCCGCCCGACCAGGCCCGCGGCGTCGCCGAGCAGCGCGCCGAGCGCGTCGTTGGCGTCGACGATGAGACCCTCGCGGTCGACCACGGCCATGGCGAGGGGTGCTGCCGCGAAGACGGAACGGTAGGCCGGAGGCCGGTGGACCCGGGGCCCGCTGTCCGTACTGTTGATTTCACTCTCTGTGACGGCTGACCGGTCGAGGTCTGCCGCGGGCGTCGGCCCTTCGGACGTTCCGCTCACCGCTCGCTCCCGCAGTGCACTCGATCTCTGTCCGTGCAGGAAAGTCTGCCGATCATAGAGGCTGCCCCCGGACCCGCGCAGCCACTGCCCAGTGTCCCGGAACAACCCACCCTTCTGACAGATCGTTTCTGCCCGCACCTGGCCCGGTTCTGCGGTCGGGCGACCGCTTGTGACGTTCCGTGAGAATTCCGGGGGTGTCGGGGTGATGCCCGCTTTCCGCCGCCTCACTCGTCTGGGGCAGACAAACAGGGCGTAGTACTACAAATTCACACAGGCTGGATGGCGGTGTCCCGTGAACCGCCCCCGGAGGTCTGAAGTGCCGCGACTGCCGCGACGTCCGCGACCGTTCCCGCCGCTCCCGCGCCCTCGACTGCGCAGTACCACGGCCGTGTTCACCACCCTCTCGGCGCTCGCCGCGACCTCCCTGGTCAGCGGCCCCTCCGTCGCCGAACCCCTCTCCGTGGCCCCCTGCGCGCTGCCCCGCACCGCCGCCCACCACTCCGAGGGCGTGGACACCTGGAACACCGCCTACCCCCGTCCCGTCCGCTCCCTCGACGCGGTGATGGTCTTCCTGTCCTTCCCCGACCGGCGCCCCACGACCTCCCCCGCCGAACTGGCCGCCGACCACTTCCCGGACACCAGCCGCTTCTACCAGGAGGCGTCCTACGGCAGGTTCACCCTGCGCCCGCACCCGCTGAAGCGCTGGATCCGCATGCCGAAGCCGTCCACCGCCTACGCCATACAGCGCGACTGGCGGGCCGAGAGCCGGGCCGCCTACCTGCACGACGCGCTGGCCGCCGCCGACCCCCAGGTCGACTTCTCCCGCTACGACGTCGTCTACTTCGTGGCCGACCCGGACGCGCCCGGCGTCGACTCGGACGCGACGAAGGTCGTCAACCTGGACACCCCGCTGACGGCCGACGGCACGGACATCGGCCGCATCGTCACGGTCTTCGAGAAGCATCCCCCGGACCGTCTCGTCCTCGCCCATGAGACCGGCCACGTCTTCGACCTGCCCGACCTCTACCACCGCCCCGCCGACGGCAAGGGCGACTGGGACACCTACGTCGGCGACTGGGACCTGATGGGCAGCCAGTTCGGCCTCGCCCCCGACCTGTTGGCCTGGCACAAGTGGAAGCTGGGCTGGCTGGATCCACGCCAGGTGGTGTGCGTACGGGGCCCCGGACCGACCCGGCTGACCCTGGAACCCCTCGGGGCCGGACCGGGCGTGCCGGTCGCCCGCGCCTCCGGGGCGCCGGCCTTCGGACTCGGCCACGGCGTCAAACTCGCGGTCGTGCGCACCGGCCCCCACAGCGTGCTCGCCTTCGAGGCGCGCGGCCCGGTGGGCGTCGACGGCGCGGCCTGCCGCTCCGGCATCCTCGTCTACCGCGTCAGCGGCGACGCCCGCTCCGGCCGTGGCCCCGTCGAGGTGATCGACGCCCACCCGAGTACCGAGGCCTGCTGGGAGAACTCCGTGTACCCACCCCTCGCGGACGCCCCGGTCGCCCTCGGCGAAAGCTTCACCGTGCCGGGCGACGGCGTACGGGTGGACGTGGAAGGGCGCACGGAGTCGGGGGAGTGGACGGTGCGGATCACACCGAGGGCAGCCCTGTAAGCGGGCGGCCACAACAGCTGACGGTGAAGGGGGCGTGGGTGGCGGAGCCCCCACAGCGCGCGGCGCAGCCGCGCAGAAATGGCGATGACGAGACTGGTTCGCGCTTTCTGCGAACAAGCCTCGCCATCGATGTCGTGCGCCGCCAGGGACTCGAACCCCGGACCCGCTGATTAAGAGTCAGCTGCTCTAACCAACTGAGCTAGCGGCGCCTGCTGACGTCGTAGACCTTAGCATCCTGCTCGGCGGGAGGTGAAATCGATATCCGCACGGCCGAACGGGCCGCCCGGACGGCCGCCCACAGCAGGATCTCGGGCCCCGGAAGCCACGGCTGACGCGTGTCCGGGGCGACCATCCAGCGCGTCGAGGCTCCCTCGCGGGCCGGGGTCAGCGCGGGCACGGTCACCGCGTCACCGGTGCCGTGGCACAGCAGCGGCGGCACGGTGCCGACCCGGCCGTCCGGCCGGCCGTCGGCGCTCCACTCCTCCCACTCCAGCAGCGAGGGCAGCCGCTGGGCCGTCCCCGGCGCCGAGAACAACAGCGTCCGCCCGCGGAAAGCGGCCACCGGACCGGAGCCCGGCCCCTCGCTCCACAGCCGGTCCAGCATCAGCCGCCCGAACATCGCCGGCGCGCTGACGATGTCGAACACCGAGCCGCACGGCAGGACCACCGGGGCGTGCGGCCGCTCCTCCCAGAGGGCGAGCGTGCTGCGCGGATACGTTCCGGCGGACGCCAGCCAGGCGGCGCCGTCCGGGGTGACACCGATGGGTTCGTCGCAGGGGCTGCTCATACCGCACAGGTCTACCGGTGGTGAGCGACCGATCTCGCAGGGTTGCGGGAAACGTGTACGGACAGCGACCGGAGGGGGTATCGTGCCCGCCCGGCATATGCCAGACGGTACTTGCCCTCACACGGGGTCGACGTGCCCCCGCCCCTCGGCGTCGCCCTTCAGCAGATCCCGGCCGAACTCGACCATCTTCTTCGCGTAGTCCTCGGTCCACTCGGCGCGCTCGGCGATGTCCGCCGTCGTCAGCCGGTCGAAGCGGCGCGGATCGGCGAGCTGCGCCGCCGCCATCGCCTGGAACTCCACCGCCCGGTCGGCCGCCGCCCGGAACGCGAGCGTCAGCTCCGTCGCCCGCGCCAGCAGTGCGGCCGGATCGTCTATCGACTCCAGGTCGAAGAAGTGCTCCGGATCACCGGCTGCCTCGGCGGGCTCGAAGAGCAGGGGCGCGGGGCGTAGCCGCTGTTCGTTCCGACGCGGCGTGGGCTCCGCCATGTCTTGGCCTCCTCGTACGGTTCGGATGCGGACCACCTTCCATTGTCCCCCGGTCGCGCAAGGGGCCCTGGCCTCGCCCTCTCAAGGCCCCCGCCCGCCTCGATGTTCCCGTCCGCATCACCCCTTCCAGCCCACCCGGTGCTCCGCGAGATGCGCCAGCACCGCGTGGTTCGCTTCCCAGCCGTCCGGGAATTTCACCAGGGTGCCCAGCTGGACCGGTTCCGTGGACGGGTAGTCGTCGAGGAGGTCGCTCACGCCTGCCCGGCAGACGACCACGCACGCGTGCCGGTGGCGGGAGGCCAGGACGCACAGGCGGCCCGTCTCCAGGTGGAATGCGGTGGCGTCGGGGCGGCCGGAGAGCGGGTGCAGGATCACCGTGACGTCGAACTCCATGCCCTGGAGGCGGTTCGCCGTGTCCACCGTGACGTCCGCGACGCCCAGTTCCGCCAGTGCCGCCCGTACCGCCGCCGCCTGGTCGCGGTGGGCCGTGCCGACGGCGACCCGGTCGGCGGTCAGGGCAGTGGGGGCGTCCGAGCGTTCGGAGGTGGCCGCGCCGCCTCGGTCCAGGAGGCGTCGCACGACCGTCGCGACCGCCCGCACCGCCTCCGGGTCGGTGCGGGGCGTGTGCCGGGCGGGCAGCTCCAGCAGGCCCCAGCCGGACTCCGCCGCCTCGTCGATCACCCGGTCGGCGCCCGAGCCGTCCGAGGGCACGGCGAAGGACAGCCGGCGGTCGCCGTGGCCGGTGCCGCTGCGGAACGGCGTGTAGGGGTAGAAGGCGTCCGAGACCAGCGGCGCCGCCGACGCCGGGAGCCGCCAGGACACCGGGAGGCGGTGCTGCGGCAGCTCGGGGTTGTGTGCGAGGAGCGTCGAGACGGCCGAGGCCGACGGGTCGTACGACAGGCCCGCCCACTGCTCGCCGCCGACGATCGAGAACGGGTCCAGCTGCCCCGGGTCGCCCACGAACAGCGCCCGCTCGAACAGCCCGGCCACGGCCAGCAGCCCGTCCGACCGCATCTGGTAGGCCTCGTCCACGATCGCGTGCCGCCATGGCTCGTCGACCTTCACATGCGCCCACTTGGCGGCGGTGGAGATCACCACCGGCAGCCCGGCCAGCTCCGCCGCCTTCGCCGACTTCCGTACGTTCGGCAGCTCCTCCAGCGCCTTGTCGTACGGGTCGGCGTCGCTGCTGTGCAGGCGACCCACCGGCAGCTCGGGGTTCTTCTCGGCGAGCCGCACGACCAGATCGTCGACCTGCGCGTTGGTCTGCGCCACCACCATCAACGAGCGCCCCGCGTCGGCGAGTTCGAGCGCCGCGCGCACGACCAGCGTGGACTTCCCGGCCCCGGGCGGGGAGTCCACGACGACCCCGCGCGCGGTGCCGTGCAGCGTGTCGCGCAGGATCGCGTCGGTGGCCCGGCCGGCGGTGGCACCGGGGTCGAAGACGGCCTCGGTGGTCAAAGCAGGTCCTCCTGGGTCATCGGGTCGGCGGCTTCCGGTCCGGCGGCCGCCTCACCCGGCGGACCGCCGTGCGTCCACGGAGTGTCCTCCGGGTCGGGCAGCTTCGCGCCGCCGCGCTGTTCGTGTTCGAAGAGCGTGAAGCAGAGCAAATCGCCCTTCTCCGGCACGGACCCCGCCTCGGGCTCCTTGCCGCGGCCCATCTTGTCGACGATCCGCAGCACCAGCAGGCCCTCCTCCACCTGCTCCACGAACTCCGCCGCCTGCGGCTTCCCGCCCAGCGACCGGAACACCTTCGCCCGCCCCGCGAGCTGCGGCCGGTCGTCCGTCCGCACGGTGACCAGCGGGCGCGGGCTCGGCCGCCTGCCCTCGCTGTACGCCATGACGACGTCGACGACCTCGCCCGCGAACGCCTCCCCGGCCAGCCGCCGCCCGGCCATCACCAGCGGGTCGTCCAGCGCCTCCTGGGCCTCCAGGCGGGCCTGTTCGCGCTCGCGGGTGGCGAGCTTGTTCGCGGCGGTGACCGCGTCGTCGCGGCGGGGCTGCGGGGGCTCTCCGGCGACGACCCGGTCGCGGTGCCCGGTGAACGACCAGCGGTCGCGCGTCCACCGCTCCTCGACGTGCGCGCCCTCCGGCAGAGCCCGCAACAGGTCCAGGCCGTCCCAGACCTTCTCCCAGGTGGGGAGCGTCCGACTGCCCACCAGCGCGCGGATCTCCTGCTCGGCGGCGCTGAGCGCGCCCAGCCGGTCGTCGGCCTGCAGGCCGTCCTCGGCGGCGGCCAGGGCGGTGCGCGCGCGGTCGTAGCGCTCGAAGGCCGGGGCGAGCAGCTTGTTGTCGAACGCCGGGTCGGTCGCCGGACCGGCCGGTGGGCACAGCAGCTGCCCCGCCTCGTCCCGCGCGAGCTCCGCCCGCAGCGCCGCCGCCGCGCCCGTCTCTGCCCGCTGGGGGTCCCCCCGGTCGAGCGAATCCGAGACTGGGGGAGGGGCGATCCAGGCGAGCAACGCCCCCAGATGCTGGTCCTCGAGGCTGGACTGTCCCGTCGCCCAGTGCCGGCCCAGCACCTCCGTCAGCGCCAGCAGCAGCGACGACCCCGGCACCCGGGACCGCTCCCCGAAGTGCGTCAGCCACCGCCCGAGCAGCGGCACGCGCGCAGGCGCCGGATACGGCGTCTCGGGGTCCTGTTCCGCCGTACGCCTGAAGCGCATGGAGCGGCCCAGGAGGCGGACGAAGTCGACGCCGGCGCGGCTCGGGACGATCAGCTGGGGCGCATCGGCGCACAGCTCGACCTCGACCTTGACGCGCTTGCCGGTCTCCGGGTCGGTCTCGCTCCGTTCGGCGGCCTCCACGGCGTCCGCGTAGCCGTCGATGTACGGCAGGACGATGTCGGCCAGTTCGGCGAGGAACGCGAACCTGAGGTCGCGGTCGCGCGGCTGCGGTACGACGAGCAGGCGCGGCGCGGTCCGGTCGGTGCCGACCAGTGCGCCCAGCGGGGCGCCGGCCTCACCGGCGGTGGTGAGCGGCACCAGGACCAGCGGCCGCTCGGAGAGGCGCCGGTGGCGGACGGTGGCGGTGGGCTGGGCGCGGCCGGTGTGGACGGCCTCCAGGCGGGCGAGGGTGGCGATCAGTGACACATCGCCCCCAGGGCTTCGGCGCGCAGCTGTGCGGCTCTGCGCAGGGCGGCCACCGCCGGGTCCGTGGGGTCTCCGGCCTCGCCGCGGGCCGCCGCGAGGACGTCCTCGACGGTCGTCAGGTCGCCGAGTTCGGCGCGCACGGACCGGCCCAGCGAGGTGACCGCGCCGGCCGCGCGGGAGCGGTCGCGGCAGTGGAAGGCCAGCTCGCAGGCGGCCAGGCACTCGGGCGCGTACGTCGCCGGGATGGATTCGACGGCGGCCGTGAGCTGCTCGGCGGGCAGGTCGGGGGAGAAGCAGGCGCCCGCGGGGAGGGCGTCGGCGATGTCCTGGATGCGGGTGAGGCGGGCCAGTTGGCGGGCGGTGACGGCGCGCTGCTTGCGCACGTCCACGGCGGAGGCGGTGGGCAGGTTGGAGAAGTCCTTGGGGCAGACCAGGAGCACGCGGTGACGCACGCGCGGGGCCGGGTCGAGACGGGCGGCGACCTCCTCCAGGGCCAGCACGTAGACGGCGGCCTGCCGGGCGGCGGCGCCGACCTTCGCCGGGTCCGCCGAACCGTCCAGCATCGGAAAGGACTTGATCTCCACGACCGTCCAGCTGCCGTCCGGGTGCACCACCACCGCGTCCGGCTCCAGGAAGGCGGGGGAGCCCGCGACGTCCAGCGCGATCATCGGGTGGTCCAGCAGCGTCCAGGTGCCGCTCGCCGCGGTGGCCTCGCGCAGCGCCAGCGCCGTGCGCGCGGTGCGGCCCTCGGGGCCGATCGCGGACAGGTCGGGCACGGCGGCGCCGGCGGGCGGGGTGGCGGCCGGGTCCAGCCGCTCGTGCACCAGCCGCAGCAGTTCCGCGCCGCCGTCCGCCTTCACCTTGGCCTCGAACGCGTTGCCGCGCGTGAGGGCGAACTGGGACTGTCCGAATGCCGACGGCGAACCCAGCGCGCCCGCCACCGCCGCCTTGTCCACCCCGGCGCCGTCGAGGATCGCGCGCCGCTTGCAGCCCGGGTTGGCGGCGAGCGCCGCGAGGGCCCGGGCGTCCAGCGCCTTGGCCGGTACGTCCGGGCCGCGCAGCTCAGCGAGCCGCTGCCGGAGCGCCGTCCCCCGCGTCCGAGGGAGAGGCACCCGGGTCGGCTCCGGGCCGAAGCCGTGACTCGCGCTGCCGTGGAATTCGCTCACCCGGGGAAGTCTGGCATCCGCCACTGACAATCGAGGCCGATGCGCCGGGAGAGTCCGCCGGGAGCAGCGGGACCCGGGCCGTGAACCACACCCGCGCGCGGTCCGCGCCGCGCATCACCAGCGGGGTCAGCAGCAGTCCGACGCCCATCACGGCGGCGCCCGCGACCGCGTCGAGGAAGTAGTGGTTGGCGGTGCCCATCACCACGAGCGTCGTCACCAGCGGGTAGACGACGCCCGCCGTCTTCGCGAGGCGGGTGCCGCCGTGGCGCCACAGCATCACGCCGCACCACAGGGCCCAGCCGACGTGCAGGCTCGGCATGGCCGCGTACTGGTTCGTCATGCCGCCCATGCCGCGCGGGGCGCTCGCCTCGCCGCCCCACCAGCCGTACGAGCTGTACTGGGCCATCGTGTCCACGAAGCCGTGGCCCGCCGACAGCAGCCGGGGCGGGCAGGTGGGCAGCAGGGTGAAGCCGATGAGGCCCATGAAGGTGGAGGTCATCAGCCAGGTGCGGGCGGCCCGGTAGCGCACGGCCCGGGACCGGAACAGCCAGACCAGGATCGCGGGCGTCACCACGTAGTGCAGCGACGCGTACCAGAAGTCGGCCGGTACGCCGATCCACGCCTGGGTTCTGAACAGCCGGTTCAGCGGGTGCTCGGCGTTGATGTGCAGGAACTTCTCGATGCGCAGGATCGCCAGGCCGTGGTCGACCGCCGTCGTGACGTCGCCGCGCGCGAGCAGACGCCCCGCCGAGTAGCAGGCGTACACCAGCACGATCAGGGGCAGCTCGGTCCACCAGCGCAGCCGTGTCCGCGGGGCCGCCTCGGTGCCTGGTGTCTCGGTCTGCGGCATCCGATTGCCTGCCCCTTCTTGTCGCTGTGTACTCGTCGCTGCGGCGCCGGTGGCGCGGGACATGCCACTTTACGGCGCATGTACGCGCCCTATACGAGCGCCCCGGCTCTCAAAGACGCTGAGATCGCCCGGCGGGTTGCCCCTGTTCAGGGTGAGCGATGATGGAGGGGTTCCGCCTCCGTTTTCTCCCCTGATCCCTCCAGGGGTTTCCCCGGAAAGGCCCCTTATGGCACCGCGCATCCTGCTGGCCCGGCACGGACAGACGCAGTGGTCGCTGTCCGGCAAGCACACCGGCCGGACCGACGTGCCCCTTCTGGAGGAGGGCCGGCGGGGTGCCAAGCTGCTCGGCGAGCGGCTGCACCGGGCGCCGTTCGACGGTCTGAGGGACGTCGAGATACGCACCAGCCCGCTGGCACGCGCGCGTGAGACGTGCGAACTCGCCGGCTTCGGCGAGCGGGCCACGACCTGGGACACCCTCATGGAGTGGCACTACGGCGCCTACGAGGGTCTGACGCCCGCCGAGATCCAGGCCGTCCGGCCCGGCTGGCTGATCTGGCGTGACGGCGTCCCCGAGGGCGAGACCCTCGCCGAGGTGACCGCCCGCGCGGACGAGGTCGTCGGCTGGGCGCGCTCGGCCGAGCGGGATGTGCTGGTCTTCGCCCACGGGCACATCCTCCGCTCCATAGGGGCACGCTGGCTGGGTCTGCCGCTGGACTTCGCGGCCCGTATCCGGCTGAACCCGACGTCGCTTTCGGTCCTGGGCTGGGCGTACGGCGAACCGGCGATCGAGAGCTGGAACGACCTCGGGCACCTCGCGTAGGGACGGCCTTGGCTGGGAGCCGGGGGTTCACACCGTCCGCGGGGTCGAGGCGTGCCGTTCCAGGAACGTCGAGACGCCCGCCGCCCGCCGGTGCGGCAGCAGGACCCGCGCCGTTCCGGCCAGCATCGTCTGGATCCGGGACGACTGGACCTGGTCCAGCAGGTCCAGGACGCGCATCCCGGCCACCGCCGCCTCGTCGGGGTGGCCCCAGCGCGCGAGATCGTCCGCCAGCTCGGCCGTGTACAGCGCGATGTTGCGGGTGAAGTGCGGGTCCTGGAGTTCCGCCGCCCGTCCCGCATGCCGGGCCGCGCGCGGCCAGTCGCCCAGCGTCGACCAGCACTGTGCCTTGAGCCCCTCCAGCTCGGCCGCGCCGTAGAAGCTCATCCACTCGGGGTCGTCGTCACAGGGGCCGCGGTCGTAGAGGGCCTGCGCGCGGACCAGGGCCTGCTCGCAGCCGGTGCGGTCGGCGAGCCCCGCCCAGCCGCCCGCCTCGCGCAGCGCGAGCAGCGACATCAGGCGGGGGGAGCCCAGCGGGCGGGCGACGCGCTGGGCGGCCTGGGCGGCACGGACGGCCTCGCGGGGGCGGCCCGCGTCCCGGGCGAGGAACGCCGTGTTGCAGAAGGCGTGCGCCTCCAGCGCCTGGTCGCCGGTCATCCGGGCGGTGGCGAGGGCCTCCGCGTAGTGCGAACGCGCGTCGTCGAACCGGCCCGAGTCGTGGGCCAGCCAGCCCACGGAGATGGCGAGCTCCCCTGCCCCGGAGTGGAGCCGGTCGGCGGTGGTCTGCCGGGTCGTCCCGGCGTCCAGCAGCGCGTAGGCGGCGCGCAGTGGAGCGGCCGCGCGCCGGTAGAGGCCGTCGGCCCCGTGTCGGTCGTCCAGCAGCCGGATCCGGCGGACCGCTTCTTCGAGGGCGCCCGCCTCGCTCGTCCCCGCGCGGCGCCCGGGCCGTGCCGCGGCCGACGCGTCGGGGGCGAGCCCCAGGGGGCCCAGGGTGGCGGCGGCCATCGTGGCGCCTCCGCCGGTCATGAATGCGCGACGCAGCACGTCGCTCTCCTCGTCGTTGTGGTGCGTGTCGTACGGGTCCTGCGTGTCATACGGCTCGTGCGCCCTGCCCGTCTCACCCGTGTTCCGCCCGTCACTCGTGGTGCGCTCCGGTCTTGTGGTGTGCGTGGAGGGCGCGTCCTCGGTGATGCGCGCCCCCCGTCCGCGAACGGACGAGCGGGGCGCGAATCCCAGATCGGTCAGCGTGCGGCCGGGGAACATGTGCAGGAACACCCGTTCGTACGCGTAGTTGGGGCAGCGGATCTCCCCCGCCTCGACCCGCCCGATGTAGCGCGCGTCACAGCTGACCCGCTCGCCGATCTCGCGCGCGGCCCGCCGTACGAGCGCGGCGAACTCGGCCGGCGAGCGCCGTCCACGCACCTGCCGGAAGGCGAGGTTGGGCCGGGCCGGCCGGTCGGGCCGAGGTGGGGGCACCGTTGACGACGCCATGGCCGGGTCCTCTCGTGCGAACCGTCGAACCATGCCGGAGTCGGGGTGAGTCGTCCGTGTGGCACCCTTGTTCCCGGCGGGCAAGAACGTACCTGCTGTGCTCGGGCCGGCATGCGCTGTTTCGCTACAAACGGGATATCTCATCCGTGATCTGCCATGAACTGCCATCCTTTGCGGCGTACTTCCGCCGTAGCCCTTGACGCCGTGCCGCGTTGAGCCTTGCGGACCAGGGCCTGTCCGGCGGATCAAGTCGCAGGAAAGCAGCGTCGCCTGATCGACGCAGGTGAGCGGGGGAGGGCGTGGCATCCCCCGCGTCTGCGGCATGATCCGCCGGACAGGCCCTACAGGCGGGCTGCGCGGTGGAGGCCGGGATGGAGACCAGCCAGAGCAACGATCCTTGTGTGCCGTCGGGGGCGGCGTGCGACCTAGTGACGGTGCCGACCCGGCAGGGGCTGGAGGCCGTCGACATCCTGCGGAGGGCGTCGGCCGGGGACGGGGTGGGGCCCGTCCTGCACGACGACGGCGGCGGCGCCCTCGGCTTCGTGGTCCCGGCCGGGACGGCGGCGTCCTGGGACGTACCGGGCAGCACCTGCACACAGACCGACGGCCGCAGACTGAGACTCGCCCCCGAGCCCCCCGTCAAGGGCTCGGACTGGCTGGTACCCCCCGGCGAGGCAGACCTCGCGACGGACCCGGCGGTGCTGCGACAGGCGTTGGGCGAGGCAGCCCGAATGATCGAAGCAGCAGACAGCTGCCGCTGAGCGGCACCCACTGCCCGCCGAACCCACAGCCGTCACCGCTGACGTGGTGGGCCGTCGCCGCCGGCGAGTGGGTGGGCGGCTGGGCGCGCGGGGTGTGCTCGCGGCCTGCGCGGGCGTCGGGCGGGGCAGCCTCGGTGATCGCCGCGGCAGACAGCTGCCGCTGAGCCGCGGCCGGTCGGCACCGCCGCGCCGGGCCGCAGCTGCCCCGCAGGCAGTCGGCAGTCGGCGCCGTACCCGCGGGCCGTCGGCGCCGTACCCGCGGGCCGTCGGCGCCGAAGCCGCATGCTGTCGGCGCCGTACCCGCGGGCCGTCGGCGCCGAAGCCGCATGCCGTTGCTGCTGTACCCGCGGGCCGTCGGCGTTGGAACGCCGCTGCTCACCGGCGAACCCGCAGGGGGCGGCTTGGCTGGGCGCGCGGGGGGTGTTCGGGGGCTGCGAAAATGTCGTCATGGGAAAGTCCAGGAACACCCGGCGTGAGCGGGACGCCGAAGCCGCTGTCGTCGAGACCGTCGACGGCGGACTCGCCCAGCTCATACCCGACCGGGACCGGGCGCGGGCCTGGACGCTGCTCATAGACGGCGCCCCCCAGTCGCACGTCGACCTCGACGACCCCGCCCACCTCTCCTTCGAGTACCAGCGCCGCCTCGGCCACGTCATCGACCTCACCGCACCGCCCGGCAAGCCCCTGCACGCCGTGCATCTCGGCGGCGGTGCCTTCACCCTCGCCCGGTACGTCGCCGCCACCCGCCCCCGCTCCACCCAGCAGATCGTCGAACGGGACGCGGCCCTCGTCCAACTGGTGCGCCGGGAGCTGCCGTTGGACCCGGGGGCGCGGATCAGGGTCAGGTCGGCCGATGCGCGCGAAGGGCTCGCCAAGGTGCCCGACGGGTGGGCCGACCTCGTCATAGCCGACGTGTTCAGCGCCGCCCGCACCCCCGCCCACCTCACCTCGACGGAGTTCCTCGACGAGGTCCGCAGGGCGCTGAAGCCCGGCGGGCGCTACGCCGCCAACCTCGCCGACGGCCCGCCGCTCGCCCACCTGCGCGGCCAGATCGCCACCGCCGCCGCCCGCTTCCCGGAACTCGCGCTGGTCGCCGACCCGACCGTGCTGCGGGGCAAACGGTTCGGCAACGCCGTACTCGTCGCCTCCGACCTGCCCCTGCCGATCGCCGAGCTGACCCGCCGGGCCGCCTCCGACCCGCACCCCGGGCGGGTCGAGCACGGCCGCACCCTCATCGACTTCACCGGCGGGGCGATGCCGGTCGCGGACGCGTCGGCGGTCGCGTCCCCGGCCCCGCCGCCGTCGGTGTTCCGCTAGCGGAACAAGCGGATCGGCGGCAGTCGTCTAGTACGTGCCCACCTCGACGTGCGGTGGGCCGTCGTGCCAGGTGCAGAACACCGAGACGCGGTCCGCGCCGGAGCTGAACTCCACCCGGATCCATGACTCCGTCTTCCATACCTGCATCGACCAGCCCGCGCCCGGGGTCGCCGAGACGAGCGTCGCGGAGGTCGTGCCGAGGTCGAAGACGACCCGGCCGCCGTCGGTGTCGTAGCTCTTGACCGTGCCGGCGGGGATGGGGGAGGACGGCTTCGTGTTCGTGGGGGTCGTCGGTGCGGGCGCGGGGGAGGTGCGGCTGGGCGTCGGGGACGCGCTGGACGGACTCGGTGAGCGGGACGGCGGCCGGCTCGGCGTCGGTGTCGTCAGGGGTTTCGCGTCCTGGGTGGTCGCCTCGCCCGCCGTCAGCGGCAGGGCGCGCGGCGGGTCGTAGGCCGTCCCCGCCATCACCGTGTGGACGCCCCACCACGACAGCGTGACCGCCGCGCCCGTGGCGAGCGCCCAGGCCAGCAGGTGTACGAGTCCTCTGCGCATCGCGGCCATCTTGCCCCACGCGCCTCACCCGTGTCGCACAGATGTCCCCTCCACCACGCCCGGCCGCCTCACCGGTTGTCCACAATCGTTTGGTTGTCCACAGGCCCGGATGGGGCTCGGCGGTATGGCGTAGGTTGCGGCGCATGGCAAGTGTGCTCGTGGTCGAGGACGACCAGTTCGTACGCTCGGCGCTCATCCGGCAGCTGACCGACGCCTCGCACACGGTGCGCAGCGTCGGCACGGCGCTGGAGGCGCTGCGCGAGGTCGCGCATTTCCGCTTCGACGTGGTCGTCCTCGACCTCGGACTGCCCGATCTGGACGGCTCCGAGGCCCTGAAGATGCTGCGCGGCATCACGGACGTGCCGGTCATCATCGCCACCGCGCGCGACGACGAGACGGAGATCGTGCGGCTGCTCAACGCGGGCGCGGACGACTATCTGACGAAGCCGTTCTCGGTGGAGCACCTGTCGGCCCGGATGGCGGCGGTGCTGCGGCGGGCCCGGCCCGGCGCCGGGGAGCCCCCGCCCTCCGCCGTCCTGCGGGTCGGCGGCCTGACCGTCGACCCGCTGCGCCGCCAGGCCGAGTTGGACGGCGTACGGCTCGAGCTCACCCGCCGCGAGTTCGACCTGCTGGCCTTCCTCGCGGGCCGGCCGGGGGTCGTCGTCCCGCGCCGGGAGCTGCTGGCCGAGGTGTGGCAGCAGTCCTACGGCGACGACCAGACCATCGACGTCCATCTGTCGTGGCTGCGCCGCAAACTGGGCGAGACGGCGGCCCGGCCGCGCTATCTGCACACCCTGCGGGGCGTCGGCGTGAAGCTCGAACCCCCGGGGGAAGCGGAGCCGGCACTATGAGGTGGGCGCTGGTCAAGGTCTGTCTGGCGGTCACCACGATGGTCGTCGTCGCCTTCGCGGTCCCGCTCGGACTCGTCATCAAGGAGATGGCCCGCGACCGCGCGTTCTCCAACGCGGAGCGGGAGGCCGCGGTCGTGGTCCCGGCGCTGTCCATCACGACCGACCGCGACCAGCTGGAGCGGGTCGTCGCCTCGGCCGGTTCCGACGACGGCATGGCCGTGCACCTGCCGGCGAGCGACGGCCGGGTCGCCGTCGACCTCGGCCGGCAGCGCGCCGCCGACCCCGACATCGCGGCCGTACGGAAACTGGGCCGCGTCTCCACCGCCGAGGTCCCCGGGGGTTCCGCGCTGCTCCAGCCCGTCGCGCTGAGCCTGGGGACGGCGGTGATCGAGGTGTACGTCCCCGAGTCAGAGGTGAGCAACGGCGTCGGCACGGCCTGGGCGGTGCTCGCGGCCGTCGGGGTCGCGCTGGTCGTCGGCTCGGTCGCGGTCGCCGACCGGCTGGGCGTACGGATGGTGCAGCCGGCGAGGCGCCTGGTCGAGGGCGCACACGAGTTGGGGGAGGGAAAGCTGGGGGCGAGGGTCCCGGAGGAGGGTCCGGACGAACTGCGCCTG
Organism: Streptomyces sp. NPDC050121; assembly: GCF_044460385.1. Taxonomy (NCBI): domain Bacteria; kingdom Bacillati; phylum Actinomycetota; class Actinomycetes; order Kitasatosporales; family Streptomycetaceae; genus Streptomyces; species Streptomyces sp. NPDC050121. The sequence continues at coordinate 3,022 of NZ_JBITJV010000059.1, read as the reverse complement.
GCAGCGGTGGCGTTCAACGCCATGGCCGACCAGGTGGTCCAACTGCTGGCGAACGAGCGGGAGTTGGCGGCCGACCTGTCGCACCGCCTGCGTACCCCGCTCACCGTGCTCCGGCTCAACGCGGCCTCCCTCGGCGACTCCCCGGCGGCCGAGCAGACCAGGACGGCGGTCGCCCAGTTGGAGCGCGAGGTGGACACCATCATCCGTACGGCACGGGAGGCGAAACCGCAGACGACGGCCCTCGGTCCGGGCGCCGGCTGTGACGCGGCGGAGGTGGTCCGGGAGCGGATGGCGTTCTGGTCGGCGCTCGCGGAGGACGAGGGCCGCAAGGTGCGCACGGCCGGCGTCGACCGCCCGGTCCGCATACCCGTGGCCCGCACCGAGCTGGCCGCCGCCCTGGACGCCCTCCTCGGCAACGTGTTCCGGCACACCCCGGAGGGCACCGCCTTCGCGGTCGACGTCCACAACGGCGAGGACGCGGTGATCGTCCTGGTCTCGGACGCGGGGCCCGGCATACCCGACCCCGAGTCGGCGATGGCCCGCGGCCGTGGCTCGGGCGCCACCGGCTCGACCGGCCTGGGCCTGGACATAGTCCGCAGACTCGCCGAGTCGACAGGCGGCGACGTCCGTATCGGCTCATCGGTGCTGGGCGGCACGGAGATACGCGTCTGGATCCAGCTGGGCGGGCGGGAGCCGGTGCGCAAGGGGCATCGGGGGGCTGTGCGGAAGCGGAGACGGGCGGTGGTGAGGTGACGCGCGGAGAGGGGGAGCGGAGTTCGCCCCCTACGTCGACACCTCCCTCTACCCCGCCTTCGACCTCCTCGCGAGCGCGAGCGCGACTGGTCTGAAGGAGTGCACCCTCGCGTTCGTCACCGACGGCGGCGGCTGCACGCCGAAGTGGGGCGGGGTGACCGACGTCGGGAGCGACGGGGTGGCCGCACAGATCGGGGCGCTCAGGGCGAAGCGCGGCGACGTCTGGCTCTCCTTCGGCGGAGCCTTTGGCGCAGAGCTCGCCACCACCTGCTCCTCGGCGGACGCGTTGGCGACGGCGTACGGGAAGGTCGTGGACCACGCTCCCCGTCATGCCCGATGGGCATGACCCAGGGCGGTGTGAGTTTGCTCTCCGCTGCCAAGGCCAACGGTGTGAAGGCGGCCACTGTCAACGTCATGGCCATGGACTACGGTCCGGCCTGCAGCGGTGACACGGGTAGTACGCCGAACAGGCCGCCACCGCTACTCATGCCCAGGTCAAGAGTGTGTTGGGGCGCAGTGGCAGCGCCGCCTGGAAGGCGGTCGCGGTCACCCCGGCGATCGGTGTGAACGACGTCAGGTCCGAGGTCTTCAAGGTCGAGGACGCCACCCAGCTCGTCGCTTTCGCGAAGTCGAAGGGTCTCGGCCGGCTGTCGATGTGGTCGGCGACCCGCGACAAGCAGTGCCCGGGTGGGGCCAGGAACTACGCCGACGCCACCTGTAGCTCCGTCCTCCAGGCCGACTCCGCGTTCTCGGAAGCCTTTGCCGCCCTCAAACGATCAAGAAAACGATCAAGGGAGCAACCGAGGCGGTGATCAAGGAGCGCCAGCGTATGTGATCAATGGGTGATCAAGGCGTGTCGATTACGTTTCGACAAATGAGGTCAGCGGCTCTTGACGCATGACGGGACATACGGCTGTTATTGCGCCACCCAGTGTTCGGTCAAGTTGATTTCTGGTCGATTGAGATCAGTTTTCAGCCAACCTCATGGCCGAACCTCGCGTCAGGAGCCGTTCATGCACCACCTCACCCCCTCCGGCCGCCTCGCCCTCCCCTCGCTGCCCTCGGCGAGTCGCCGCTCGGTACTGCGCGGCATGGGCGCCGCGGCCGCCCTGGGCGCCGGCATACCCCTGCTGTCGGCCTGCGGCGGCAGCGGCACGGCGACCGACTCGAAGACGGTCACCCTCGGCTCCAACGCCTCCGACGCCGTCCCGAAGAACGCCTTCGCCGAGATCTACGCGGCGTTCAAGAAGCAGTCCGGGATCACGGTCGATGTGAACACCAAGGACCACAACACGTTCCAGGAGCAGATCAACTCCTACCTCCAGGGCACCCCGGACGACGTGTTCAACTGGTTCGCTGGCTACCGCATGCAGTTCTTCGCGGCCAAGAAGCTCGCCACCCCCATCGACGACGTGTGGCAGACCATCGGCGGCAACTTCCCCGACGCGATGAAGGCGCTCAGCAAGGGCGAGGACGGCAAGTACTACTTCGTGCCGCTGTACACGTACCCCTGGGCGCTCTTCTACCGGAAGAGCGTGTTCCAGCAGCACGGGTACACCGTGCCCACCACCTGGGACCAGCTGGTCGCGCTCTGCAAGCAGATGAAGAAGGACGGGCTCGTCCCGATCGCGTTCGGCGACAAGGACGCCTGGCCCGCGCTCGGCACCTTCGACCAGATCAACTTCCGCACCAACGGCTACGACTTCCACGTGGAGCTGATGGCGGGCAAGGCCTCCTGGACCGACGCCAAGGTCCGCAAGACCTTCGACCACTGGGCCGAGATCCTCCCCTACCACCAGGACGGCGCCGTCGGCCGCACCTGGCAGGACGCCGCCCAGACCCTCGTCTCCAAGAAGGCCGGCATGTACCTGCTGGGCACCTTCGTGGCGCAGCAGTTCACCGACAAGGCCGACGCCGACGACCTCGACTTCTTCGCCTTCCCGGAGATCGACCCGACGTACGGCCAGGAGACGGTCGAGGCGCCCACCGACGGCTTCATGCTCTCCAAGGCCCCGAAGAACAAGGCGGCCGCCGTCAAGCTGCTGGAGTTCCTGGGCACCCCGGCGGCCGAGGCGATCTACCTCAAGGCCGACCCGAGCGTGGTGGCCGCCTCCTCCAAGGCCGACACCTCCTCGTACTCCGCGCTGCAGAAGAAGGCGTACGCGATGATCAGTGGCGCCAAGCACCTGACGCAGTTCATGGACCGCGACAGCCGGCCGGACTTCACCTCCACGGTGATGCAGCCCGCGCTGCAGAAGTTCGTCCGCGA
>NZ_JBITJV010000058.1:0-46763 GCF_044460385.1 Streptomyces sp. NPDC050121 | reverse complement strand
TGGGGGGGTGAACCGCACGGGGGGGGGCCGCCCGCGTACTGGGCGTACGCGGACGATCCCGACGACGCGGCGAGGCGCCGTGCCAGGCGTCGCGGGCCAGACGGGACTTTCGAAACACGCCCTAGACTCCGGCCTTCTCGCGTTCGCGGCGCTCGCGGGCGAGTGTGGCGGCGTCCCGCTTGAAGGCCCACTCCATCTTCGGTTCCACCACGAACCCCAGCACCCGCCGCACGGGCCTGGTGCACAACAGGGTGACGATGACGGCCACGAGGACGGTGACGGCGATCTCCCCGAGCGGGCGGTGCAGGGCCGGGTGGTCGAACCAGCCGCGGTAGTCGGCGGTCTTGAGCAGCAGGCCGTGCACCAGATAGCCGTAGAGCGTGCCCGCGCCGAGCGCCGTGAACCACATCGTGCGCCCCGGCACCCAGGCGAGGAAGCAGGCGGTCAGCAGCAGGGAGCAGCCGAACAGGGCCAGTTGCATGACGGGACCGACCCACCACGGCACGCCCAGCTCCTGCGCGGAGTTGCGGTGGTAGAGCCACCCGCTGTTCATCCGCGGCACCGCCCACCAGCAGAAGGCCGACGCGAAGACGAACACCGGCACCGCCGCGATCCGGACCGAGCGCCGGCGCACCAGCCGGAAGTGCTCCGGTTTCAGGTTCAGCCCCAGCACGAAGAACGGCAGGAACTGAAGAACGCGCTGGAGGTCCAGGTCGTCACCGATGTTCGGGGTGGCGGACGCCAGCATGGCGATGCCCAGCGCGAGCGGCACCGGATACCGGACCAGCTTCCAGATGGGCGTGGTCAGCCGCCAGACGAACAGCGCGCACAGGAACCAGGTCAGGTAGTAGGGGTCGAGCAGACTGATGTCCTGGGGGGAGCCGTCGACGTACGTCTTCAGGAGCGGGTAGGCGGTCTCGAAGACGACGTACGGCACGACGACGCCCGTCACCAGCCGCTTCAGCTTGCCGGGGCTCGCGTCGAAACCGCGGGAGAAGAAGCCGGAGATGAGGATGAAGGCCGGCATGTGGAACGTGTACACCAGCACGTACGCCGCCGTGAGCACCCGGCTGTCGCCCTTGAGAGGCTCCCAGGTGTGCCCCATCGCCACCAGCACGATCGCCAGGTACTTGGCGTTGTCGAAGAACGCGTCACGCTTGGTGACCGACCGCGGGGACGGCTGCCCGGTGGATCTGTCCCCGGACGGATCGTGCAGATCGTGTTCGTCGCGTTGATCGTGTTGATCGTGTTGATCGTTCTGGCTCGGAACGAGAGACGGAGCGGCGGAGAACATTCGAGGCACCCTAGCGTCGCGTACGCGTATTCGTAAAACACCCCAGGTCATTCCTCGTTATTGCTCTCCGAGTGCCTCACGGCTGCCCTTGATGTCATGATTCATCCCGACTAAAAGGTGCATAACGCCGGTTGTGTGCCGGTAGTTGACGTACATGCGGCCATCATTCGAATTACCTGCGCACATGTTGTGTGGACAGGGAAACCAACTGCCCCGATTTTCAATGCGGATGGGCTCTCGAATTGCCGTACGGGGCACTCGTGCTCGGAAGGTCCACACGATGATGTGTCACGGGCCGCATAGGGAGGCCGGGTTGGTGGCACGATGGTCTCGGGAGTGCGGACCGATCGAGGGTGTGTGATCAGTTGTGGCCATTTCACTGTCAGTGGTGCTGCTGTTGGCGATCATCCTGGTGGTACTGATCCGGGGAGGGTCGATCAAGGCGGGTCCGGCGATAGTCGCGATCCTCTTCGGCTTCTTCCTCGCCTCGACAGGCATGGCCCCGTCGATCAACCGCTTCCTCAACTCCCTCGCGGAGTCGATCAACTCGATCAGCTTCTGAGGCCGGCCCTCGCCGTGTTCCGGACACGCGCCCGAACACGACGAGGGCCGGGTCGGAGAAGTGCATCTCCGACCCGGCCCGGGCCGTACAGAGCGGGCGACGGGAATCGAACCCGCGTAGCTAGTTTGGAAGATCGCGTATGCGGACCGGGCCTGAGCTGGGAAGGCGCTGACCTCGGTGTTCCCAGCGTGCTCGCCGATGTTCCCCGTGAGTCCCCGCCGCTCGCCGTTCGATCGGGCACGCAGCGGGCACACGCGGCCTACTCACGCCCTAACAGGCGCTGGGTGTCCGTCGGGGCTCAATGAGCCCAGGCGATCTGTCAGCCGCCATCGGTGGCGCCGGATGGCGTCACCGCCTGGGTGACACTCCCAACTCGATGAGATAACGCTTTGTCACCCGGCCGCAGTACCGCCCATCGATCAAGCCCGCGATGGACCCCAGCAGCCCGTTCCTGGCGGCGTCCGGAAGAGCTCGGGTGCCGGAATAGGTCCGCAATAGCTCCAAGTACTCTGACGCGGTGTAGGTGAGTTCCTGCTCGTAGCGGCGGAAGACTGTAGGGCCGAATCGGCCGCTTCGCGCCACCTCTTCGGCATGGTCCGAGCCGTCGATGTCCGCGGCCGCGGGAAGCCGCAGCCCGGGCGGCGTCTCCGGGTCGAAGCGCTCGTAGCAGCGCTGCACCTCGAGGAAGAACTCCTCGGTGCCACCCATCACGTGTTGGGTGCGCACTACGGCGAGCGCCCCGCCCAGACGCAGCGCATCGGCGGCTTTGGTCATCCGCACCGCCGGGTCGATCCAGTGGAACGCTGTCGCCGAGACGACCGCGTCAAACGGTTCCTCCGGCAGTGGCCAGCTCTCGAACTCCGCCGTCACCACCTCCACCGCCGTGGCCTCGGCCAGATTGCGGCGGGCGACCGCAGCCATACTCGATCCCGCCTCGACGGCCGTGATCCGACAGCCCCGCCCGGCCAGAGGCACCGTCACTTGGCCGGTCCCGCAGCCCACCTCCAGAACACGGCTGTCGGGGCCGGCGCCCGCGAGTTCCGCGAGGTCGTCGTACAGCTCCGACGGGTATCCCGGCCTGGCCCGGTCGTACAGCTCCGCGTCTTCGTCGAATGTCCGGCTCAGGTGCGCCCGTCGGGACTCCTCGGGCCTGTCGTCGCGCTTCGCGCGCGTGGTGTTGTCGGGCATGCGGAGCACGCTAGGCCATGACCCGCAGGTCGGCGTAGCGACTTTGGCCGGGAGCTGCTTTGGCGCGAGTGATCATGGCCCCGTAAGCTTCCGGCGCGTCGGGCAGTCTGTGGACCTGCCCGTTAAAGCACGACGTTGGGGCCATGATCTTCGAGGCTCGCGCCAAAGTGGCTGGCTAAAGTCGCGGAGCCGACCGCCCCAGCCACGACGTGTTCTGACCTCATGCTCTGTGTGCCTGCCTCTTGGGCGGGAGCGGGCGGTCGGCGGTGCCGAGCGGGGCGGAGACATGAGCGCGGGCGCCGCCGGCCGCCCGCTCCCGCCCGGAGGAGCGAAGCGACGACGGGTGCTTGATGAGGTAGGGAAACCTGTAACAGGTGATCTCCCTGGGGTGGCTGCAACTGGCGATCATTCCCGGTCACACATCCGGCGCCTGCTGTCCCATGGTGTAGAACCCTGGGCATGGGGAGTGAGCGGCAGGAGCGCATGAAGGCGCTCGGGGCACGTCTTCGGGGACTTCGTGGAGAAGCCGGACTGACGGGTGCCGTGCTGGCGCAGCGGGCCGGTGTGGGGCAACCGACCGTGTCCAAGGTCGAGAACGGACGTATGGTTCCGAGCCTCGATGTCCTGGGCCGCTTGTCGCTCGCCCTCGACCTCGACGAGTCCACCACCCGCGAGGTGCGTGACCTTCTGGTCGCCGTGGAAGCTGCGCCGGACGCTGTCGAAGCATCCGAGGATGAGGCTCCCGTCGGGGCGGCTCTCAATGAAGCGGTGGGGTCGGCTCGGTTGGTGCGTTCGTTTCAGTGCGTCGTCCTGCCGGCCATGCTCCAGAGCGCGGAGTACGCCCGGCACGTCTTCGAAAGCGCGCCGAATACGACCCCTGAGGACGTCGGCCGTGCAGTTGCTGCCCGCGTCGAGCGGCAGAGCGTCTTGTACGAGCCGGGGCGGGAGTCGGTGTTCGTGCTGACGGAAGCTGTGTTGAGGACCTGGCCGGGGAACCCTGCGCTGATGCTTGCCCAGTTCGACCGGCTGCTGGCCGTCGACAGTCTCAGCACTGCGCGCATCGGCGTCATTCCGTGGCGGCGGCGGGTGCCGGTCATGCCGCGCCATGGGTTCACCTTGTGTGACCGGGGGGCGGTCGTCGTCGAGTCGTTCCGGGGTGAGCGGGTCTTGGACGATTCCACAGAGGTCGCGGCGTACGAGGAGACCTTCGCCCGGTTCGAGGAGGCTGCGGTCTTCGGGGTCGAGGCGCGGGAGCTCCTGGTGCGGGTGATGCTGGAGTTCCGGGAGTTGGAGGACTCCACCACTCGTTAGAGGAATAATTCCTCTAGATGCCTGGCTCATTAGTCGCGCATGGGAATACTCTGCCGCTGTGTCGTCTAGCCCCCTAGACGAGGAGGAGTGTTCCCATGCTCAAAAGTTGGTGCCGCATGTTTCCTGGCCTGGCCTGGCAGGTGGCCGAGGCCCGTCACTTCGTCCGCAGCCTGCTGGAAGACGAGGGGTCGGACTTCGTCGACGACGCCGTCCTGGTCGTCGGCGAGCTGGCGGCCAATGCCGTACGTCACTCGCGGAGCGGCTGGTACGGCGGGTGGTTCCTCGTGGTCGTCGGTTTCGGCGACGACCTGGTGCGTATCGAGGTGATCGACCAGGGCGGCGACGGCGAGCCCCAGCTCCGCAGTGTGCGCAGTCACGTGGAGGAGGGCGGCCGCGGGCTGATGCTGATCGCGGCCTGCGCCAAGGACTGGGGCGTGAAGGACCGGCCCGCCGGGAGCCGTTGCGTCTGGGCCGACCTGGCGCGGGTGAGCGTGCGATGACGTCCCCCTCGCTGGTGGCGCGTGGTCGCCTCGTGGACAGTGGAGGGTGAGCCCCCGGGGTGTACCTCGACGGAGAGCCAGGTTCTACGTGATCGGCGTTCGTTCCGGGCGGCGTCTCCCGCCCATACCGTCTAGGGCCCTAGACTCCTGGGTACTTCTAGGAGGTGTGGTCATGTCGGACGAGTTGCAGCGGATCACCGCGATCGATGATCCGTACCTGCTCCTGCGGGAGGTCACGACCCGGTTGGCCGACGCGCAGCACGAGGTCACCGAGCTGGCCCGGCTCCGTCGGCGCGTGGTCCAGGACCTTCACGCCCAAGGGCTGTCCTACGCGCAGATCGCCGAGAAGGCCGGCCTGAGCCGCGGGCGGATCCATCAGATCCGCCATACCGGACCGGCGCCGGAAGGGGCCTTCCTCGGGCGGGGTGCGGTCACTGTCGCGACTCCGTTGCGGCGGGACGACGAGCGCGGCCGTACGGTCGTCGCCGTGGACGACGTCAGTTCCGGCAAGCGTCTGGAAGACCTCGCGCGGTCCTACGGTCTCGACGTCACCTCGGAGCATGTGCCGGTGAGCGGCGACATCGACCTCAACCGTGACGGCCTGGTCGTCGTCTGCGGCCCGCGCATGTCCCAGCAGATGTGGGACACCTACGCGCAGGATCCCGTACTGCGCTGGGAGCGCGCGGAAGGCGGGCCCTGGACGGTCGTCGACCGGCGGACCGGCACCGCCTACCGGTCGGGACAGGACAGCGATCCCGCCCGCCCGTACGACGTGGGCTATGTAGGCCGGCTGCCGCGCCCCGACGGCAACGGCTCGCTGCTCGCCATCGCTGGTATCCACACGCAGGGCTCCCTCGGCGTCGTGCAGTTGCTCGCCTCCGACCTGAACGCGCTGTGGGGCCAGGTGGGCGACCATCGCTTCTCCACGCTGGTAGGCGTCGAGTACGACCCGGAGACCAGCGAACCGCAGTCCGTCGAACTCCTCACCCCCCTCTACCGGCACGACGAGGACCCGTCGGCGTGAGGGTCACCCTCGCCTCACTGCCCGCCGAACCGGGCCGGGAGAACGAGGACTTCGCCGCCGCCGCTCCCGGAGCGGCCGTCCTCCTCGACGGTGCCGGAGTGGCCGGCGCGGAGACCGGGTGCACGCATGGCGTCGCCTGGTTCTCCGCGACGCTGGGCGGGCTGCTGCTGAGCACCATCACAGCGCACCCCGCCCGGCCGCTCGCCGAATGCCTCGCCGATGCGATCCGCGCCGTCCGCTCCCTGCACGAGGACAGTTGCGACCTGGCCTATCGGGCCAGTCCGACGAGTACGGTCGTCGCCGTCCGGGCAGACGCGGGAGTTCTGGAGTACCTCGCACTCGGGGACTCCTCCCTCCTCCTGGCCCACCAGGACGGCGCTCCGGCCGTCGTCACCGACCGCCGCCTGGACGACGTCGGCAAGCGGCTGCGCGGGCCGGTCGACGCACTTCCCACCGGCTCACCGGAACACGCCGCGGCCTTGGCCGAGTACCGGAACGCCCTGACGGGGTTCCGCAACCAGCCCGGCGGCTTCTGGATCGCAGGGCCCGAACCGCGCGCGGCCGAACACGCCCTTACGGGTGCGGTGCCGCTGGAGGCGCTCACGTCCGTGACGCTGCTGAGCGACGGCGCTACGCGACTCGTCGACCGCTTCCAACTCGCCACGTGGCAAGAGACGTTGGCTGTACTCGCCTCGTCCGGGCCCGGTGAGCTGCTCCGCCGCGTACGTGAGGTCGAGGCCGGCGACCGTGAGGGCCGGCGCTGGCCACGGGGCAAATCGCAGGACGACGCAACCGCCCTGCACTGGACGCTGCCGTAGCGCGATCCCGCGCATCGAGACTCACACGTATACCCCCCTAGACAGTTGACGATCCGTCGGGCTATTGTCGTCGTCAACCCCCCTAGACAGTTAGGGCGGGTCACTCCCTGTGCTGTCTAGGGGGGTATTCAGTTCGATGCGGCGCTGGCAAGGCGTCGCCGACCAAGTGAGGTTCAAGAAATGCGTGTCATCCCCGTAGACGCCTCGGCCGCGACGCTGCTGGTCACCAAGCTGCCCGAGGTCAAGGTGAGGGACCGTCAGACCGGTGAGATCGCCGTCGACCCGGTCACCAACGACCGGCTCATGGTGCTGGAGCTGGTGTTCATCGCGGCGGGCGGTTCGGACATGATCAAGGTCACCGTCCCGGAGAAGGGCGTTGGCGAGGGCCTGGTGATGGGAGCTCCGGTCATCCTTCCCGGCCTCGTCGCCCGGCCGTGGGAGAGCGAGTTCGGCGGGCGGATGCGTCACGGCATCGCCTACCGGGCGGACGCCGTCATGGTCAACGCCCCCGCCTCGGTGCAGGGCTGATCGCCATGACCAACACCGCCTGGGCCCTGACGCTGTGCCTGCTGGCGCTCGCCGCACTGCTCGTCCTGCGCCCTCGTATGCCGGTCGCGTTCTGGTGGCTCGTCGGCTACCCGTTCGTCGCGCTGCGCGTGCTCACCACCTACCGGACCACGATGGACGCCTGCGGCCTGACGGTCCCGGCCTCGGCCGTCCGTCGGGCCACGGCCCGGATGATTGGGCGGGAAGCCGCCCCCGTCCCGCCTCGGCGGTCGCTGCCGTGGCCGACCGGGTCCGGGCTCGTGATGCGGCTGCGTATGGCGACCGGACAGGCCCCCGAGGACTTCATCGCCTCGGCCGACCGGCTGCGCCACGCCTGGGCCGCGCACGCCGTGCACATCCGCCCGACCAAGCCGGGGTGGCTCGAACTGCGGCTGATCGGCTGGGACGTGCTCTCCGACGTGCAGCCCGCACGGCGGTGGAAGCAGCGCGGCCCGCTCACCCTTCCGATGGCGCTTCGGGATGACGGGCGCTGGCACGTGCGGGACTTCCGTGCCGTGCCGCATGAACTCATCCTCGGCGCAACGCAGTCCGGGAAGTCCGTGTACCTGCGGAACTTGGTGTGCGGTCTGGCCCGGCAACGCGTCGTGCTTGCTGGGATCGACTGCAAGTGGGGCGTGGAACTCGCTCCGTTCGCGCCCCGGTTGTCGGCGCTTGCCGACACCCCGGACCGGGCGAACGAACTCCTCGACGTCCTGCTGGAAGAGATGGAGGCACGGTTCCGCCTCATCGGGCTCTCGTCCACTGCGGGCCCTGACGCCGTGCTCACCTCGGACGTGTGGGGACTGCCGGACGCGGTACGGCCGGTGCCGGTCGTGGTCGTCGTCGACGAGGTCGCCGAACTCTTCCTCGCCGCGAGCCGGGACGACGAGAAGCGGCGCGACGCCATGGTCACCAAACTGATCCGCATCGCCCAGCTCGGCCGCGCGGCCGGCATCTATCTCGAAGTGTGCGGGCAGCGCTTCGGCTCCGAACTCGGTAAGGGCGCGACCATGCTGCGCGCACAGCTCACCGGCCGCATCTGCCACCGGGTCAACGACGAGTCCTCGGCGAACATGGCGCTGGCCGACATCTCCCCGGAAGCGGCGCTCGCCGCCACCGCCATCCCGGCCGACCGTCCCGGCGTCGCCATCGTCGGCGACTCCTCCGGCGGCTGGTCCCGAGCCCGCTCGCCTCACCTCACCCTCGAAGAAGCGGCGGACGTCTGCCGGGCAACGTCCGCCCTCGTGCCGGAACTGCCCCGCCTCGACTCCTTCCGGCCCGCCGTCGCCGTCGAGTCTGCCGGGTCGGCTTCTCCCTCCGCTGCCCCGGCCGTGCCCATCGGTCGTCCGGTGACCGAGTAGCCGCACCCCCTTCTCCACGGTCGGCGTGACCGCCTCGCGCCAAGTCCCTACCCCTCCCATGCCTCGAACCGGAAGGAAGTCGAGCCGATGCGCGCCCAATTGGCCCGTGTGGACGCCGTGATCGTCCAGGCTGTCATCGCCGGTGCCCTGTCCTTCTCGCACCTTCACGACCTGGCCGACGCGGCGGGACAGGGCGGCTGGAAGGCGTGGGCCTACCCCGTCAGCGTCGACCTGCTGCTGGTCGCCGCCTGGCGCAGGATGCGCGAACAGCAGCGCGCCGGACGCCCGGCCGGGGGACCGCGGCTGTGGTTCCTGGTCGCCCTGGCCGCATCCCTCGGCGCGAACATCGCCACCGCCGGACTCCTCGACCTGGACCACGTGCCCGCCTCGCTCCGCGTCGTGGTGGCCGGCTGGCCCGCCGTCGCCTTCTTCGGCGGAACCCTCCTCGCCCACACACCCCGGGCCCCGATGAACCCGGTGCCACCGGTGGAAACGGAGGTGTCCCCGGGCCCGGCCACGGTTGAGGAACTCCAGCGTGACGCGCTCCCGGCACCCTCCACCGAACCGGAACTGGCTCCGGAACCCGCTGCCCAACCGATCAGCGCTCCCGCCCCGGCGCCCCTCGCCCCCGCCGTCTCCCTGCCGCCCGCCCTCGTCGACCGCGTCCGGGCCCTGGCCCAGGAACACCACGCCACCACCGGCCACCCCGCCGACCCCGACACCGTCCGCGCCCGGCTCGGCCTGCCCCCGTCCATGACCCCGTCCGTCGCCGCCCACCTCTGAGGAAGGAACGCCACGCCATGCGCCCCGCCATCCGCTCCGCGCTGGAGTACGCCGCTGACCTGGCCCGCCGTAACCGCCTCGGCGACGCCGTCGCCGTCACAGAGGCCGCGATCAACCAGGCCACCGACGACGAACACCCCGAGATCCGCCAATGGCTCACCGACCACGCCCGCGACCTCACCGGAGAGGACGCCCACTGATGACCGGCCCCCGCTTCCGCAACGTCCGCCGCATCGGCCCCGTACAGGTCGCCTCTTACCTCGCCCGCGGCCGCAACCGCCACCTCGCCGCCTGCACCGCACCCCGCTGCGACTTCTCCACCGAGTACGACAGCCGCGCCGCCGCCGAACTCGCCGCCCGTACCCACCGCTGCAAGGCCTGAGAAGGAGACCGCCGCCATGACCGTCCCGCTCTGGTTCGCCGTGCTCGTCGTCGCCGTCCTCGGCATCCAGCTCGCCCGCCCGCCGTGGTGGCTCGTCGCCCTGCTCCTCCTCGGCGGCTACCTCGTCGCCGACAGCGTCCTCGCCCCCGCCGTCGCCGCCCTCCTCAACTGACGCCCGAAGGGATCACTCACGTGTTCACCCCGAAGTACCCGCCGCAGGACACCGCCCCGGTCCACACCATCCCGGCTCCGACCGTCTACAGCCCGACCGCGTACAGCCCGGCGGCCTACGCCCCCGCTCCCGTCCCGGCTCCGTCCGCCCCGGTCTCCAACCGGCCGACGGTTCAGCTCACCCCCGGAAGTGCCCTCGCCCTCGTCGCCGGTGGCAGCGCCGCCGTCCTGGTGGTCGGCGCGGTCCTGGTCTCCATGCTTCTCGCCGTCGCCGTCACGGCCGCCTCGGTGGCTGTGTGCGCGGTCGTCATCCGCTCCATCCTGCTGAAGGGGAACAAGGCGTGACCGACTCCGCCACCATGGCGGGCCTGGACCCGGCCACCCTCGCCGACGTGCTGAGGCTGGCCGGGGCCCCCGGCTTCGACCGCGTCCAAGACCAGATCCGCCGAACTGGCGGCTGCACCGACCCGATCCACCTGCAAGGCACCACCGTGACCCGCGACAAGGCCACGGGACAGGTCCTCCACACGTACAGCACCGACAGCGAACCCGGCGGCCGACTCCGGATCGCCTGCGGCAACCGCCGCGCATCCCGCTGCCCTTCCTGCGCCTGGACCTACGCGGGGGACACGTACCACCTCATCCGGGCCGGCCTCGTCGGCGACCCGGCCAAGGGCACCCCGCACACGATCCGCGACCATCCCCGGGTCTTCGCCACCCTCACCGCCCCGTCCTTCGGCCCGGTCCACAACCGCCCCGGAAACCGGCCCTGCCGCTGCGGCACCCGCCACCCCGAGGACGCTCCCGCACTCGGCACCCCCCTCGACCCGGACGCGTACGACTACGCGGGCGCGGTGCTCTGGAACAACCACGCCTCCGAGCTGTGGCGCTACTTCACGATCTACCTCCGCCGCGAGATCGCCCGCCGGGCCGGCCTCACCCAGAAAGCCGCCCGCGAGGCCTCCCGCGTGTCGTTCGGCAAGGTCGCCGAGTACCAGAAGCGCGGTGCCGTGCACTTCCATGCGGTGATCCGCTTCGACGGACCCGACGGACCGGACTCCCCGCCCCCGGCCTGGGCCACCCTCGACCTCCTCACCGGCGCGATCCATGCCGCCGCTGCCCGCGTCGCGGTCGACGTCGCCCCGGCTGGTGACCAGCCTGCCCGAACCCTGCGCTGGGGCACCCAGCTCGACGTACAACCCATCGGCGCGTTCGGCCACGGCGAGGAGATCACCGAACAGGCCGTCGCGTCCTACGTCGCCAAGTACGCCACCAAAGCAGCCGAGACCACCGGCACCGTTGACCGCCGCATCGGCAACAAAGAGGCCCTGGTCCTCCTCGACGTGCCGAACCACCCCCGTCGGCTCATCGAGGCCTGCCTCGACCTCCATCCGCTCTACGCGAACCGCAAGCTGCGGGACTGGGCTCACATGCTCGGCTTCCGGGGCCACTTCTCCACCAAGTCCCGGAGCTACTCGACCACCCTCGGCGCCCTCCGCCAAACCCGCGCCGACTACCGCGCAGCCCAGCAACGCGAAGCCCTCGGCCTGCCCGACCCCGACGCCCCGGAGGCAACCACGCTGACCCTCGCCCACTGGTCCTACGCCGGTCACGGCCACACCCCCGGCGAATCCTGGCTCGCGGCCAGCATCCGCCGTGACATCGAACTCAACCGAGAAACGGCACGCGAAGCGCTCGCAGATGTGCGCCAGGAAGGAGAAACACGACGATGAATGAGCGTTACCTCAACGTCGACCAGGTCGCCGAAGTCCTCGGCACGACCGTGCGCTTTCCCCGGAGGCTGATCGAGGAGCGGCGCATCGCCTACGTGAAGGTCGGTCGACACGTGCGTATCCCGGAGAGCGCTGTACGGGAGTTCATCAAGGCCAACACGGTGCAGCCTCGTCGAAGCGGTCGTGTATTTCAGGGGGTGGCTGCCTGATGGCTGGCAAGCGTCGACAGTTCGGCCGGGTCCGCAAGCTTCCGTCCGGCCGCTACCAGGCTCGCTACATGGGTCCTGACGGGCAGCTCCGTCCCGCCCCCGAGACGTTCCGCACGAAGAAGGACGCGGACGACTGGCTTGCCGACAAGCAGACCGAGATGCGGCGCGGCGACTGGCACGATCCGGACGCCGGAAAGGTGTCGTTCGGCCCGTATGCCGCCGACTGGATCCAGGAACGTGAGCTGGCCACCACCACCCGGCAGCTTTACCGCTCACTCCTACGGAATCACCTCGAACCCGCCTTCGGTGCCGTCAGCGTCGCCGAGATCTCGCCTCCGCTCGTACGCCGCTGGCGTGCGGACAAGCTTGCGGCCGGCACCGGAGCCACGACCGTTGCCAAGGCGTACGCGCTGCTGCGCGCGATTCTAGGCACGGCCGTTGCGGACCTGATGATCAAGCGCAACCCGTGCACGATCAAGGGTGCGAGCACCGTGCACACCCCTGAGAGGCCGACCGCCACCGTGCAGGAGGTCTACGACCTGGCCGATGCGATCCAGCCTCGCTACCGGGCGCTTGTGCTCATGGCGGGCTTCCTCGGCCTGCGCTGGGGCGAATTGATCGGCCTGCACCGTCGGGACATCGACCTCGACAACGGTGCCGTGCGCGTCCGCCGCGCCGTCGCCGAACTCGGCAACGGACAGCGGCAGATCAAAGCCCCCAAGAGCGCGGCGGGCAAGCGCACGGTCTCGATCCCGGCCGCGGTCCTCCCGGACATTCGCAATCACCTGAAGGTGTACGCCGAATCGGGTGCGGACGGCCGCGTGTTCATCGGTGCGAAGAAGGCGACGCCACGCCGGAACCACTTCAACCGGCTGTGGCACAAGGCGTGCAGCGATGCCGGGATCAAGGGCCTGCACTTCCATGATCTACGCCACACGGGCAACACGCTCGCCGCGTCGACCGGTGCCAGCACACGTGAGTTGATGTCCCGGATGGGCCACAGCACCGCCCGCGCCGCGCTGATCTACCAGCACGCCAGTGCCGAGCGAGACCGGCTTATCGCTGACGCGGTGAGCGGTCTCGTCGCGAAGGGTCGGAAGAAGAAGCCGAAGCCGAAGCCAAAGAAAAAGCAAGATCCAAAGCCCAAGGGGCACGCGGGGGACACACAGGCCTGAACAGCTCGGGAAACGATCGAAGGCCCAGGGGCAGTAAATTTACTGCCTAGCTGGGCCTTCGCCGTACAGAGCGGGCGACGGGAATCGAACCCGCGTAGCTAGTTTGGAAGACTAGGGCTCTACCATTGAGCTACGCCCGCACAGGACGCGCCGCAGGTCAGCCGACCGCGGCACTGCAGGCATCGTAGCGGGTCGGCGCCCTGTGTCGCACACCCCGTTTCCCGGCCCGGCCGCGGCCCGCCCCGATGCTCGGCAAAAGCGGCGGTCAGACGGCCTGCGGGCATGTACCCTACGTGTCGCACCAGACGGGGTGTGGCGCAGCTTGGTAGCGCGTCCGCTTTGGGAGCGGAAGGCCGTGGGTTCAAATCCCGCCACCCCGACCACCGACCGACACAGCTGCGCGGTCACCTCGCTTGATCGCCTTTGGGGCGTGTCCTCGCTGCCGTTACTATGCAAGCTGCACGCCCGTATGTCCTCATCCACTGAAGTCTCCGGGCGGCGAAATCCGCCGGGCCGGTCTGGCTCCGGCAGAACCCAAGAAGTCAGCCCCCAAGGAGACCGAACCGTGAAGAGCGCCGTGGAGACCCTGAACCCGACTCGGGTTCGGCTCAGCATCGAGGTGCCCTTCGAGGAGCTCAAGGACAGCCTCGACGCGGCGTACAAGAAGATCAACCAGCAGGTCACGGTGAAGGGCTTCCGTAAGGGCAAGATCCCCGCCCGGGTCATCGACCAGCGGTTCGGCCGCGGTGCCGTGCTGGAGGAGGCCGTCAACGACGCGCTGCCGAAGTTCTACACCGAGGCGGTCAACGAGGCCGAGATCGACGTCCTCGGCCAGCCCGAGGTCGACATCACGGAGCTGAAGGACGGCGAGACGCTGAACTTCACCGCCGAGGTCGACGTCCGTCCCGCCCTGGAGCTCCCCGAGGACTTCTCCTCCATCGAGGTCGAGGTCGACGCCGTCGAGGTGACGGACGAGGACATCGACAAGTCCGTCGAGCAGCTGCGCGAGCGCTTCGCCTCGACCTCCCCGGTCGAGCGCGCCGCCGAGGACGGCGACGTCGTGACCGTCGACCTGGAGGCCAAGGTCGACGGCGAGGTCCTGGAGGACGGCGTCGCCAGCGGCGTCTCCTATACCATCGGCTCCGGCGAGCTGCTGGAAGGCATCGACGACGCCGTGAAGGGCCTGGAGGCCGGTGGCGAGGCCACCTTCACCTCCGAGCTCAAGGGCGGCTCGGCGGCCGGCAAGGAGGCCGAGGTCACCGTCAAGGTCACCCAGGTCGCCGCCCGTGAGCTTCCCGAGCTGGACGACGAGTTCGCGCAGCTCGCCTCCGAGTTCGACACCCTCGACGAGCTGAAGGCGGACAGCCGCAAGCGCCTCGAGAACATGAAGCAGTACGACCAGGCCACGCAGGCCCAGGAGCGCGTCCTGGAGAAGCTGCTGGAGCTCGTCGAGGTGCCCGTCCCCGAGAAGCTGCTCGAGGACGAGATCAACACCCGCAAGCACAACCTGGAGCACCACCAGCTCGGCCAGATGGGCCTCGACCTCGACAAGTACCTGGAGATCCAGGGCAAGACCGCCGAGGAGTTCGAGACCGAGACCCGTGAGGCCGCGGTCAAGGGCATCAAGACCCAGTTCGTGCTCGACGAGCTCGTCAAGCGCGAGAAGCTGAACGTCAACCAGGAGGAGCTCACCGAGCACCTCATGCGCCGTGCCGCCTCCTCCGGCATGTCGCCGGACCAGTTCGCCCAGGCGGTCGTCGAGGGCGGCCAGGTTCCGCTCCTGGTCGGCGAGGTCGCCCGCGGCAAGGCTCTGGCCACGGTCGTCGAGTCTGCCACGGTGAAGGACACCAACGGCGAGGTCATCGACCTGGACGACGAGGAAGAGGTCGAGGCCGCCACCGAGACGGTCGAGGCCGCCGAGGGCGCCGGCGAGCCCGAGGAGAAGCCCGAGGCCTGAGCGGCCTCGCGTCACTTCTGAGGCGGTTCCGACGTAGACACGAGGGGCCCTGGGGCGGGATTCGCCCCGGGGCCCTTCTGTCATACGCCGGGACGGCCCACCCCCGGGGCGCGGGGATCACGCTGAGTCCCCGGCGACTACGCCCCCGGCGAACACTCCTCTCTCCGGGATTCCCCGAAGGGACCCGCGCGTTAGGGTCCATGAATACGAGGGCAGGGGAGTCCCCGTTGCCCCCGGCAGTACACGTGAGACGGCCCGGCGCCGTCGTAAGACGAGCAGGTGGATACGTGACGAATCTGATGCCCACAGCCGCCGGCGACCCTATCGGTGGTGGCCTCGGCGACCAGGTCTACAACCGGCTGCTCGGCGAGCGGATCATCTTCCTCGGCCAGGCGGTCGACGACGACATCGCCAACAAGATCACCGCACAGCTGCTGCTCCTTGCCTCCGATCCGGACAAGGACATCTACCTCTACATCAACAGCCCCGGCGGATCGATCACGGCCGGCATGGCGATCTACGACACCATGCAGTACATCAAGAACGACGTGGTGACCATCGCCATGGGCATGGCGGCCTCCATGGGCCAGTTCCTGCTCAGCGCGGGCACCCCCGGCAAGCGCTTCGCGCTGCCGAACGCCGAGATCCTGATTCACCAGCCCTCGGCCGGCCTCGCCGGCTCCGCGTCGGACATCAAGATCCACGCCGAGCGGCTGCTGCACACCAAGAAGCGGATGGCGGAGCTGACCGCCTTCCACACCGGCCAGACCGTGGAGCAGGTCACCATCGACTCGGACCGCGACCGCTGGTTCGACCCGATCGAGGCCAAGGAGTACGGCCTGATCGACGACATCATGCCCACCGCGGCCGGCATGCCGGGCGGCGGCGGTACCGGGGCGGCCTGAGGGCCGCTGACGGCAGCAGGGCCGCCCAGGGCGCTCCCCGGAGCCCCTTGAGCCCCTTCCGAAGCCAAAATCCGAAAGCCCCAGAAGCCCAGCGGTCCGAAAGCCTCAGGAGTCCAGGACTCCGAAGGCCCAAGAGTTCCAGGAGCCTCAGGAGCCCAGGAGCCCAGGAGCCCAGGAGCCCAGGAATCCAGAAGGCTCCGGGCTCCAGAAGCCCAGGAGTCCGGAGTCCTCAGGACTCCACAAGCTCCAGAAGCTCCAGGGGTTTCAGGAGCCTCCGAGAGGCTGGGGCCTCCCGGAGCTCCAGGAAGCCTCTCGGGCCCTCCTGGAGCCCCTCAGGAGCCTCGGACCCCCTGGAGCCACCCCGGGGCCGTCCGGGGCCTCGGAAGCCGTCAGCGCCCCGTCCAGCCCATCCAGCCCACCGCCTCAAGCCCTCTCTCCAGGAGACACCGTGAACGACTTCCCCGGCAGCGGCCTCTACGCCCGCACCGAGGCCGAATACACCGGCCCCCGCGCCGAGTCCCGCTACGTCATCCCGCGCTTCGTCGAGCGCACCTCCCAGGGCGTGCGCGAGTACGACCCGTACGCGAAGCTCTTCGAGGAGCGCGTGATCTTCCTGGGCGTGCAGATCGACGACGCCTCCGCCAACGACGTCATGGCGCAGCTGCTGTGCCTGGAGTCGATGGACCCCGACCGGGACATCTCGGTCTACATCAACAGCCCCGGCGGCTCCTTCACGGCGCTGACCGCGATCTACGACACGATGCAGTTCGTGAAGCCCGACATCCAGACGGTCTGCATGGGCCAGGCGGCGTCCGCCGCCGCGATCCTGCTGGCCGCCGGTACGCCGGGCAAGCGCATGGCGCTGCCGAACGCGCGCGTGCTGATCCACCAGCCGTACAGCGAGACCGGCCGCGGTCAGGTCTCCGACCTGGAGATCGCCGCCAACGAAATCCTCCGGATGCGCGCGCAGCTGGAGGAGATGCTGGCCAAGCACTCCACCACGCCGATCGAGAAGATCCGCGAGGACATCGAGCGCGACAAGATCCTCACGGCCGAGGACGCGCTGTCGTACGGCCTGATCGACCAGATCATCTCCACCCGGAAGATGAACAACGGCTCTCTGCGTTGACGCAGGGGTTCGTCCCGTTCGAGCCCTCCTCGGCACGGTGTGACACGCTCCACGTCGCAGTGAACCGTGCCAAGGGGGACCCGAACGGGGGCCCAGGCAAGGTACCGTCGGAATAAGGCAGCACCAGGAGCCGCTGGATTCGAAAGCGTCCAGGCGTCTCCCAGGCGAAGGGGAAGCACACCGTGGCACGCATCGGTGACGGCGGCGATCTGCTCAAGTGCTCGTTCTGCGGCAAGAGCCAGAAGCAGGTCAAGAAGCTCATCGCAGGGCCCGGTGTGTACATCTGCGACGAGTGCATCGATCTCTGCAACGAGATCATCGAGGAAGAGCTCGCGGAGACGAGCGAGGTCCGCTGGGAGGAACTCCCGAAGCCGCGCGAGATCTACGAGTTCCTCGAGGGCTACGTGGTGGGCCAGGAGCCCGCCAAGAAGGCCCTGTCGGTCGCGGTGTACAACCACTACAAGCGCGTCCAGGCCGGTGAGAACGGCGGCGCCCAGGGCCGCGACGACGCCATCGAGTTGGCGAAGTCCAACATCCTCCTGCTCGGCCCCACGGGCTCGGGCAAGACGCTCCTCGCCCAGACCCTGGCGCGCATGCTGAACGTTCCGTTCGCCATCGCCGACGCCACGGCGCTGACCGAGGCGGGGTACGTCGGCGAGGACGTCGAGAACATCCTGCTGAAGCTGATCCAGGCCGCGGACTACGACGTCAAGAAGGCCGAGACCGGGATCATCTACATCGACGAGATCGACAAGGTCGCGAGGAAGAGTGAAAACCCCTCCATCACGCGCGACGTGTCGGGTGAGGGCGTTCAGCAGGCCCTCCTGAAGATCCTGGAAGGCACCACGGCCTCGGTTCCGCCGCAGGGCGGCCGCAAGCACCCGCACCAGGAGTTCATCCAGATCGACACGACGAACGTGCTGTTCATCGTGGGCGGCGCCTTCGCGGGCCTGGAGAAGATCATCGAGACCCGGGCCGGCGCCAAGGGCATCGGCTTCGGCGCGACGATCCGTTCCAAGCGCGAGCTGGAGTCGAAGGACCAGTTCGAGGCCGTCATGCCCGAGGACCTGGTCAAGTTCGGCATGATCCCGGAGTTCATCGGCCGTCTGCCGGTCATCACCTCGGTCCACAACCTGGACCGCGAGGCGCTGCTGCAGATCCTGATCGAGCCGCGCAACGCGCTGGTGAAGCAGTACCAGCGGCTCTTCGAACTCGACGGCGTGGAGCTGGACTTCGAGCGTGAGGCCCTGGAGGCCATCGCCGACCAGGCCATCCTCCGCCAGACCGGCGCCCGTGGCCTGCGCGCCATCATGGAGGAGGTCCTCCAGGCGGTCATGTACGAGGTCCCGTCCCGCAAGGACGTGGCGCGCGTCGTCATCACCGCGGACGTCGTCCTGTCCAACGTCAACCCGACGCTGATCCCCCGCGACGCCCGCGGCGGCCGCGGCCCGGGCGAGCAGAAGACGGCGTAGGCAGCGCAAGGAATCGAAGAGGGCGCCCGGTGATACCGGGCGCCCTCTTCTTGATTGCGTTGCGGCGACGCCTCTCGCGCGGAAGATCAGCACTGGGCAGGAGGCAGTAAATTGTCTGTGGAGCGTGACGCTGCACGCCGCGATGTTGTGGCGCGGGCCCTCTCTCGGCTGCTTCGAGCTACCAGTACTGGTTGGTTCCCGTGGGTGTCACGCAAAGCTGGAGTATGGCGTCGCCCTCGAACACGGCCACCTGTGTCCAGGCTTGCCGGACACCCGCAGAGTCCGTAAGGCTCGTTCCCCAGCTTTCGCTGTTTCCGGCGCCGGCGTAGATACGGTGCCACGCCCAGTAGGCGTTTGTGCCGTCGCTCCTCCGTGTGACGAGCCTTACCCCCACACTGTGTCCGTCCGCCCGCCTGTCTGTGACGAACAGAGTCATCGGGTCCAACTTTGTCCGGCTCGCGTAGTTCCACTTGCCTCCGCCACTCGCCCCGGCTAGGGCGACACCAGCGCTGAAACAAGAGTTCTCGTAGGTGGCAGCCGCTGCGGGCGTGGCCACGACGGGTATCGCCAGTGACGCCACGGATGCCGCGATGAGCAAGGAAAAGCGATTGCGCATAATGCCCCCATTCGCATGTTCATTGACGTGGCCATGTTAGTTAACCCGGCGAGGCGCTTAGGTGACCTGCGTAGACTGTGCCGCGCGTCAC
Organism: Streptomyces sp. NPDC050121; assembly: GCF_044460385.1. Lineage (NCBI taxonomy): Bacteria > Bacillati > Actinomycetota > Actinomycetes > Kitasatosporales > Streptomycetaceae > Streptomyces > Streptomyces sp. NPDC050121. The sequence continues at coordinate 27,536 of NZ_JBITJV010000058.1, read as the reverse complement.
CTCTTTGCAGCTTGAGTGGTCTTCTGGCCGGGCGTAGGTTCCCAGCCCTGTGGCGGACCTTCCTGTTGGCTTTCGGGCCGTCAGGACTTGACGCGGACTTCCTTACGTACGTCGGCTGCGATTTGGGCCGAGTTGTCCAGTGAATACGTCTTGGAGCCCGCAGTTGGCTCGACCACGCCCATGGTGCTGTAGTCCGCCCAGATGCACATGTAGGTCTTCTGGGTCTTCTTGGTGAGCTGGTTCGAACTCTCGGCCTGCTGGCACTTCATCAGGGCACCGTCCAGGTTGTCGGGAGTCACCGTCTCGGCGTTGCCGATCAACTTGACGTCGTCGTCGGACCCTGACCTCATCTGGGCGATGGTGATGTCGAGAGCCTGCTCGGGATCCTTCACTGTGCCGTACACACCGAAGAACGTGACGTTCTCGGCGGTTTCCGTCTTCGCGAGTTCGCTCGGGTCCGTGGTGTCGATGGACGTCAGGTCAATGGTGGAGTAGATGGCGCCAACTGTGGTGGCGTTGCTGACGCCTGCCTTGGCGAGGTCTTCCACATCGCTCGAGCTTGCCTTCTCCTCCTTGGAGTCACCCATCCGCTTGTACTTGTTCGACAGCAGAGAGGTCGGCGTCGTCAGTTTGTGTGCGCCGTCGTCCTTCAGGCCGCCCGCGCCGCCGCCTCCGCCGATGACGAAGTACGCGCCCACGCCGATCGCCGCCACCACCGCGACCGCGCCGACGATGACGGCCGCCTTCTTGCCCCCGCCGCCGCTCGGCGCCGGGGGCTGCGGGACGCCGTAGGGAGGCTGGCCGTACGGCGGCTGCTGTCCGTAGGGAGGGGTCGGGGGCTGGCCGTAGGGCGGCTGCTGGCCGTAGGGCGGGGTCTGCGGGGGGACGCCCTGCGGGGGCTGCTGCGGGTAGCCGTAGCCGGGTTGCGGGGCGGGGGGCTGCTGGGGGTAGCCGTAGCCGGGCTGGGGCGCCTGCGGCGGCTGGCCGTACGGACCGGGCTGGCCGTACGGTCCGGGCTGCTGGGGCTGCCCGCCGTACGGGCCCGGCTGGTTGTGACTCATCTCTGGGTTCCCCTCCAGATGCTTATGTGATTTTCACATCCTGGCTCAAAGCCAACACCTGCACGGCGGCGGGGGCCCGACCGTTACACGGCAAACACGTTTCGGGACGGCCCGGTGACACCGTTTCTAGAGACTGAGCGGGAGTGAGTCCTATTGCCAGGATTCATGCTCAGCCGCGTGCCCCGAACGGTGTTGGGCACGCTGGTCGCCCGCTTTCGCTCCACGGTCCGGCGGCGCGCATCGTATGCGTGGTCCGGGTGGGTGGGGGCGGGTTTCCTCACGCCGTCGGGTGTCCGGTCGGGCCTGGGCGGTCCGATGCCCCGCACCATCACTCTGGTGCTGCGGGGGCGGTGTCGTCCGTCGCCGGATCGGGTGTCCGAGGGCGCGTCGCCCGACCGCGATGCTCGCCGCATCGTGCCGGGAAATCTGGCGGGTGGGGGTGATGAGGGGCTTCTGCCAGTGCTGGGCACCCCAGCGGCTGGTGTAGGCCGGGTCGACCGCGACGATGGCCAGGTTCTGTTCGGCGGCCATCGACACCAGGCGGGCGCGGATTTTGGCGGTGGGGAACCGGGAGAGCAGGCGGCGGAAGCGTTTGTTGCGGCCGTGCTTCTCGCGGCTGGTGCCGTCGGTGAAGTCGAGGTCTTCGACGGCGATCGCGGCAGCCCCACAGCGTCGGGTGTGGTGCAGCAGCCGGGTCAGAGCGTGCCGTACTTGCGCGTCCCGGTGCTGTGCGCTGCCGGTCAGGTCGTAGAAGAAGCGCTGCGGGTCGCCGACCGGGTTACCGTGCGCGTCGAGGTGCCAGGCGGCGAGGTGGTCGTCGTTCATGTCCACGCCCACCACCCCCCGGGCCAGGGCCGCCTCCAGCGGCAGGACGGGGGTGGCGGCGCGCTGCCAGGACGCGGTGACATACCAGCGGCCGCGCGTAACGTCGTGGTGGATGCGGTAGGCCACCGCCCGGTTCATGATGATCCGATCACGCCACTCCTCGCCCCGGTATTGGAACGTCACGGTCGCATCTAGCACGTACCGGCCGTGCGGCGCGTTGGCCAGGCGGGCCAGCGACACCGGGAGCTTGATGGAGACTTGCCCGGTGTCGGTGATGCGGATGGTCTCGTTGCCGAAGCGTTTGCCGGACTCCCCGTCGGCGGTCAGGAACATCCGTTCCGCCCGCCACTGCTCCCGCCACGCCTGCTCGCTCAGCCTGACCGCCTGCAAATGATGGCGGGCGTTGGCGAGGCGTTTGCCGCCGCGCACCACCCGCACCCGGCCCGCCGCCCAGTCCGCCTCCACCACCGCGAGTCGGTCCTTCAACGTCTGCAGGCGGCGGGACTTGGCGTGCCACTCACCCCGCGAGGCATAGCCCCGCACCAGCCCTTCCCACTTGACAGCCTTGGCACCCAGCGGCCGGGCCAGCCGCGCCTCGACCGATGCGATCTGCCTGTGCAGCCACGCCAGGTGGGCCGCCTGCCCACGCCTGGCCAGCGCCCACTGGTCATGTGTGGCCTTGGTGATACTGCCCGCCCAGCGCGCCGACGACTTCCCCGTCAGCCCCCGCTTGCGCACCGCCCACTCGCCCGCATCATGTCCCAGCCCCTGACGGCACCGTTCCGCGAGATCACCAGCCGCCAGCGACCCCAGGAACACCCCGACCTCGGCCAGCACCCCCGCATCCGCCGCCGACACCCGCAACCGGTCCCGGACGGCCACCCCGGCAGGACCGGGCACCACAAACGACGCCGCCAACTCGCGCAGCCCGCCCATCCGTTCACCCCACCCTTGGCTGAAGATCCCCGTCAGGTCAGTCAACGAGCACCTTCCGTAAAGGTCACCCATTCGACCTAAGAACTTACGTTCCACCCTCGGAGAAGGGTCAGCATGCACCCCGTGACAGCGGAGTCGCTTCCGACGCACAACGGGACAACCGCATCCAGCCCGGCACTCACTCATGCGCACCAGAAGTCACTCCTGCTCAGGCCCCGGCAGCAGTTTCCAACCCCTAAACTGGCCCCGTGACCGAGAACGCTCAGCAGCAGCCACCAGCGCCCCCCACCGAACTGCCGACCCAGTACGCGCCGGCCGACGTAGAGGGGCCGCTGTACGAGCGCTGGGTGGAGCGTGGTTACTTCGAGGCGGACGCGAAGAGCGACAAGCCTCCCTACACGATCGTCATCCCGCCGCCGAACGTCACGGGCAGCCTGCACCTGGGCCACGCCTTCGAACACACGCTCATCGACGCCCTCACCCGTCGCAAGCGCATGCAGGGCCACGAGACGCTGTGGCAGCCCGGCATGGACCACGCGGGCATCGCCACACAGAACGTCGTCGAGCGTGAACTGGGCAAGGAGGGCAAGTCCCGGCACGACCTCGGCCGTGAGGCGTTCGTCGAGCGCGTCTGGCAGTGGAAGGGCGAGTCCGGCGGCCAGATCAGCGGCCAGATGCGCCGCCTCGGCGACGGCGTCGCCTGGTCGCGCGAGCGCTTCACCATGGACGAGGGCCTCTCCCAGGCCGTCCAGACCATCTTCAAGCGCCTCTACGACGACGAGCTCATCTACCGCGCCGAGCGCATCATCAACTGGTGTCCGCGCTGCCTGACCGCGATCTCCGACATCGAGGTCGAGTACCAGGACGACGACGGCGAGCTCGTCTCCATGAAGTACGGCGAGGGCGACGACACCATCGTCGTCGCCACCACACGCGCGGAGACGATGCTCGGTGACACGGCAGTCGCCGTCCACCCCGACGACGAGCGCTACAAGCACCTCGTCGGCAAGGAGATCCGGCTCCCGCTGACCGACCGCTTCATCCCGGTCGTCGCCGACACGCACGTCGACCCCGAGTTCGGCACGGGCGCCGTCAAGGTGACCCCGGCGCACGACCCGAACGACTTCGAGATCGGCCAGCGCCACAACCTGCCGTCCCTCACGATCATGGACGAGCACGCCGTCATCACGGCCCACGGCCCCTTCCAGGGCCTGGACCGCCTGGAGGCCCGCTCCGCCATCGTCGCCGCCCTGCGCGCCGACGGCCGGATCGTCGCCGAGAAGCGGCCCTACGTCCACTCCGTCGGCCACTGCTCGCGCTGCAAGACCACCATCGAGCCGCGCCTGTCCATGCAGTGGTGGGTCAAGGTCGGCCCGCTCGCGAAGGCCGCAGGCGACGCCGTCCGCGACGGCCGGGTCAAGATCCACCCGCAGGAGATGGAGAAGCGCTACTTCGACTGGGTCGACAACCTCCACGACTGGTGCATCTCACGGCAGTTGTGGTGGGGCCACCGCATCCCGGTCTGGTACGGCCCGAACGGCGAGGTCGTCTGCGTCGGCCCCGACGACGAGGCCCCGACCGGCGAGGGCTGGCGTCAGGACACCGACGTCCTGGACACCTGGTTCTCCTCCGGCCTGTGGCCGTTCTCCACGCTCGGCTGGCCCGAACAGACCGAGTCGCTGGCGAAGTTCTACCCGAACTCCGTCCTGGTCACCGGCTACGACATCCTCTTCTTCTGGGTCGCCCGGATGATGATGTTCGGCCTGTACGCGATGGACGGCACCCCGCCGTTCCACACCATCGCCCTGCACGGCATGGTCCGCGACCAGTTCGGCAAGAAGATGTCGAAGTCCTTCGGCAACGCGGTCAACCCGCTGGACTGGATGGACAAGTACGGCTCCGACGCGCTCCGGTTCACCCTGGCCCGCGGCGCCAACCCCGGCGTCGACGTCCCGATCGGCGAGGACTGGGTCCAGGGCTCCCGCAACTTCGCCAACAAGATCTGGAACGCCACCCGCTTCGCGCTGATGAACGGCGCCACGGTCGACGGCCCGCTGCCGGACGCCTCGAAGATGTCGGCGACCGACCGCTGGATCCTCTCCCGCCTCAACTCCGTCGTCGCCGAAGTCGACGCGCTCTACGAGGACTACCAGTTCGCGAAGGTCTCCGACGCGCTGTTCCACTTCGCGTGGGACGAGGTCTTCGACTGGTACGTCGAGCTGTCCAAGACGACGTTCATGGCGGGCGGCGAGCCGGCCGAGGTCAGCAAGCGCGTCCTCGGCGAGGTCCTCGACGTCACCCTGAAGCTGCTGCACCCGATCGTCCCGTTCGTCACGGAGACGCTCTGGACGACGCTGACCGGCGGCGAGTCCGTCGTCATCGCCGAGTGGCCGAAGGACAGTGGCTTCCGGGACGCGGTCGCCGAGCGGGAGATCGAGAGCCTCCAGTCGGTGATCACCGAGGTTCGCCGCTTCCGCGCCGACCAGGGCCTGCAGCCGGGTCAGCGGGTCCCGGCCCGCCTCACGCTGGACGGCACGCCGTTCGCCGCGCACGAGGCCGCCGTCCGCCAACTCCTGCGCCTCCAGCCGGAGGGCGAGAGCTTCTCGGCGACGGCGACCCTGCCGGTCGCGGGCGCCACGGTCGCGCTGGACCTGTCCGGCACGATCGACGTGGCCGCCGAGCGCAAGCGCCTCGCCAAGGACCTGGCCGCCGCCGAGAAGGAGAAGGCCCAGGCGAACGCCAAGCTGGGCAACGAGGCGTTCCTCGCGAAGGCCCCGGACCAGGTGGTCGACAAGATCCGCACCCGCCTCGCCAAGGCGGACGAGGACATCGCCCGCATCCAGACCCAGCTGGAGCGCCTGCCCGAGGCGTGACGGCCGGCACGTGGGCGAAGGCCCCCGGAACCAGTACGGCTGCCAGTACGGCCCCTACGGCCAGTACGGCAGCACGGTTCCGGGGGCCTTCGCCCGCGTCTGTCAGTGGCCGTCCGTAGACTGGCCCTGTGACTGAAAGCGACCCCTTCGACGAGATCGTCGCCGCCGAGACCGACCGCGACCCGGACCTCGCGGTCATCGAGGCAGGCAGCCGCACCCTCCGTACCCAGGGCGGCGCGCCGCAGGCCGACGTGCCGGGGTGTCCCGAGGACCCCGAGGTCGACAAGGCCCTGCGCGAGGTCGAGGCGGAGCTGGCCACCCGCTGGGGCGAGACCAAACTGGAGCCGTCCGTCGGCCGCATCGCCGCGCTGATGGACGTGCTGGGGGACCCGCAGCGCTCGTACCCCTCGATCCACATCACGGGGACGAACGGCAAGACGTCCACGGCCCGCATGATCGAGGCCCTGCTCGGCGCCTTCGAGCTGCGCACCGGCCGGTACACGAGCCCACACGTCCAGTCGATCACCGAGCGGATCAGCCTCGACGGCGCCCCGATCTCCGCCGAGCGGTTCATCGAGACGTACCAGGACATCAAGCCGTACATCGATATGGTCGACGGACAGCAGGAGTACCGGCTGTCCTTCTTCGAGGTGCTCACCGGCATGGCGTACGCCGCGTTCGCGGACGCGCCCGTCGACGTCGCCGTCGTGGAAGTGGGGATGGGCGGCTCGTGGGACGCCACGAACGTCATCGACGGTGATGTCGCCGTCGTCACGCCCATCGACCTGGACCACACCGACCGACTCGGGGAGACGCCCGCCGCGATCGCCGACGAGAAGGGCGGGATCATCAAGCAGGACGCGACGGTCATCCTGGCCCAGCAGCCCGTCGACGCGGCCCAGGTGCTGCTGAAGAAGGCCGTCGAGGTCGATGCGACCGTGGCCCGGGAAGGGCTGGAGTTCGGGGTCGTCGCCCGGCAGGTCGCCGTCGGCGGGCAGCTGGTCACCCTGCGCGGGCTGGGCGGCGAGTACCCCGAGGTGTACCTGCCGCTGCACGGCCCCTACCAGGCGCACAACGCGGCCGTCGCGCTCGCCGCCGTCGAGGCGTTCTTCGGCGTCGGCTCCCAGCGGCCCGAGCCGCTCGACATCGACACGGTCCGCAAGGCCTTCGCGGCCGTCTCCTCGCCGGGCCGCCTCGAAGTCGTACGGCGCTCCCCGACGATCGTCCTGGACGCCGCGCACAACCCGGCCGGCGCCCGTGCCACCGCCGAGGCGGTCGGCGAGGCCTTCGACTTCAGCCGGCTGATCGGCGTGGTCGGGGCCAGCGGCGACAAGAACGTACGGGGCCTGCTGGAGGCCTTCGAGCCGATCTTCGCGGAGATCGTCGTCACCCAGAACACCAGCCACCGCGCGATGGACGCCGACGAGCTGGCGGCGATCGCCGTCGAGGTGTTCGGCGACGACCGCGTGCAGGTCGAACCACGGCTGCCCGACGCGCTGGAGGCGGCGATCACGCTCGCCGAGGAGGAGGGCGAGTTCGCCGGCGGCGGCGTGCTGGTCACCGGGTCCGTCATCACCGTCGGCGAGGCTCGACTGCTTCTCGGGAAGGGCTGAGGTCCCCGCCATGCGAACGCTCTGCTCCTCGACCCTGATCGGCGAGTTCTTCATCATCGGCTTCGCCGGTCTGGTCGCCATGAAGGACGCCGACCTGTCCACGTCCACGGTGTGGACGGTCTGCGGCATCGCCATGCTCCTCAGCGTGCTGCTGTGCGGCGTGGTCACCCGGCCCGGGGGCGTCGCCCTCGGCTGGGCGCTGCAGATCGCCCTCGTCGCCTCCGGCTTCTTCGTCCCGATCATGTTCTTCATGGGGGTGCTGTTCGGGGCCCTGTGGTGGGCGTCCGTGCACTTCGGCAGAAAGATCGACGAGGCCAAGGCCCGCTTCGCCGCGCAAGCCGCAGCAACCTCTCCGGATACTGCTGACGCTGCGTAACAGGCACTGGGACATGCCCTGTAACCTCATCCCACCGCACACACCGGCCGTACGAACCGGCTGTGGAATCCGGCAGTAGAAGGAGTCACCTCGTGAGCCAGCGCACCCTCGTCCTGCTCAAGCCCGACGCGGTCCGTCGTGGCCTGACCGGCGAGATCATCAGCCGTATCGAGCGCAAGGCCGGCTGGCAGATCACCGCGCTGGAGCTGCGCACCCTGGACCAGGACACGCTGGAGCAGCACTACGGCGAGCACAAGGGCAAGCCGTTCTACGAGCCGCTGGTGGAGTTCATGGCCTCCGGCCCGGTCGTCGCGCTGATCGTCGAGGGCGAGCGGGTCATCGAGGGCGTGCGCGCGCTCGCCGGTCCGACCGACCCGATCGCCGCCGCCCCCGGCTCCATCCGCGGCGACTACGGCGTGATCGTCCGCGAGAACCTCATCCACGCCTCCGACTCCGAGGAGTCCGCCGAGCGCGAGGTGAAGATCTTCTTCCCCGGTTGCGTCTGACACCGACCGCAGCCGAGTGGCCCAACTGGCCCAACTGGCCCAATTGGCGGAAGCGGCGGAAGCGGCGGAAGCGGCTGAAACGGGCGATCGAGGGAACGCGAGCCCCCGAACGCCCGTCTCCAGAAGCGAACCCACACAGCATCTGCAAACAATGGCGGAGACCGCTCCGCAGTGTTCGTGCAGGCGCGTTTACGATGGAAGCCTTCACGTCACAGCACCCACCACGCCGACCTGAAAAGCCCTCAAAGCTCATGGAAGGCCAGTCGAATCCTGATGGGGAACTCAATGTCGTTCATCGGCCGTGACATGGCTGTCGACCTCGGGACCGCCAACACGCTGGTGTACGTCAGGGGTCGCGGGATCGTACTCAACGAGCCGTCCGTCGTCGCGATCAACACCAACACCGGTGGCATCCTCGCGGTCGGCGCCGAAGCGAAGAAGATGATCGGGCGCACCCCCGGCAACATCGTTGCCGTGCGTCCGCTGAAGGACGGCGTGATCGCCGACTTCGAGATCACCGAGCGGATGCTCCGCTACTTCATCCTGAAGATCCACAAGCGGCGGTATCTGGCTCGGCCGCGGGTCGTCGTCTGCGTGCCCTCGGGCATCACGGGCGTCGAGCGCCGCGCCGTCATCGAGGCGTCGACCCAGGCCGGCGCCCGTCAGGTGCACATCATCGAGGAGCCCATGGCCGCGGCCATCGGCTCCGGCCTGCCGGTCCACGAGGCCACGGGCAACATGGTGGTGGACATCGGCGGCGGCACCACGGAGGTCGCGGTCATCTCGCTCGGCGGCATCGTCACCGCCCAGTCCATCCGTGTCGCGGGCGACGAACTGGACAACGCGATCATCCAGCACATCAAGAAGGAGTACAGCCTCCTCCTCGGTGAGCGGACCGCCGAACAGATCAAGATCACGATTGGTTCGGCGTACGACCTCGACGACGACCAGCACACCGAAATCCGCGGCCGGGACCTCGTCTCCGGCCTGCCCAAGACCGTCGTCGTCTCGGCCGCCGAGGTGCGCAAGGCGATCGAGGAGCCGGTCAACGCGATCGTGGACGCCGTGAAGACCACGCTCGACAAGTGTCCGCCGGAGCTGTCCGGCGACATCATGGACCGCGGAATCGTTCTGACCGGCGGCGGAGCCCTGCTGCGCGGTCTGGACGAGCGGCTGCGCCGGGAGACCGGCATGCCCATCCACATCGCCGAGGACCCGCTGGACAGCGTGGCGCTCGGCTCCGGAAAGTGCGTCGAGGAGTTCGAGGCCCTGCAGCAGGTCCTGGACGCCGCGCCCCGCAGATGACGTAACGCTTCGATTCCGCCGTACGGGATGATCTCCTCTCGTGCGGCGGATCGTCGATATCGAGGCATAAGCTCCCACAAAGCGCCCTTGGTCATCTTGGCCCGGGGCTACCCGAATTCCTGGTTTTTCTCTCGAGGAAGGGCACGGCCGCCGCACGTGAGGGACACACGAGAGAGTCGGCTGCTCCTGGTGCTGCTGATCGCCATCGCGTTCGCGCTGATCACGGTGGACATCCGCGGCGGGGAGGACTCCCCGGTCGACGGTGCCCGGCAGGCCGCGGCCGCGGTCTTCGGTCCGATCGAGGACGGTGTGTCGTCGGCGGTGGATCCCGTCGGCAACGCCGTCTCCGCCGTCCGTGACTCCGGCGAACGCCATGACCGGCTCTCCGAGCTGGAGAAGGAGAACGCGGCCCTCAAGGCGAAACTCGGCAGCGACGACCGCAACCGCAGCCGCCTCGCGCAGCTCGACAAGATGCTGAAGATCGCCGGCGCGGGCCAGTACGGCATCAAGGGCGCCGAGGTCATCGCGATAGGAGCGGCCCAGGGCTTCTCCTGGACCATCACCATCGACGTCGGCGCGAACGACGGCGTCAAGCGCGACATGACGGTCCTCAACGGCGACGGGCTGGTCGGACGGGTCACCACCGTCGGGCCCGACACCGCGACCGTGCTCCTCGCCTCCGACCCCGACTTCACCGTCGGCACCCGTATGGAGGCGTCCGACGAGCTCGGCTTCGCGTCTGGGCAGGGCGACCGGCCGCTGCGCGTGGAACTCCTCAACGGCAAGGCCGATGTGAAGAAGGGCGACCGGCTGGTCACCTTCGGCTCGCAGGCCGACAAGCCCTTCGTGCCCGGCGTCCCCGTCGGCGTCGTCTCCCGCGTCGACCCCTCCGGCGGAGACCTCACCCGCACCCTCTACGTCACGCCGTACGTCAGCTTCACCAAGCTCGACATCGTCGGCGTCGTCGTCCAGGCCCCGAAGAAGGATCCGCGCGACACCGTGCTCCCCTCGAAGCCCAAACCGGTTCCCACGCCGACGGTGACCGTCACGGTCACTCCGAGCGCGAACGCACCCGTAGACGGCCAGCAGCAGTAGGAGCTGACAACCCCCATGCGCGTCAACCGGATCCTGCTCTCCGTCCCGCTGGTCGTCGTCGCCCTGGTGATCCAGGTGAGCGTGCTCGCCCGCCTCCACCTCCCCGGCGCCGTCCCCGACCTCCTCCTGCTCACCGTCCTGGGCCTCGCCATGGTCTACGGCCATGTCGGCGGCGCCCTCATCGGCTTCGGCGCCGGTCTGCTGGCCGACCTCGCGCCGCCCGCCGACCACGCCGCCGGGCGCTACGCCCTGGTGCTGTGCGTGATCGGCTACCTCGCCGGGCTCATCAAGCCCGAGACCGGCCAGATCAAGTCGGCCACCGGCCCCATGGTCGTGGTCGTCGGCGCCGCGATCGGCTCCACCCTGCTGTACGCGGGGGTCGGCGCCCTCGTCGGTGACACCGCCGCCCGCCATGTCGGCCTCACCGGGCTGCTGTTCACGGCCGCCCTGTACGACCTGCTGCTCGCCCCGTTCGTGGTCCCGGCGATCATGTTCCTGGCGCGGCGCGCCGACAACGATCCGCTCGCGGAGACCAACTCCGCCAAGAGCCCCGACATCTCCTCCGGCTGGCTCTCCCCCGGGACGGGTCTCAGGATCGGAGGCCAGCGTGGCGGCCTGAAGCTGAAGGCGGCCAAGTCGCGGGCGACCCGGGCGGGGCGCATCAAGGGGGTCAAGCGGCTGTGAGCGCGGGCGAGTTCGCTGGAAGGTTCACTCGAACGGGGAAGTACGGGGGGAACGCGGCCTCGCAGGCCGGTCGTTCATCATGCGTACGCACACACAGCCGTACGCACAGTCGTACGTGTGGCCGTACGTGTGGCCGTACGCACGTCCGTGCACACATGTCCGCACACGCGTCCGCGCACTGAGAGGGGGAGGCAGCCGCAGTGACCAACATTCCCGAGACCGGTCGGACACCACGGGTCCAGATCCGGCTCGTCGTGATCCAGATCCTCGTCCTCTCCCTGCTCGGCACCCTCGGCGGCCGCCTGTGGTACCTGCAGATCCGGGAGGGCGCGGCATACGCCAAGGAGGCCTCCGGCAACCACGTCCAGCAGGTCGTCGAGCCCGCCGTGCGCGGCTCGATCCTGGACGCGCGGGGTGTGCCGCTCGCCGACAACGAGACCCGGCTGGTGGTCTCCGCCTCGCGCACGGACCTGCTGAAGCAGCCGGACGACGGCAAGGCGGTCCTCGCCAAGCTCGCCGGCGTCCTCGGCATGAAGCCCGCAGAGATAATGCTGAAGGTGCGGCTGTGCGACGCGAAGACCCCGCAACCCTGTTGGAACGGCTCGCCCTACCAGCCGATCCCCATCACCGACGAGGCCACCGCCAAGCAGACCCTGCAGATCCGTGAGCGCGCCGAGGACTTCCCCGGCATCACCGCCGAGCCCGAGGCCGTGCGCCGTTACGCCGCTCCAGGCAACGCCAACACCGCCCAGGTCCTCGGCTATCTCTCCCCGGTCACGGACGAGGAGATCACCAAGGCCCAGGACACCGACTCGCCGTTCCTGCGCTCCGACCAGGTCGGCCGCTCCGGCCTGGAGCGCCAGTACGACAAGGAACTGCGCGGCAAGGCGGGCGTCACCCGCTACGAGGTCGACAACCTCGGCCGTGTCATCGGCCAGGCCCGCGCGGACGCGGCTCAGCCCGGCTCCAACCTCGTCACGAGCATAGACGCCCGGGTTCAGCGGGTCGCCGAGTACGAGCTGAACAACGCGATGAAGATCGCCCGCACCCAGTTCGACAAGATCACCGGCGAGAACTACAAGGCCGACTCCGGAGCGGTCGTGGTGATGGAGGCCAGGACCGGCCGGATCGTCGCCATGGCGTCCGCCCCGACCTACGACCCCAACGTCTGGGTCGGCGGGATCTCCGCCAAGGACTACAAGAAGCTCACCGGGAAAAACTCCGACTACCCGCTGCTGAACCGGGCCATACAGGGTCAGTCCGCGCCCGGTTCGACGTTCAAGGTGGTCTCCACGGCCGCCGCGGTCGAGGCGGGCTACGAGTGGGACGGCGGCTACCCGTGCACCAGTTCGTACTCGGTGGGCAGCCAGGTCTTCAAGAACTTCGAGGGGGAGAGCTTCGGCCCCATCTCGCTCGGCCGGGCCCTGGAGGTCTCCTGCGACACCGTCTTCTACGGTCTCGCCGACCGGGAGTGGAAGAAGGACGGCGGCATCAACCCCAAGAAGGGTGAGCCCAAGGACTACTTCTACAAGGCCGCCCACCAGTTCGGCCTCGGCAAGGAGACCGGCCTGGACCTCCCCAACGAGGTCACCGGCCGCGTCCCGGACCGCCAGTGGAAGGAGTCCTACTGGAAGGCCAACAAGGACTCCTGGTGCAAGTCCGGCAAGAAGGACGGCAGTTACGTCGAGAAGATCGCCTACGAGAACTGCCTCGAGGGCAACAAGATGCGCGAGGGCGACTCGATCAACTACTCCATCGGCCAGGGCGACACCCTCGTCACGCCGATCCAGGAGGCCGTGATCTACGGGGCGCTCGCCAACGGCGGCACGATGTACACCCCGACCATCGGCAAGGCGATCGTCAGCGCAGACGGCAAGTCCGTCCAGGAGATCAAGCCCAAGGCCAAGGGCAGGCTGCCCGTCGACCAGGCGACGATCAAGGGCATGGACGCCGCCCTCGAGGGCGTGGTCACCCGCGGTACCGCCGCCTGGAAGTTCGGCGGCTGGCCGCAGGACGAGATCCCGCTGCACGCCAAGACCGGTACCGCGGAGGTCTACGGCAAGCAGACGACGTCCTGGCTCGCCACCTACAGCAAGGACTACACGGTCGTCATGACGATCGCTCAGGCCGGTACCGGTTCGGGCGCCTCCGGTGAGGCCGTGCGGCACATCTACAACGCGATGTACGGCGTCTCCGACGACGGCAAGATCGACAAGAAGAACGCCCTGCTGCCCACCCCGCAGACGGCCCTGCCGAAGGTGCAGGCGGACGGCACGATCAAGTCTCCGAAGGTCTCCAAGGACCCGGCGAAGGAGCAGCGCGCCAGCCAGCAGACCGCGCCGGCGCCGGACGAGACGCAGCCCGGGGCCACCGTGCAGCAGAACACGAACACCAACCGCGACACCCGCAGGCGACGGCGGAAGAGGGGAAGCCGGAGGATGTGCACATGACCGGCGCGAACAGCTTCTCCGTCTCCGGATACGGGCCCGAGCGGGCCGGCTGGACGCGGGTCTTCGCCCGTGACTCGCTGGCCCGGAGGCTGGACTGGCCGATACTGCTGTCGGCCATCGCCCTGTCCCTGATCGGCTCGCTCCTGGTCTACTCGGCGACCCGCAACCGCACCGAGATCAACCAGGGCGACCCGTACTACTTCCTCATCCGCCACCTCATGAACACCGGCATCGGGCTCGCCCTGATGATCGGCACGGTCTGGCTCGGCCACCGCACCCTGCGCAACGTGGTGCCCATCCTGTACGGCCTCTCCCTCATGGGGATCCTGGCGGTGCTGACCCCGCTGGGCTCGACCGTCAACGGCGCGCACTCATGGATCGTGCTCGGCGGCGGCTTCTCGCTCCAGCCCTCGGAGTTCGTGAAGATCACGATCATCCTGGGCATGGCGATGCTGCTCGCGGCCCGGGTCGACGCGGGCGACAAGCCCTACCCCGACCATCGCACGGTGGTCCAGGCGCTGGGTCTCGCGGCCGTCCCGATGCTGATCGTCATGCTGATGCCCGACCTCGGGTCGGTCATGGTGATGGTGATGATCGTGCTGGGCCTGCTGCTGGCCTCCGGCGCCTCCAACCGCTGGGTCTTCGGGCTCCTCGGCGCGGGCGCGGCCGGCGCGATCGCCGTCTGGCAGCTGCACATCCTCGACGAGTACCAGATCGCCCGCTTCGCCGCCTTCGCCAACCCCAGCCTCGACCCGGCAGGCGTCGGCTACAACACCAACCAGGCACGTATCGCCATCGGTTCCGGCGGTCTCACCGGGGCGGGGCTGTTCCACGGCTCGCAGACCACGGGCCAGTTCGTCCCGGAGCAGCAGACGGACTTCGTCTTCACCGTCGCGGGCGAGGAACTGGGCTTCATGGGCGCGGGCCTGATCATCGTCCTGATGGGCGTGCTCCTGTGGCGCGCCTGCCGCATCGCCCGGGAGACGACCGAGCTGTACGGCACGATCGTCGCCGCCGGCATCGTGGCCTGGTTCGCCTTCCAGTCCTTCGAGAACATAGGGATGACTCTGGGGATCATGCCGGTGACGGGTCTGCCGCTGCCGTTCGTCTCCTATGGCGGCTCGTCGATGTTCTCGGTGTGGGTGGCGGTGGGGCTGTTGCAGTCCATCCGGGTGCAGCGGCCCATGTCGGCGTAGGGGATCCAGGAGGCGCAAGGCGTCGGACACCTTCTGGTCTCCCTGGGTTCAGCCGTGATTCGGATCCGGTGCGCACTGCCGTTCGGGCCCGACTGCGACTAGATTCGAATCATGGCGGAGACGAAACGCGAGATCGAGCGCAAGTACGAATCCGACGACAGTGGACTGCCCGACCTGACCGGGGCCGCCGGGATCACGTCCGTCCTGGACAAGGGCGTTGCCGAGCTGGACGCGACCTACTACGACACCTCCGACCTGCGGCTGGCCACGGCCTCCATCACGTTGCGCCGTCGTACCGGAGGTTCCGACGCCGGCTGGCACCTGAAACTGCCGGTCGGCCCAGGCATCCGGGACGAGATCCGGTCCCCGCTCTCCGACGCCGTTCCCGACGAGCTCGCCCAGCTGGTCCGTTCCCGTGTGCGGGAGGGGCAGCTGGTGCCCGTGGTGCGACTGCGCTCCAGCCGGGACGTCCGTGACCTCGTCGACGCCAAGGGCCGGCTGCTCGCCGAGGCCAGCGTGGACGCCGTACGGGCGGACCGGCTGTTCGGCGGCCAGGGCACCGCCCAGTGGACCGAGATCGAGGTGGAGCTCGCCGACGGCGGCGACCCGGTCCTCCTCGACAAGGTGGAGAAGCGGTTGCGCAAGGCGGGCGTCCGGCCGTCGAAGTCGGCGTCGAAGCTGGAGCGGGCGCTGGCGGAGACGAAGGGCGGCCATCCGCGGCCGAAGGACACGGGCCCCGCCGAGCCCGTCACCGCCGGCGACCACGTGCTGGCGTACATCCGTGCCCAGCGGGACGCGATCGTCGAGCTGGACCCGGCCGTGCGCCGGGACGCCGAGGAGTCGATCCACGACATGCGGGTCGCCACCCGCAGGATGCGCAGCACGTTCCGCTCCTTCCGCAAGGTCCTCGATCGGGAGGTCACCGACCCGATCGGCGCCGAGCTGAAATGGCTGGCCGGGGAGCTGGGCGTGGGCCGCGACCACGAGGTGCTGGCGGAGCGGCTGGCCGCGGCCCTCGACGAACTGCCCTCCACTTTGGTCTCCGGCCCGATCCACGACCGGCTGCGCACCTGGGCCAAGGCCGGCGAGCACGGCTCGCGCCGCCGACTGCTCGGCGTACTGGACTCGCAGCGCTATCTGACGCTCCTCGACAGCCTGGACGCCGTGGTCGCCGACCCGCCGACGCTCAAGGCAGCCGCCAAGAAACCGGCCAAGGTGCTCGCCAAAGCCGTGCGCAAGGACTTCGGGAAGGTCTCCGCGCTGATCGAGGAGGGCATGGAGCAGCCGCCCGGCACCGACCGCGACCTCGGACTGCACGAGGCCCGCAAGAAGGCCAAGCGGACGCGGTACGCGGCCGAGACGGCCCACCCGGCCCTCGGCAAGCCGGCCAAGGCCCTCGTCAAGTCCATGAAGTCGCTCCAGAGCCTGCTCGGCGACCACCAGGACAGCGTCATGGCCCGCACGACCCTGCGGGAGCTGTCCGCGGTGGCGCACGCGGCGGGGGAGAGCGCCTTCACCTACGGCGTGCTGTACGCCCGTGAGGAGCGGCGCGCGGAGCGGGTGGAGGAGGCACTGCCGGAGAAGTGGAAGAAGACCAACGGCTCGATGAAGGTTTAGGGCCGGAATCTTCGCGGGCGGGGGAGTCCTCCGGGCGGGTTAGGCTTGATGGTCACCCCTGTCCCTGTCAGCTCACGAAGGTAACCCCGCGATGTCTGTCGAGTCGGTCTTCCCGCAGCTCGAAGCCTTGCTCCCGCATGTGCAGAAGCCGATCCAGTACGTGGGCGGCGAGCTCAACTCCACGGTCAAGCCCTGGGAGTCCTGCGACGTCCGCTGGGCGCTCATGTACCCGGACGCGTACGAGGTCGGTCTGCCCAACCAGGGCGTCATGATCCTCTACGAGGTCCTGAACGAGCAGGAGGGCGTCCTCGCCGAGCGCACGTACAGCGTGTGGCCGGATCTGGAGGCCCTGATGCGGGACCACGCCGTCCCACAGTTCACGGTGGACAGCCACCGCCCGGTGAAGGCGTTCGACGTGTTCGGCCTGTCGTTCTCGACGGAGCTGGGCTACACGAACATGCTGACCGCCCTGGACCTCGCCGGCATTCCGCTGGAGTCCAAGGACCGCACGGTCGACGACCCGATCGTCCTCGCGGGCGGCCACGCCGCGTTCAATCCCGAGCCGATCGCCGACTTCATCGACGCGGCGATCATCGGCGACGGCGAGCAGGCCGTCCTCGACATGACGAAGATCATCCGCGAGTGGAAGGCGGAGGGCCGGCCGGGCGGCCGCGAGGAGGTCCTCTTCCGCCTCGCGAAGACGGGCTCGGTGTACATCCCCGCGTTCTACGACGTCGAGTACCTGCCGGACGGCCGGATCGCGCGGGTCGTACCCAACAAGTCGGGCGTGCCGTGGCGCGTGTCGAAGCACACCGTCATGGACCTGGACGAGTGGCCGTACCCCAAGCAGCCGCTGGTCCCGCTCGCCGAGACGGTCCACGAGCGGATGTCGGTGGAGATCTTCCGCGGCTGCACGCGCGGCTGCCGCTTCTGCCAGGCCGGCATGATCACGCGCCCGGTGCGCGAGCGCTCCATCACCGGCATCGGCGACATGGTGGAGAAGGGCCTGAAGGCGACGGGCTTCGAGGAGGTCGGCCTGCTCTCCCTGTCGAGCGCGGACCACAGCGAGATCGGCGACATCGCCAAGGGACTGGCGGACCGGTACGAGGAGGACAAGATCGGCCTGTCCCTCCCGTCGACCCGCGTGGACGCCTTCAACGTCGACCTGGCGAACGAGCTGACCCGCAACGGCCGCCGCTCCGGCCTGACCTTCGCGCCCGAGGGCGGCTCGGAGCGCATGCGCAAGGTCATCAACAAGATGGTCTCGGAAGAGGACCTGATCCGGACGGTCTCCACCGCGTACGGCAACGGCTGGCGGCAGGTGAAGCTGTACTTCATGTGCGGTCTGCCGACGGAGACCGACGAGGACGTCCTGCAGATCGCCGACATGGCGATGAACGTGATCGCCGAGGGCCGCAAGGTCTCCGGCCAGAACGACATCCGCTGCACGGTGTCGATCGGAGGCTTCGTCCCGAAGCCCCACACCCCCTTCCAGTGGGCCCCGCAGCTCTCCGCCGAGGAGACGGACGCGCGCCTGACGAAGCTCCGCGACAAGATCCGCGGCGACAAGAAGTACGGCCGCTCGATCGGCTTCCGCTACCACGACGGCAAGCCGGGCATCGTCGAGGGCCTGCTCTCGCGCGGCGACCGCCGCATCGGCGCGGTCATCCGGGCCGTCTACGAGGACGGCGGCCGCTTCGACGGCTGGCGCGAGCACTTCTCCTACGACCGCTGGATGGCGTGCGCCGACAAGACGCTGCCCGCCTTCGGCGTGGACGTCGACTGGTACACGACGCGTGAGAAGACCTACGAGGAGGTCCTGCCCTGGGACCACCTGGACTCGGGCCTCGACAAGGACTGGCTCTGGGAGGACTGGCAGGACGCCCTCGACGAAACAGAGGTCGAGGACTGCCGCTGGACGCCTTGCTTCGACTGCGGGGTGTGTCCGGCCATGGACACGACAATTCAGATCGGTCCCACGGGCAAGAAGCTGTTGCCGTTGACGGTGAAGCAGCCGGCGGGGAGCGGGCACGGTCACTGACCCGCGGTCATGAGCCGTCAGGTGTGTGTGGAGGGCCGGTCGACCGGCCCTCCACACACACCCCGTTGGTGGGTCAGTGGCTCGTCAGTTGGGTGTGACGGCCGTGCCGCTGTTGATGGCGAGGGCCGCGGGCTGAAGGTTGACCCTCACCCAAGGCTGGGGGAGGCCCTGTGCGTTATTGCAGTTCAGGGTGGCATTGGGCAGGGTGCTCTGCTCTACGCAGGTGGTCTCCCAGACCTGGCCCACGGTGGTGATGATGTCGAACTTGATGGGGTCCCCGGCGTTCTGGCTGTGGGCGTTGAGGCCGATGGCGCAGGCGAAGCCGACCGGGGCGCCCTGCGAATCCACACCACCCAGGGGGTAGTTGGGGTGCGTGCTGAGATCGGTCCACAGGAAGGGATGAGTGCCGTCCCGGAGGTCGTGGATACCCGCGTACGCTCGCGTGTTGAACAGCGCGGCCCGGAGCTCGAAGTCGTTGGAGTCCTGCGCCGCGTCGAGGTCGATGCAGGGGCCGGTCGCGCCCGTGGCTCCCGTGGCTCCGGTCGCGCCGGTGGCTCCGGTCGCCCCCGTAGCCCCCGTGGCTCCGGTCGCGCCCTTGGGGCCGGTCGGGCCCGTGGGGCCCTTGCACTGGTCCTTGGCGGCCGCCTCGGCGGCCCGGGGTTTGTGGTGGCTGGGCTGCTTGCACTTGTCGCCGCCGCTGGGGGTGGCCTCCGCCCGCGCGTAGTCGGTGACGCTGCGCGCCGCCGCGGCGGCCGGGCTGATCACGCCCGCCGCCAGGACCACGGCGAGCGAGGCCACCATGCCGGCCTGCTTGCATCTGTGCCGGGCCACCGGCCCGAGGAGGGAGTACGGTCCGAACTCAGGTCGCATTCTCATGCTCCTTGCATCGACCGGTCCGGGCGGTCCCCGAACCTGAGGGCGAGCCTGACCCGGGGAACGGGCTCCGGCGAGGCGTATGGCCCGAAAGTGTCTGTTTATCGACGTATCGGACTAATCGATGCGCGCTGATGGGTCATTCTTCGCCGCGGTCGCCCGACCTGGTGTCTTCGCGGCCGTTCGGGGAGCGTTGCGGCCCGCTTCCCGCGTGGATGGGCGGCCCCGCGCCAGGCCTGTGTCACCTTGACGCCCGTGAAACAGCAGACCCTGTGCCTGTGCATGATCGTCAAGGACGAGTCGCGGGTGATCGAACGCTGCCTGCAGTCCGTACGCCCCCTCATCGACTACTGGGTGATCTCCGACACCGGTTCGACGGACGGAACGCAGGAGCTGATCCGCAAGGTGCTCGACGGCATCCCGGGCGAGCTCCACGAGGAACCCTGGGTCGACTTCGGGCACAACCGCACGCAGAACATCCAGCACGCCCGCGGCAAGGCCGACTACCTGCTCACCCTCGACGCCGACCACGTCATGCGCCAGGACGCCCCGCTGCCCCGGCTGACGGCGGGCTCGTACATGCTGCGCTACGACACTCCGGGCACCCAGCACCGCTTCAAGCACCTCATGCGCGGCGACCGGGCCTGGCGCTACGAGGGCGTCACCCATGAGTACCCCTGCACCGACGAGCCCGACCGGCAGGAGAACCTGGACGCGCTCGTCATCGAGGACCACGCGGACGGCGGCTGTCGCAGCGACAAGTTCGAGCGCGACGCGCGCCTGCTGCGGGGCGAGTTGGAGCGCGATCCCACCAACCCGCGCACCGTCTTCTACCTCGCCAACACCGAACGCGACCTGGGACACGTGGACGAGGCGATCGAGCTGTACGAGCGGCGGGCCGGCCTCGGCGGCTGGGGCGAGGAGGTGTACTGCTCGCTTCTGGAGGCCGGGATCCTCAAAGCGGAGAAGGCCGACGACTGGCCCGGCGCCATGGACGCGTTCTCCCGCGCCTGGGAGTCCCGCCCCGCCCGCCTCGAAGCCGTCTACGAACTGGCCTCGCGACTGCGCCTGCAGAGCCGCTATCGCACCGCGTACGCCCTGCTCGGCGGGGTCGTCGGCGCACGCGAGCCGGACGACCTGCTGTTCACCAAGTCGTGGGTGTACCAGTGGGGTCTGCTCTTCGAGTTCTCCATCTGCGCCTACTGGGTCGGCGATCACACGGTCGCCGTCCGGGCCTGCGACGCGCTGCTGGCGATGCCGGACCTGCCCGACGCCATCCGTCAACAGACCGCGACCAACCGGGAGTTCTCCGTCCCGCACGTCAAGGCCGTGCCCCGGTCGGCCGCCCCGGTCCGTCGGCCGAAGGCCTCCAGGGCCGGCAAGGCGGCCAGGACCCGGAAGAGGTGACGTCGCCTTGAGAGCCGCGTTCCGGCTGGTCAGTGCATCCGCAGGCGCGCCCGTGGCGTCTACGTCGACATGGACCTGCAGAAGCCGCCCGCCGCACCGCCTGCGCAGCCGCCCACCCAGCCGCCCACCCGGACGCCCGACCGGGCGGGTGAGGGGTGTCTCGTCGTCGCGATCAGGCTGCCCGTGCGGATCGTCGTGCTCGTGCTGGTCGTGCCCGTGCGGATGGCGTGGGACGCGCTCGTCGTCGTCGGACGGTTCCTCAGGGACACGGTCCTCCGGCCGCTGGGGCGAGCCCTGTTGTGGCTGGGGAAGGCGCTGTTCGTCCGGCCGCTGATCGGGCTGTGGCGGTACGTCGTCGTCCCCGTGGGCCGGGTGGCCGGCCTGCTCGGGAAGGTGCTGCTCGTCGTGCCGGTGGTGTGGTTCTACCGGTACGTCCTCACCCTGGTCGGGCACGGCATCGCGTGGCTGGCGCGGGGGACCGGGGCCGGACTGGCGTGGGTGTACGCGCGCGTGCTGACGCCCGCCGGGCTTGCGGTGCTCTGGCTGCTGAAGGGGATCGGGGCCGTCCTCGCCGCCGTCGGCGTCGGCGCGTACACCGGTGTGGCGTGGCTGGCGCGGTACCTCGTCGTCGTTCCGGCCCGCTGGGTCCACGCGTGGATCCTCGCGCCGGTCGGGCGGGCGATCGGCTGGTGCGCGCGAGCGGTGTGGCTGGGCCTGGTGATGCTGGTCAGGGGGATCGGTTTCGTCCTGTACTGGATCACCCGGATCGTGGTCGTGCTGCCCGCGGCGGCTCTGTGGCGCTGGGTGCTCGCTCCCGTCGGGCGTTTCCTCGCGGTTCTCGCGCGGGAGGTGGGGGACGCCCTGGGGCATGCCTGGCGGATCGCCGGACGGATCTCGCTCGCCGTCGGACGGTTCCTCGGCACGCTCTTCCGGTGGATCTTCGTCGAGCCGGTGCGCTGGGCGTACCGGACCGTCCTCACCCCGCTCGGGCACCTGGTCCGGGACGCCGTGCTGCGTCCCGCGGCCCGGGCCGCGCGCAGCGTGGGCCGCACCGCCCGGCAGACGCTGGCCGCCGCCCGGGAGACGGCCCGGCAGGCCCGCGAGGACGTGCGCCGGATGCTCTTCGGGCGGCCCGGGAAGCCGAGCGAGCGGGAGGCCGTCGTCCGGCGGGAACCATCGGAGGGCGAGACACGTACTCTTGGTAGGAGTACGACCGCTCTCACGAAGGACTGAACGACACTGGGCAAGCGACAGCCCGAAGGCCCGCCACCCGCACCCGCGGTGCAGCGCATCCGACTGCGCTACACCAAGCGCGGCCGCCTCCGGTTCACCAGCCACCGTGACTTCCAGCGCGCCTTCGAGCGTGCGTTGCGCCGTGCCGAGGTGCCGATGGCGTACTCGGCGGGGTTCACGCCGCATCCGAAGGTGTCGTACGCCAATGCCGCACCCACCGGCACGGGCAGTGAGGCGGAGTACCTGGAGATCGCGCTGACCGCGGCGCGTGACCCGGAGAAACTGAGAATTCTCCTCGACGAGTCGCTGCCCGCCGGGCTCGACGTCGTCGACGCGGTCGAGGCCCGGACGTCGGGGCTCGCCGACCGGCTGACGGCCTCCGTCTGGGAGCTGCGGCTGGCCGGGGTGGACCCGACCGACGCCGATCGCGCGGTGGAGGCCTTCAACGAGGCCGACACCGTCGAGGTTCAGCGCATGACCAAGAACGGCGTCCGCACCTTCGACGCCAGGGCCGCGGTCGTACAACTTGAAACGCACAGTGAACCTGCTGATAGGCCGACCGACCAGCCCTGTGCGATACTGCGGCTGGTTGTTCGGCACGTGACGCCTGCCGTACGACCCGACGACGTCCTGTCCGGTCTCCGCGCCGTGGCCGACCTGGCGCCGCCGGTCCCCGCAGCGGTGACCAGGCTGGCGCAGGGGCTTTTCGATGAAGAGACCGGCACGGTGACCGACCCGCTCGCGCCCGACCGCGAGGCAGCACAGGCCCCCACAACGGCCGTACCCGCTGCCGCCGCGAAGGCGCCCGCGTAGGGAAGGTTCCGCGAAGGGACGGACGTCGTAGCGCCGCCCTCGGACTCGGGAGCCACCTGGGTCGGGCAGCGCACCGACCAGAAGACTTTCGCCAGGCCGTACGCATTCGGCGTACGGAACCGGCGAGACAGGACACAGAGAGCTCCCGTGCGGCGCCCGCGCCCCGGACGGCGGCACCGCGCATCGCGCGAGCCGCGGACGTCAACGGCGATCGATCCCCCGTGATCGACGCCGGACCAGGCGCGGCGCCCGGGAGCCTGACGGGAGAAACGCCCGCATGCTCGAGCCAACCGAATCCACAGAGTCCGTGACGGACTCCGAATCGAACACCCCCAGCGACACCCTGCCGCCGCGTCGTCGGCGCCGTGCCGCTTCCCGGCCAGCGGGTCCGCCGGTCGCCGCCGCCGACACCTCGGCCGAGATCACCACGCCGGCCATACCGGCCGTGGAGTCCGTCGAGGAGCTGGCGGAGGAGGATCTGCGGACCGCCGACGTCAAGGCCAAGGAAGCCGAAGAGGCCGCCGCGGTCGCAGAGGTCGAAGAAGCCGCCGAGGCCGCGCCTCGTACGCGGCGCCGGGCCACCCGCCGTGCCTCCGCGCCCGCCGGTGCTCCGGCCGCCGCCGAGGCCGCCGAGACGGTCGTGCCTGTGGCCGCCGCCGAGCCGCTCGCCGAGCAGGCCATCGCCGATGAGGCCGCAGTCGAGGAAACCGCCGTCGAGGACGCCGCTCCTCGCCGCACCCGCCGCCGGGCCACGCGTCGCGTGTCCGCGCCCGCCGGAGCCGCTCCGGCCGAGGTCGTCGAGACCGCCGCCCAGGAGGCCGCCGTCGTGGAACAGCCCGCCGCAGAGTCCGAGACCGAGACCGCGCCCACCGCCCCGGTGGCCGACGAGGCACCCGCGCCCCGTACGCGGCGCAGGGCCACCCGCCGGGCGACCGCGCCCGCCGGCGCCCCGGAGGCCGAGACGCCCGCCGCCGAGGCCGAGGCTCCTGCCGTGGCCGACGAGGCTCCCGCCGAGGCCGCTCCCCGTACTCGCCGTCGCGCCACGCGCCGGGTCTCCGCGCCCGCCGAGGCCGAGGTCGCCGAAGTGACCGAGGCGACCGAAGCGGCGGAGGTGACCGCGGCGGCCGCCGAGCCGGTTGTCACCGCTCCCGCCGCCGCTCCCGCCGCCGCTCCCGCTTCTGCCGCCGCTGTCGAAGAGCCGAAGGCTGTCGAGGCCCCTGCCGCTCAGGCCGACGAGGACGCCGGTCCGCGGCGTGGGCGTCGGCGAGTGGTCCGTCGGGCCGCCGGTGGCTTCTCCGCGCCCGAGCCGGTGAAGGGCGACGGCGAGGAGGACGCGCCGCGTCGCCCGGCGCGGCCCGCGGTCGCCGTGTTCCAGGCGCCCGTGTTCGCCGAGCCGCAGTTCCAGACGCCGCAGCGGGCCGCGGCCGAGGCTGCCGCCGCCGTGGCCGAGGAAGTCGTCGAGGCCGAGGAGCCCGAGGAGGCCGCGGAGCCTCCGGTGGAGGAGCCGGCCGGTTCGCGCCGTCGCCGTCGCCGCCGGGGTGCCCCCGGGGTCGAGGAGACCGAGACCGCCGCTCCGGCGCCCGCCGTGACCGCCGCGCCCGCCGCCGAGGAGGAGCCGGAAGAGGCCGACGAGGCCGCCGAGGACGTCGTCGAGGGTGACGACGACAGCGAGGAGACCGGGTCGCGTCGCCGTCGCCGCCGTGGCGGTCGTCGCCGTCGTCGTGGCGATGCCGCCGACGGCGAGGGGGAGTCCGGGGACACCGAGGCCGACGACCTCGCCGCCGAGCAGGCCGAGCAGGACGCCGAGGACACCGCCGAGCAGGAGGACGAGGACGCCGAGGACGCGGAGGACGGGGCCGGTGGCTCCACCGCCGGAAGCCGTCGTCGCCGTCGTCGCCGTCGCCGCGCCGGCGACTCCTCGACCGAGGCCGAGACGGGTGACGGAGACCCCGAGCGCACGGTCGTCAAGGTCCGCGAGCCGCGCAAGCCCTCCGAGCCGTCCGACGAGGTGCAGTCCATCAAGGGCTCCACGCGTCTGGAGGCCAAGAAGCAGCGCCGCCGGGAAGGCCGCGAGCAGGGGCGTCGTCGCGTCCCGATCATCACCGAGGCCGAGTTCCTGGCCCGCCGCGAGGCCGTCGAGCGGGTGATGGTCGTCCGCCAGAGCGGCGAGCGCACCCAGATCGGCGTCCTGGAGGACGGCGTGCTCGTCGAGCACTACGTCAACAAGGAGCAGGCCACCTCCTACGTCGGCAACGTCTACCTGGGCAAGGTCCAGAACGTGCTGCCGTCGATGGAGGCCGCCTTCATCGACATCGGCAAGGGCCGCAACGCGGTGCTCTACGCCGGTGAGGTCAACTTCGAGGCACTGGGCATGGCGAACGGCCCGCGCCGCATCGAGGCCGCCCTCAAGTCGGGTCAGTCGGTCCTCGTCCAGGTGACGAAGGATCCGATCGGGCACAAGGGCGCCCGGCTGACCAGCCAGGTCTCCCTCCCGGGCCGCTACCTCGTGTACGTCCCCGAGGGCTCGATGACCGGCATCAGCCGCAAGCTGCCCGACACCGAGCGGGCCCGGCTGAAGACGATCCTCAAGAAGATCGTCCCCGAGGACGCGGGCGTCATCGTGCGCACCGCCGCCGAGGGCGCCAGCGAGGACGAGCTGCGCCGCGACGTCGAGCGGCTCCAGGCGCAGTGGGAGGAGATCCAGAAGAAGGCCAAGAGCGGCAACGCCCCGACGCTGCTGTACGGCGAGCCGGACATGACGGTCCGGGTCGTTCGCGACATCTTCAACGAGGACTTCTCCAAGGTCGTCGTCAGCGGTGACGAGGCCTGGTCGACGATCCACGGTTACGTCTCGCACGTCGCGCCCGACCTGGCCGACCGGCTGTCGAGGTGGACGTCCGAGGTCGACGCCTTCGCCACGTACCGGATCGACGAGCAGCTCGCCAAGGCGCTGGACCGCAAGGTCTGGCTGCCCAGCGGCGGTTCGCTGGTGATCGACCGGACCGAGGCGATGGTCGTCGTCGACGTCAACACCGGCAAGTTCACCGGCCAGGGCGGCAACCTGGAGGAGACGGTCACCAGGAACAACCTGGAGGCGGCCGAGGAGATCGTGCGCCAGCTGCGGCTGCGCGACCTCGGCGGCATCATCGTGATCGACTTCATCGACATGGTGCTGGAGTCCAACCGGGACCTGGTGCTGCGCCGGCTGCTGGAGTGCCTGGGCCGCGACCGTACGAAGCACCAGGTCGCCGAGGTGACGTCGCTGGGGCTCGTGCAGATGACCCGTAAGCGGGTCGGACAGGGCCTGCTGGAGTCGTTCTCCGAGACCTGTGTGCACTGCAACGGGCGCGGCGTCATCGTCCACATGGAGCAGCCGGCCGCCGTCGGCGGCGGTGGCAAGCGCAAGAAGCGCGGCCGCGGTGGCGACGGCCATGAGCACGACCACGAGACGGTGGCGGCCGAGGTCGTCGAGCCCCTCGTGAGCGTCGAGTTGGAGGCGGAGACCGAGGCCGAGATCGCCGCCGAGGTGGCCGAGCCCGTCGCGCTCGCCGCGCCGGAGTTCGCGGCCGACGAGGAGCTGTACAGCAGCATCGCCGAGGCGGAGGCCGCTGCCACGCGTGGCCGTGGCCGGCGCCGGGCGAGCCGCCGGGCGTCCGCTCCGGCGGGTGCGCCGCGCGGCGGTCAGTCGCGCAGGGCGGGCGGCTCCGGGACGTTCGCCACGCCGGAGCCCGCCGAGCCGGTCGCCGAACAGGCCGCCGAGCCGGTCGTGGAAGCGGCCGTGGAGGCGCCCACCGCGCAGGAGGTCACCGTCGAGGCGGAGGCCGGGCGTCCGGTGCAGCCGGCCGAGGCCGTCGCCGCGTACGCCGAGCCGGTCGCCGTCGAGGACCCGGTCGTCGAGGCTCCGGCCGCCGAGGCCGCCGTCGTCGACGAGGCCGCGCCCAAGGGCCGTACGCGTCGTCGCGCCACCCGCAAGGTGTCCGCGCCGGCCGGTTCGCCGGCGGGGGCCGAGGCCGCCGTGGTGACGGTCGCCGAGTCGGCGCCCGCGCAGGCTCCCGTCGTGGAGGCTCCCACCGCCGAGACCGCTGCGGTGGCGCAGGCCGAGGCCGGGCAGGCCGACGAGCCCGTCGCCGAGAGCGCGGCCCCGGCCCGCCCGCGGCGCCGCGCCGTGCGCAAGGCCACCGCGCCGACCGCGTCCGAGGAGACGGCCGTCATGGTCGTCCCGTCGGCCGTGACGGAGCCCGCGGCCGAGGAGGCCGCGGACACCGAGGCGCCCGCCGAGGAGGCGGAGGCCGCTCCGGCGAAGAAGACGGCCGCCCGCAAGACGGCGAAGAAGGCCACGGCGAAGAAGGCCGCCACCAAGAAGACGACGGCGGCCAAGAAGACGGCCGCGAAGAAGACCGTCGCCAAGAAGACGACGGCCAAGAAGGCGGCGAAGGCGGTGTCGAAGAAGACGGCGGCGGCGCAGACGAGCGCCCCGGCCGTCTCGGCCTCGACGGAGGACTGACGTCCGGCTCGGGCCGACAGCGGCGGGGGGGGGGGGGGGGGGGGGGGGGGGGGGGGGGGGGGGGGGGGGGGGGGGGGGGGGTGACGCCCGGCGACACCCCGCCCCACTAGGCGGATAGAAAGGTGAAA